>CAVZPM010000023.1:0-9446 GCA_963777155.1 Candidatus Bathyarchaeota archaeon
AAAAATCGACCAATATGCGGGGTTAAATTGCAGACTTTTGTTTTTAGGTACTAATTTCTGATTCATAGGTTGCCTTCATAAGTGAGTTATATACCTTCACCCATTCTGGTTGTCAATAGATTTGGGAGGATATGTGTGAATGAAGCAATTTGCGGATAAAGATAGAAAAGAATTAGAAGCAAAATTAGCGAATGTGTTTAATGAAGAAATCAACAATTTGTCGACCGAATTGCGTGAAATACTGATAGATGACATGGTTACAGCCTTCGAAAATAGATTAAATGTGTTAAACAATGCACGAAAAACTGCCGATTAACAGTTGAGATGGCAAAAAATACTGATTTGTAATACATAAAAGCTTTATAATGAAACAACGAATATGGCAAAAAAGAGGAGCACAAATGAGACGTTCCAAACTTGAAATGTATGTCGACATCCTCAAGGTACTGGCTCAGCGAGGGCCACTGAAACTAACTCACGTAATGTACAAAGCAAACGTTAACTGCAGCGTACTCAAAGAGTACTTGGACTTCCTAATCAAGCAAGGTTTAGTGGAAGAGCGAACTGTCGGTAAAAGACGGTAGTTTACGCAGTAACTCAACGAGGCATTACTGTACTGAAATACTTTAAAGAACTGAAACAAGTGCTGCCTATAGTTGAAGAAGCAAGGAACCAAGCGCCGATTCCCTACTAAATCTCCATTATTTTAACCCTTGTTTTTAATTTAATTTTGTCTTTAATTTTCGAGGGTTTTATATGTTGTTTTGTTGTATCCAAAATAAGTACTAATGTTTCGTAAGACTTAATAAATACACAACAGTTTAAGCTATTCAAACTGTACACAAGAAAAACAACTCGGGGAAACGTTGATAAGAAAGGAACTCTCAGGCAAAAAACCCTTGAACATTCTAGAAAAAATAGAAGAAAACCTCGAGAGGCTAAACGATAAAATGGAAGTAATGATTGAAATTCAAAAGAACGGAAACGGCAACAACAACCAAAAAGCTGCCCTACGTTGCCGGATGCATCATTAGATGTTATGACTCTTCTATCTATGCCTGATCATTTACGAAAGACAGCCATGACTATTTGCAGGTGCACAGAGCAACAGCAGAAGAAATCTCCGAGCAAACAACCCGGGCACGAGCTGTAGAAAGCGCTTATCTTAATCAACTCGTGATTATGGGTTACCTCAAGAAAGAGCGTAAAGGCAGAAAAGCCTACTTCTTCGTTGATAGAGAAACACAGAGTTGAATACAATGAGCAAAATAATCGCTGTACACTCCTACAAAGGCGGAACTGGAAAAACATCGCTATCAGTGAATTTGGCAGCAACATTTGCAAAGACGGAAAAAAAGTCTGCATATTTGACCTTGACTTTCGTGCTCCAAGCTTATTCGCTATCCTAAAAACTCCAAATGCAGAATACTGGCTAAACGATTACCTTAACAACACCTGCGAAATAGACAAAGCCCTAATCGATTTAAGCAGCAGGATATCCGGAAACGGCAAATTCTACGCTTGCCTAGCAAACCCTTCTACAGAAGCCATCCGCGACATGTCAGCAAAAGATCGCAAATGGGAAATGCGTGCCTTAGGCAGACTCTTACGCTTTAAGGAAACCTTGCTTCGGGACCAAAAATTCGACTACTTAATCTTTGACACAAGCCCAGGATTGCAGTACTCATCCATCAACGCCATTGTCGCAGCGGACTTCGTAGTCGTTGCAACAACTGGGGACCGATCAGACGTAGACGGAACAAAACGCATGCTAGCTGAACTCTACAATCTATTCGAGAAGAAGACAGGTTTAGTGCTTAACAAAGTCCTCGATCCCTCAGCTACCGCGAAAAGAACCGAGATGCCAAACAAGGTCAAAACCGACTACCAAGTGCCGCTGTTGGGAATGGTGCCATGCTTCTGTGAAATTCTTCGTGCTGAAGGTAACCTGATCTTTGTCCAGGATAAACCTGATCATCCATTCACAAAGATCGTGGCTGAGATGGCTAGGAAAATAGAGAATAACGAAGTAAATTAGCCGCTTCTCTTTTGTTTTCTTGATGAAAAAGCTTTAACAATACGGCGCACGATAAATTTCCTGTTTGGAGATGCTTTGTTTGGATAGGTCAGCAATTATTTTGGCGGGCGGCGCCTCTACTGGATTGACTACCGATAAGGGCGTTTTGGAGTTGGATGGCGAAACCGCTTCTGAGCCATGTCGTTGACGCGGTGGAGGGTCTTGTCGAGGAAGTCATCGTTGTAACGAACACTCAAGCCCGTGCAGACGCTTAGTAGTCAAAAATTGATCAATACTTGGGGTTCAATGGCAAAGTTTTGTTTTTAGGTACTAATTTTTGATATATAGGTTGCTTTCATAAGTGAGTTATATACCTTCAACTATTCTGGTTGTCAATAGATTTGGGAGGAAATGAATAAAAAATGAAGCAATTTGCAGATAAAGATAGAAAAGAACTGGAAGCTAAATTAGCGAACGCGTTTGATAGGGAAATCAACTGTTTGTCAACCGAATTGCGTGAAATACTGCTAGATGACCTGGTTACGGCATTCGAAAATAGATTAAACGTGTTAAACAATGCATCTATAAAAAAGGCTTATTGAAGGCTGAGATGGATAAAACTATTGATTTCTAATACATAAATGATTTATAATCAAACAGCTCATTTAAACAAAAAAAGAGGAACACAAAGTGCGTCGATCAAAACTCGAAATGTATGTAGACATCCTTTCAGTGCTTGCCCATCGTGGACCGCTAAAGTTAACACACGTCATGTACAAAGCAAACGTTAACTGCAGCATCCTAAAAGAATACCTTGAATTTCTCATAAAACAGGGTTTAGTGGAAGAACGCACTATAGGAAAAGCAAGGGTAGTTTTCGCTGTTACTCAACGGGGTATTACTGTTCTGAAATACTTTAAGGAATTAAAACAAGTATTGCCCATTGTAGAGGAAGCAAGGACTCAGACTCCTATTCCCTACTAAATTTCCAGTTTTAACAATCTTTGGTTTAAATGTAATTTTTCTGTATTTTCTGGGTTGCTTTTTGTTTATCCAAAATAAATAGTAATGTATCGCAAGACTTAATAAATACAAAACAGCTTAAGCTATTCAAACTGTACACATGAAAAACAACTCGGGGATATTGCTTGATTAGAAATGAACTCTCAAATAAAAAACCCTTAAACATTCTAGAAAAAATAGAAGAAAGCCTCGAGAAACTAAACGACAAGATGGAAATCATGATTGAAATCCAAAAGAACGGAAACGGCAACAACAACCAAAAAGGTGTCCTATCCCTACCCGACGCATCATTAGATGTAATGACGCTTCTATCTATGCCTGATCACTTACGCAAAACAGCCATGACCATTTGCAGGTGCACTAGAGCAACAGCTGAAGAAATCTCTAAACAAACAACCCGGGCAAGAGCAGTAGAGAGCGCTTACCTTAATCAACTAGTCATTATGGGTTACCTAAAGAAAGAGCGAAAAGGTAGGAAAGCCTACTTTTTCATAGAGAAAGAAACTCAGAGTTGAATACCATGAGCAAAATAATCGCTGTACATTCCTACAAAGGCGGAACAGGTAAAACATCGCTATCCGTCAATTTGTCAGCAACATTCGCAAAAATGGGAAAGAAAGTCTGCATATTTGACCTTGACTTTCGAGCCCCAAGCTTATTCGCAATCCTAAAAACCCCAAATGCAGACCACTGGCTAAACGATTACCTAAACAACACCTGTGAAATAGACAAAACCTTAATCGATTTAAGCAGCAGGCTATCCGGGAACGGCAAATTCTACGCGTGCTTAGCAAACCCATCGACCGAAGCCATCCGTGACATGTCGTCAAAAGATAGAAAATGGGAAATGCGCGCCTTAGGCCGACTCCTCGCTTTAAGGGAAACAATGCTAAGAGACCAAAAGTTCGATTACCTAGTCTTTGACACAAGCCCAGGACTGCAATATTCATCCATTAACGCTATAGTAGCCGCGGACTTTGTGACGGTAGCGACAACAGGCGACCGATCCGACGTTGACGGAACAAAACGCATGCTGGCTGAACTCTACAACTTATTCGAGAAGAAAACGGGTTTGGTTTTAAACAAGGTGTTAGATCCCTCAGCAACCGCTAAAAAAACCGAGATGCAAAATAAGATCAAAATTGACTATCAAGTGCCACTGCTTGGAATGGTTCCGTGCTTCTGTGAAATTCTTCGCGCCGAGGGAAACCTGATTTTTGTCCAGGATAAACCAGATCACCCCTTCACAAAGATTGTGGCAGAGATGGCTCGAAAAATAGATAATGACGAAATAAATTAACCAAAACTTTCTTTTCCTTTCTTCAACAAAAAGCTTAAACAACACTACCTATGCTAGAATTTCCTGTTTGGAGATGTATTTGTTGGATAAGTCAGCTATTATTTTGGCGGGTGGTTCCTCTACTCGATTTAATACCGATAAGGGTGTTTTGGAGTTGGATGGCAAACCGCTTCTGAGCCATGTTATTGACGCGGTGGAGGGTCTTGTCGAGGAAATTATAGTTGTAACGAATACTCAAGCCCGTGCAGACACTTATGCGAAACTGGTTTCTGAGGAAGTCAGGTTTGCCGTTGACATCCGAGAATCCAAGGGTCCTTTGGTTGGAGCTTTAACCGGGTTTGAAGAAGCAAATGGCGAGTACTCGGTGCTTTTACCGTTTGACAGCCCCTTTGTTTCGAAAGAGGTTTTGTCCTTGCTCTTTGACTGTTGTATTGGGAAAGCAGCGGCTGTTCCAAGATGGACAAATCAGGATATCGAACCTTTACATGCTGTGTATAATACTAAGCAGGCATTGGTAGCTACTGAAGAGGCATTGGCAGAAAATGAAGTGGACATGCAGGCAGTGGTTGAAAGGCTACGTGGAGTTCGCTATATTTCAACAATGGTCATTGAGCAATTAGATCCAGATTTTAAAACGTTCTTTAACATAAATTCGCCCTTAGACCTAAAAAAAGCGGCAGTAATGGGAAAACCAAGAAAAACATCCAAAGATAAGAAGAAAAATCGGTGATTCTTAATACACTGTGCACTTGAAATGAGAAAATAGAAAATCTTTTCGGTCCATTCAAAGCGTCGTTTTGCAGACTTGGGGATCTTCAGTTATTTTTGCCTCTTAGAAATAACGTATATCGCAGATATTGAAAAAGCAGTCAGCAACCCCAAAACTAAGGTAATATAACCTAACCCGATCTTTTTCCATAGAACTATAACTATGGCAAAGTTAGTAACGGTCCCAAGAAAAATTGCAAAAAGCACTTTAAAAGGGTTATATTTTGCGGCAAAGGTCATGGCTACAAACTGAGTTTTATCACCCATTTCAGCCAGAACAACTAACAGGAACGCTGCGGAGAAAGCAGCTAAGCTCAGTTCAATCAATTTAATCCTCTTATAGAGGAGGTTTGCCGATTTTTTCATTATTCAATGTTTTGGTCCACAGTTTGAACTCTGCCGATGGTGGATAACTACTGTAGAGTTGTTTTCGAGTCGATTCAAGAAAAAGGTTTTCTTTGCCAACATACTCCGCAGCCGTCACTATGTTATGTTTCTCTTTGGAAGCTTTTTGGAAAACTCGCTCCATTTTCAGACGCCAAGATTCATCTCTCAAAGCGTGATGTTCCAAAACTGTCAAAGGCACCACTTCAACAATGCGCCCAAGGTTTCTCAACCCTTGTTCAAGCTGGCTTAATTCAACACGAATTCCTCCCAGATAAAACGGTGGACCACCCAGCAATATCACCGTTGGCTTAGTATCCAAAATCAATTGCGTTGTATGAGTTGACATGGGACCTTGAACGTCGGGAGCAAACATAAACCGCTCATCCCCAACCTCAACAACAACCATTAGCACCCAGCCCAGCATCGAATTCTCGGAGCCATGTGGAACAGCTTCAGAAAAATGCAACATTGTCTGACCATAAGTGAAGGTTTTACCGTCTGCCGACTCCACTGTTTTGGCATGTTTGCCACCTGTCTGCAGAAACATCCAGGCACGTTGGCGTTGGATAGCGTTTGTATTTTCCCTTGAATCTTTTAGGAGAACTGTTTTGTTTTCGTAGATTTGTCGTGAGGTTTCCTTGTCTTGGGTCCAGTTAACAACCCAGTCCTCGAAAGATGGGGTGTGGTGGTCAAAATGGTAGTGACTAATCGTGGTCACTTGTGCCTTGCCGGCTGCTTCGGCGATGTTTTTTCGAAGATTGGCAATGGTTTGGAATTCGATGGGGTGTGGAGGCAGGTTAAAACGGTAAGGCGCCAATGAGACTCCTGCGTCCAGAAGCACCGTTACATCAGGTGTCTGAACTAATGTGCACATGGATCGGACCCCGAAGCTTTCCGCTGCCAGAGGAGTTACCTTAATCTTACTTAGGATAGAAACAGGTGTTCCCAAGTCAATCCTTAATGGCTAAAGGCGCGGAAAGTAAAATTGTTTATGCAGCCAAGATGCCGTTTCTTGAAGCCATAAACCTTAAGTTTGAGATGCTTGCAAGTTCCTTGTAGGCTGTTTTTTTATGAGTCAACAACCCAGTGAAAATAGAAGTTTGGAAGTGGCAACGCTTGCTGGCGGTTGTTTCTGGTGTACTGAAGCAGCGTTTAGCATTATGAAGGGTGTTGAGCGTGTCGAACCTGGTTATACAGGCGGCAGCGTGCCCAACCCTTCCTACGAGGAGGTTACTACAGGCACCACCGGACATGCTGAAGCTGCACAGATCTATTTTGACCCCAAAGTCATCAGTTACAAAGAAATTCTTGAGATATTCTTCACCATGCATGACCCTACATCGCTTAACCGTCAAGGTGCAGACGTTGGCACACAGTACCGGTCAGCTATCTTCTACCATAATCTCGAACAGAAGGGGGTAGCAGAAAAGCTGATTGAAGAATTGAATAAAGAGGGCATCTGGAATAAACCCATCGTCACTGAAGTCGTCCAGCTAAAGGTATTCTACAGTGCAGAAACCTACCATAAAGACTACTACAAAAAACACCCCAAAGAACCCTACTGCCAAGCAATCATAACTCCAAAAATCATCAAGTTACAAGCTCATTTTATTGATAAAATCAAGATGCCCCTATGAACGCCTAAATTTCAATCAGTATTGTGGATAATAACTTGGACTGATTTAGCTTGCACCTTAATTAACTAAAAAAGCAGAGTTAAAACCCAAAATATGCTTTTGCACATCTGAAACTGAAAAGACAAGTAATTACTCAGTCGACCAAAGTGATCATTATTCTAAATAAACTACTCATTAGGCTTATTCTACCTTTTTTCCTATAGTATTATTCAACGGAACAAAATCTTCTTAACCCAAAATTTTATGGTTGAGTGCTATAGAGGCAAACAAATAACTTTGAAATGTATGACTTTTTGGATTTTAGCTCAGTATTGAGCCTTCATAAACGAGATATCTTGTTAGAACATTTCTGTAATTGAGGAATAGCCTTGGCTTCTCTCGTTAAGGTGTTAGTAAGTGTTGATCAAATTTTGAGGATAATTTCTTTTGAACTATCAGAAATTCTCCTAGACATAAATGGTAACTTGAAGGCCGAGTTTTCAGCTCTCAAAGAAATCCATAATCATTTAACAGCGAATAAAAATTGAAAAAGATACCATAACTAAACAACCTTGGTAACTTACCTTTAACCCTATCATAATCATCCAGCTGATGAATTGCCAAAAAGGTAAGTAAGGATAGTTCTTGTGCGGTTAAACGTTATTTCATAATCTTTAGCCCAAAGCTTTAATGATTGACTGGGTTGCATTTGTGTGGGTGGGCAATGACGACTCTGGCCCCGAAGACGCAAGGATGATGAGGATCTTGAGTGCGTGAATGCAAACATGATAATTTAACAGTTTGAAAGGTTTGCCTTCTAGGAGCCCCCCACTTCTATCAAACGCGTTTCTCAAAAGAATGCGGCGATTCCCTGAAAAAGCACACCTAAAGAAAGGAATAGGATTATGATCTCTTGTTTTTTTTCTTCTTTAAAATGCTCTTCATCTGATCTTGAAGCATGCTTTGTATGCTGCAGATTCCATTTTTTGAAGCTATACGAAATCATTCTTGCAGCCCATCCGATAGCCACTATTTCAAAAATGACGCCTATGACATTGAAGATAAGGGGTATTGAAAGATACATTTTCTAAATTCCTTAAGTTGATGTGTGTATAAACACTAATAGTCTTTCCTTGATAACTGAAATTACCTGCGAAGAGCTCACCTAATAACAAGTTACTATAAACATAGAGGATTATCAATTAATGTTTGGACTATTACTTTAAACAATCATTTTGTAGAATACGGCCGATTGTCCTTCCGAAGATAGAATCCTGATTTGGTAGGTATTGGCAAATGTTATGCCATCCGCTAAAGTCAAAAGCACCTCTATAGTGGAATTTTTTGGCACGGTTATGTTTTTTTCAAAGTTTGCTGGATAATTGTTGACATAGACGTCAGTAATTTCTACTGTTGATGAATCAAAGTTGGAGATGGAAACCAAAAAGGAACATGTTGTTAGATTGGTTTGTACGTTTGTTATGGTTAATTTGTCAGTATTGGATGGGGGATAGGGGTTGGAAATGTTAGGGTTATCCGTTGCAGAGTTGGGAAATGTAAGAACAATGCTACCCATAATCATAGATTTTGGGATGTCATCGTTATGAGCAGTTGGTTGGGGGATTAATATGCCCAGTACAGCACAATTTAGAACAATAGCAAACGTGATCAGAATAATGATGGTCAAGTACTTACGCATATTTTCTCGTAAGCTCAATCGTTGAGAATGAAGTATAACATTTATGATTTTTAAATAAAGAATTCAGCTAAACATCATTTACTTTTGTGCATCTTTAATCTATATAAGAAAGGAACTGCTAGATGTTTATTTGGTGACTTGTTTTGGTTTTAGCTAGGATGTCTGTTTGGCATTTTAAAGAAGGCAAAGGCGAAAAAGGTTTTTCCGAACTTGACTTACTCCTTAACACTTTGGCGCATCAAACAGAGGGGTTCCGTGGAGCCATCTCCTTGGTTGATGACGATAACCCAAACGCGGTAACAATCCTTACGCTGTGGATAGACCAAGAAACCTTAGATCGATCAGAAAAAGACGTTTTCGCCCAAGCGGTAAAAAAAGTCGAAGATTTAATCGATAGACCCCCAGAAGTCAAGCACTACAAGGTATTCTCAACGGAGCTCTTTCAACGTTCAAAGTGGCCTTTCCGCTGGGCATAACTTGAAGAGCTTGAACAATCACCATACCTTTATCGGTTAAGAAAACTGTCAAGCAATACTACTAGTTCTAAAGTGACCTTTGACTTCGTTATCTATCTGCCTAAAATTTGATAATAATAAAGAATTTTATCTGTCTTTTGGCAGTTTTTCCCACAGGTCA
>CAVZPM010000024.1:0-15983 GCA_963777155.1 Candidatus Bathyarchaeota archaeon
GATACTTCTACCGTTTGACAGCCCCTTTGTTTCGAAAGAGGTTTTGTCCTTGCTCTTTGACTGTTGCATTGGGAAAGCAGCGGCTGTTCCAAGATGGACAAATCAGGATATCGAACCTTTACATGCCGTTTATAATACTAAGCAGGCATTGATAGCTACTGAAGAGGCATTGGCAGAAAATGAATTGGACATGCAGGCAATGGTTGAAAGGCTACGTGGAGTTCGTTATATTTCAACAATGGTTATTGAGCAATTAGATCCAGATTTTAAAACGTTCTTTAACATAAATACACCCTTAGACCTAAAAAAAGCGGCAGTAATGGGAAAACCAAGAAAAACATCCAAAGATAAGAAGAAAAATCGGTGATTCTTAACGCATTGTGCACTTGAAATGAGAAAATAGAAAACTCTTTTCGGTCCATTCAAAGTGTCGTTTTGCAGACTTGGGGATCTTCAGTTGATTTTTGCCTCTTAGAAATAATGTATATCGCAGATATTGAAAAAGCAGTCAGCAACCCCAAAACTAAGGCAGTGTAACCTAACCCGATCTTTTCCCATAAAACCTCATACACGCCAACCAACCCAAACAACACAAAAATGACTGCCGATAGCCATTTTAATTTACGTTGAGGAATTCGCCTACAAAAGACAACGCCGATGACGATGCCGATTCCGTCAGCAACTATCATCGCTAAGGTTGCGCCGACTAGAACGCTGATTGGACTTTGGTATTGAACAGCTAAACTTAGGGTTGCTAGCTGCGTCTTATCTCCCAACTCAGCAACAAAAAAGGCAATGCCGACAGTTGCGACTACTCCGAAACGTGAAAGCTTGACGTTGCCTTCTTCAGCTTTTTCTTCGCGTACCGTCCACACCCCAAAAGCGATGAAGGCTACGGAAGCAACCAAGGAGATTGCGTCGATGGGAACGATTTCAGTTAAGAGTTGACCTATGACTATGACTATGGCAAAGTTGGCAACGGTCCCAAGAAAAATTGCGAAAAGCACTTTAAAAGGGTTATATTTTGCGGCAAAGGTCATGGCTACAAACTGAGTTTTGTCACCCATTTCCGCCAGAACAACTAACAGGAACGCTGCGGAGAAAGCAGCTAAGCTCAGTTCAATCAATTTAATCCTCTTATAGGGGAGGTTTGTCGATTTTTTCGTTATTCAATGTTTTGGTCCACAGTTCGAACTCTGCTGATGGTGGATGGTCACTAGTAGAGTTGTTTTCGAGTCGATTCAAGAAAAAGGTTTTCTTTGCCAACGATACTCCGCAGCCGTCACAATCCTATGCTCCGCTTTGGAAGCTTTTTGGAAAACCTCCTCCATTTTCGGACGCCAAGATTCATCCCTCAAAGCGTGATGTTCCAAAATTGTCAATGGCACCTCTTCAACAATGCGCCCAAGGTTTCTCAACCCTTGCTCGAGCTGACTTGATTCAACACGAATTCCTCCCAGATAAAACGGTGGACCACCCAGCATATATCACCGTTGGCTTAGTATCCAAAATCAATTGCGTCGTATGAGTTGACATGGGACCTTGAACGTCAGGTGCAAACATAAACCGCTCATCCCCAACCTCAACAACAACCATTATGACCCAGCCCAACATCGAATTCTCGGAGCCATGTGGAACAGCTTCAGAAAAACGCAACATTGTCTGACCATAAGTGAATGTTTTACCGTCTGCCGACTCCACCGTTTTGGCATGTTTGCCACCTGTCTTCTAGGAACATCCAGGCACGTTGGCGTTGGCTAGCGTTTATGTTTTCCTTTGAATTCTTTAGGAGAACTGTTTTGTTTTGGTAGATTTGTCGTGAGGTTTTCTTGTCTTGGGTCCAGTTAACAACCCAGTCCTCGAAAGATGGGGTGTGGTGGTCGAAATGGTAGTGACTAATCGTGGTCACTTGGGCTTTGTCGGCTGCTTCGGCGATGTTTTTTCGTAGATTGGCAATGGTTTGGAATTCGATGGGGTGTGGAGGCAGGTTAAAGCGGTAAGGCGCCAATGAGACTCCTGCATCCAAAAGCACCGTTACATCAGGTGTCTGAACTAATGTGCACATGGAGCGGACCCCGAAGCTTTCCGCTGCCAGAGGAGTTACCTTAATCTTGCTTAGGATAGAAACAGGTGTTCCCAAGTCAATCCTTAATGGCTAAAGGCGCTGGAAAGTAAAATTGTTTATGCAACCAATTTGCTGTTTTGTGAAGCCACAAAACTTAAGTGTGAGAAATTCGCAAGTTCCTTGTAGGCTGTTTTTTTATGAGTCAACAACCCAGTGAAAATAAAAGTTTAGAGGTTGCAACACTTGCTGGCGGTTGTTTCTGGTGTACTGAGGCAGCGTTTAGCATCATGAAGGGTGTTGAGCGCGTCGAGCCTGGTTATACAGGCGGCATCGTGCCCAACCCTTCGTACGAGGAGGTTTCTACAGGCACCACGGGGCATGCTGAGGCTGCACAGATTTATTTTGACCCCAAAGTCATCAGCTACAAAGAAATCCTTGAGATATTCTTCACCATGCATGACCCCACATCGCTTAACCGTCAAGGTGCAGACGTTGGCACACAGTACCGGTCAGCTATCTTCTACCATAATCTCGAACAGAAAGGGGTAGCAGAAAAACTGATTGAAGAATTAAATAAAGAGGGCATCTGGAATCAAACCCATCGTCACTGAAGTCGTCCAGCTAAAAGTATTCTACAGTGCAGAAACCTACCATAAAGACTACTACAAAAAACACCCCAAAGAACCCTACTGCCAAGCAGTCATAACTCCAAAAATCATCAAGCTACAAGCTCATTTCATAGATAAAATCAAGGTGCCCCTATGAGCGCCAAAATATCAATCTAGTGCTGATAACTTGAGACTGATTTAGCTAGGCACCTGAGTTAATTAGAAAAGGAGCAAAGTCAAAACCTAAAATAGACTTTTGCACATCTGAAATTCAGAAAAGACAATTAAGTTACGCAATCGATCGAAGTTGATCATTTTTAAATAAACTGACTATCAGGCTTATTTCCTGTTTAGCATCAATCAAAGAAGCAACACTTTCTTAACCAAAATTTCATGGCTCAACGCTAAAGTGGCGAACAAATAACTTTGAAGAGTATGACTTTTTGGATTTTGGCTCATTATTGAGCCTTCATAAACGAGATATCTTGTTAGAACATTTTTGTAATTAAGGAATATCCTTGACTTCTCTCTATAAGGTGTTAGTAAGTGTTGATCAAATTTTAAGGATAATTTCTTTTGAACTATCAGAAATTCTCCTAGACATAAATGGTAACTTGAAGGCCGAGTTTTCAGCTCTCAAAGAAATCCATAATCATTTAACAGCGGAAACAAAAATTGAAAAAGATACCATAAATAAACAACCTTGGTAACTTACCGTTTAACCCTATCATAGTCAACCAGCTGATGAATCTGCCAAAAAGGTAAGGAAAGATAGTGCTTATGCGGTTAAACGTTATTTCATAATCTTTAGCCCAAAGCTTTAATGATTGACTGGGTTGCATTTGTGTGGGTGGGCGATGACGACTCTGGCCCCGAAGACGCAAGGATGATGAGGATCTTGAGTGCGTGAATGCAAACATGATAATTTAACAGTTTGAAGGTTTGCCTTCTAGGAGCCCCCCACTTCGATCAAACGCGTTTCTCAAAAGAATGCGGCGATTCCCTGAAAAAGCACACCTAAAGAAAGGAATAGGATTATGATCTCTTGTTTTTTTTCTTCTTTAAAATGCTCTTCATCTGATCTTGAAGCATGCTTTGTATGCTGCAGATTCCATTTTTTGAAGCTATACGAAATCATTCTTGCAGCCCATCCGATAGCCACTATTTCAAAAATGACGCCTATGACATTGAAGATAAGGGGTATTGAAAGATACATTTTCTAAATTCCTTAAGTTGATGTGTGTATAAGCACTAATATTAATGTCATGTTTAGGGTGTGTCCTTGAAACTTAATGATAAGTTTTTGGTGTGCACTCTTCAGGTTGATAGGTCTAAAGAGCCCACCTAATAACAAGTTACTCTCTAAGGGTGTAGCTCTAATTCAGTGATAGAAGGGAGATTTTCGCATTTGACAATTCTACTTATAATTCCAATAGTCTTTCACGGTATTCTGTGTTAATTTTCAATTTTAATTGCGATATAAACATAGAGGATTATCAATTAATGCTTGGACTATTACTTTAAACAATCATTTTGTAGAATACAGCCGATTGTCCTTCTGAAGATAGAATCCTGATTTGGTAGGTATTGGCAAATGTTATGCCATCCGCTAAAGTCAAAAGCACCTCTATAGTGGAATTTTTTGGCACGGTTATGTTTTTTTCAAAGTTTGCTGGATAATTGTTGACATAGACGTCAGTAATTTCTACTGTTGATGAATCAAAGTTGGAGATTGAAACCAAAAAGGAACATGTTGTTAGATTGGTTTGTACGTTTGTTATGGTTAATTTGTCAGTATTGGATGGGGGATAGGGGTTGGAAATGTTAGGGTTATCCGTTGCGGAGTTGGGAAATGTAAGAACAATGCTACCCATAATCATAGATTTTGGGATGTCATCGTTATGAGCAGTTGGTTGGGGGATTAATATGCCCAGTACAGCACAATTTAGAACAATAGCAAACGTGATCAGAATAATGATGGTCAAGTACTTACGCATATTTTCTCGTAAGCTCAATCGTTGAGAAGGAAGTATAACATTTATGATTTTTAAATAAAGAATTCAGCTAAACATCGTTTACTTTTGTGCATCTTTAAGCTATATAAGAAAGGAACTGCTAGATGTTTATTTGGTGACTTGTTTTGGTTTTAGCTAGAATGTCTGTTTGGCATTTTAAAGAAGGCAAAGGCGAAAAAGGTTTTTCCGAACTTGACTTGCTCCTTAACACTTTAGCGCATCAAACAGAGGGGTTCCGTGGAGCCATCTCACTTGGTTGATGACGATGACCCAAACGCGGTAACAATCCTTACGCTGTGGATAGACCAGGAAACCTTAGATCGATCAGAAAAAGACGTTTTCTCCCAAGCGGTCAAAAGAGTCAAGATTTAATCGATAGACCCCCACAAGTTAAGCACTACAAGGTGTTCTCAACAGAGCTCTTTCAACGTTCAAAGTGGCCGTTCCGCTGGGCATAG
This sequence comes from Candidatus Bathyarchaeota archaeon, assembly GCA_963777155.1. Classification (GTDB taxonomy): domain Archaea; phylum Thermoproteota; class Bathyarchaeia; order Bathyarchaeales; family Bathycorpusculaceae; genus Bathycorpusculum. The sequence continues at coordinate 5,147 of CAVZPM010000024.1, forward strand.
CTTGAAGAGCTGATCGACCCCAACATTATCGGTTACGAAAACTGTTAAGCAACACTCCTAACTCTAAAGTGACCTTGACTTCGTCAACCATTTGTCGAAAATTAGTAAAAAAAAGAAAATTATTTGTCTTCTGGCGGTTTTTCCCACAGGTCAAGTTTCTGCTTCTTTAATTCTGTGCGCTTCTTCTGCAAGTAATTGTAGACTGTATGGTGCTCACAGCCTTCGACAATCATTTGAACCGCGTTGCGTGCAGCATCGGCCTCCTCAAAACTGCCAATAATCCCCACTGTGTGACCATAAACAACAACGTCAGCTTCTGTTAATTCTTCGATTAGTTTTCGTGTTTTGCCTTCGGTGCCGATTATTCTGCCCTTTATGCGTTTAATGTCTGATTCGGAACGCCCAAAAATTAGGCGCAGATCAATCATGTCGAAAATTTCGTCTTCATTACGGATCAGACGAAAAGCAGTCTCAGGAGTGAATCCTCTTCCGATGGCTGTTACTACATCTTTGGCCTTCAGAAGTAAGGATGGGTCGGGCGCGTTTTCAGGGAGTGCTATTGTTACGCTGCCTTCCTTGTCAATATCGACCTTGACGTTGAGTTTTGCTTCGATTTCCTGTTTCACTTTGCCTTCAGGACCAATCAGTGTGCCCACTCGGTCTTTAGGAATTTTCACAAAAGTATCTGGACCAGACATTACTTACCAACAACCTTCTTGTATAATTCTTCAACTGGGTAAACATCAACGTCTAACCGCTTAAAGAACCTATTTACATTCTCCAAATCCCGCCGCAACATGAAGTCAGCCAAAGGATGCTGAAGGGATACGGATTGAGAAACGTCAAAAACCACTGGTTTGCCCTTCCACATCATAATGTTGTATTCGCTTAGGTCGCCGTGGACGATCTTGGCTTTTTGGTAGAGCCTTTTTATGTAGGTTACGATTATTTTGTAGACTTTTTCTGGGTTAGCTGGGGGCTGCTCTTTAAGCGATGGGGCGCTAACTCCGTCTTTCCCGATAAACTCCATAACAACAATGTTGCTTTTGACTGCGATGGGTTTTGGAACACGCACCTTTGCAGCGTCAGCTTCCCCTAGATTGCGAAACTCTTTCTGTGCCCAAACTGCCATCAATGAGCGGGTGTCATGCTTGACATCTTTGAATCGTGGGTCGCCTTCAATGTATTTGTGCATACCCTTCTTGAATTCTGCAGAGGACGTTAAGTAAATCTTCACAGCTAAGTCGGTGCCTTCTTTGTTGGTGCCCCAGTACACTTTTGCTTCTTTGCCTGAACTCACCGCGCCATTAAGCTCATACAAAATGCCGCTATTGAGCATGTCAAAGACTACCATGCGGGTAGTTTGGTCGAAAACTTCTTCAACAGTGGCGCGTTCCTTGGAGCGGTCGTGAGTTAGCATTTTGTCTCTACGCTCTATTCTTCTTTCGGTATGGGCAATACGCTCTTGGGCTTTTCGTGACATAATATCAAGCATGCTAACGGCTTTTGGGTATTAAAACCAGTCGAGCTTCTGCTTCTTTAATTCTGTGCGCTTCTTCTGCAAGTAATTGTAGACTGTATGGTGCTCACAGCCTTCAACAATCATTTGAACCGCGTTGCGCGCAGCATCAGCCTCCTCAAAACTGCCAATAATCCCCACCGTGTGACCATAAACAACAACGTCAGCTTCCGTTAATTCTTCGATTAGTTTTCGTGTTTTGCCTTCGGTGCCGATGATTCTACCCTTTATGCGTTTAATGTCTGATTCGGAACGCCCAAAAATTATGCGCAGATCAATCATGTCGAAAATTTCATCCTCATTACGGATCAGACGAAAAGCAGTCTCAGGAGTGAATCCTCTTCCGATGGCTGTTACTACATCTTTGGCCTTCAGAAGTAAGGATGGGTCGGGCGCGTTTTCAGGGAGTGCTATTGTTACGCTGCCTTCCTTGTCAATATCGACCTTGACGTTGAGTTTTGCTTCGATTTCCTGTTTCACTTTACCTTCAGGACCAATCAGTGTGCCAACTCGGTCTTTAGGAATTTTCACAAAAGTATCTGGACCAGACATTACTTACCAACAACCTTCTTGTATAATTCTTCAACTGGGTAAACATCAACGTCTAACCGCTTAAAGAACCTATTTACATTCTCCAAATCCCGCCGCAACATGAAGTCAGCCAAAGGATGCTGAAGAGATACGGATTGAGAAACATCAAAAACCACTGGTTTACCCTTCCACATCATAATGTTGTATTCGCTTAAGTCACCGTGGACGATCTTGGCTTTTTTGTAGAGCCTTTTTATGTAGGTAACTATTATTTTGTAGACTTTTTCTGGGTTAGCTGGCGGTTGCTCTTTAAGCGATGGGGCGCTAACTCCGTCTTTCCCGATAAACTCCATAACAACAATGTTGCTTTTGACCGCGATAGGTTTTGGAACACGCACTTTCGCTGCGTCAGCTTCCCCTAGATTGCGAAACTCTTTCTGTGCCCAAACTGCCATCAATGAGCGGGTATCATGCTTAACATCTTTGAATCGTGGATCGCCTTCAATGTATTTGTGCATACCCTTCTTGAATTCTGCAGAGGACGTTAAGTAAATCTTCACAGCTAAGTCTGTGCCTTCTTTGTTTGTGCCCCAGTACACTTTTGCTTCTTTGCCTGAACTCACTGCGCCATTTAGCTCATATAAAATGCCGCTATTGAGCATGTCAAAGACTACCATGCGGGTAGTTTGGTCGAAAACTTCTTCAACAGTGGCGCGTTCCTTGGAGCGGTCGTGAGTTAGCATTTTGTCTCTACGCTCTATTCTTCTTTCGGTATGGGCAATACGCTCTTGGGCTTTTCGTGACATAATATCAAGCATGCTAACGGCTTTTGGGTATTAAAACCAGTCGAGCGCAAAACGATTTTCTTAGACTTCAGAATGTTCTAAAATAATTGGAGATAACAAATTAGGAAGTATTAATAAAAAATTACAGGGTTAAAAGACCCTTGCGTCTGAGAGTATCTGCTTGTGAGTGGGTGTAACGCCAGACTACATCGCCCCGAGTATCAGTTTGGAAATCCCATGGTGAAACGATGACTATGTCACCTTCTCGTATCCAGACACGCCGCTTCATTTTTCCCCGGATACGGCATAGGCGTTCGGCACCATCTTGACACTTGACCAGAATGCGGTCAAAGCCAAGTAGTTTAATGACTACACCTAAAACTTCGCCCTGTCCAGGATAGACTAATTCACCAATTGCGCCTTCGCTTAACACTTTTTTCTTTCCCAAACACTAAACCTCGTTCGACTTGAAAAAAAATATGTACAGCTTGCTTAAAAGGGTAATCTCCACAATACCACTTTTATTTTTTTCATTTTTCTATTTTTCTGTTTCTTGTTCTTACTCTATTTTAATTACGTTCCAAAAAATCTGTTAAGTTCAGTGTACTTATCTCTCTTGGAACACAATGACTTCAAACGCGTTCTTGAAAAGAAAACTAACTAAAGAAGATACTAATTCGCATAATTTGCCATAGGCCTCCGAATCTTATCTTAAATCTTTTATACAACATACTTACAAAATAATAGACAGTAATTAAGAAAGGAATTGTGAAAAAAATGACTTATCAAAACTCTCCTCCACCCCCACCACCAAGTGTTGACACAAAACTATCTAGCATAAAGACCTACATGTTGATAGCGTTCATTTTCTCGCTACTCTTCATGATCGTTTGGGTAGGCGCTGCTCTCTGGACCATATTTGTTTTTGCCGCTTTTTGCAGTCGTCGGACTTGGCTTCTTTGTCATACTACCAGCAATCGTCTATTTCGTGTTGTTCGCAGTTTCGCTAATAGTGTTCCTTAGAATTTGGAAAATGTACAAAGCAGTAAACGCTGGTGACATCGCAACCCTGAAAGCTACAAGCAACATTCTCTGGGCTATCATAGCGCTTATCTTTGCTGGCGTAATTCCAGGCATAATGCTGATCATTTCTGATGGGCCAATACATCAATTATAGAAACACAAACGCGAAAAAACTTCCAACTTTTCTTTTTTTTGTTTTGGTGTTTTTAAGAAGTATTTATCCAACAAGGCAGCTTTTTGGCAAATTAGATTTAGTTTACAATATAGCGCCAACTTTTGTCGATTGTGCCTAATGTAAGTTTAAATCTCCACCTAAATACTAGTTATTAATGGAGCATCAGTAATTTGTCCTATGTCTTCAACATTCCCTACCGAAACAACAAAAAACTCAAAGCAGTAATGGAAAAAGTAAAAGATGATAAAAAACTTAAAACATACTGGCGATGCGCAAACGTTATGGCTATTGAACGCATGGGATACACTGATCATGGACCAACGCACGTTAAAATCGTGGCAAACATCGCGCTTAAATTGCTCAGGATTCTGGTAGAGAAAGAACTCATCACCCCAAGCATAGTTGAAAACTATAAGATGGAAAATGATGATGCTGAAGTGGTTGTTGTTTTAGGGTCCATCTTCCATGACCTTGGCATGATTGTACAGCGCCACAATCACGAAAAATACAGCGTGTTCTTGGCCATGGAGTTCTTCGAAAAATTGCTGACCCCAACTTATAACGAGGAAGAAAAAGCCATAATCACTTCCGAAGTACTGCATGCCATCGTAACCCATGAAGAACAACCCCGCAACGAACCCTTAAACAAAATCTTGACTAAAGAAGCAGGCATCGTAGGCATCGCTGACGCTTTGGATATGGAAGCTGGAAGAGCACGAATTCCGTTTCAATCTGGAAAAGTAGACATCCACGCCGTTTCCGCCTTGTCAATAGAGAAAGTGGATATTGAATTGGCAGAAAATGCGGCAAAACCCATCAACATAAAAATAAAAATGTCAAATTCAGCTGGGGTATTCCAAATAGATGAGCTCCTAAAACCCAGAATAGTTAATTCAGGACTTGAACAATTCTTCCACGTGATAGCAGAGATTACAGGTGAAAAAGAAAACCGAATAATAGAAAAATTCGAAATTTAGTTTTAGAGGAAAAGACAGTGATTCATGAATACGACGTTGTAGTTATCGGAGGCGGAATCGCAGGATTATACACTGCGTTGACAGCCTCAGAGAATGCAAGGGTTGCAGTCGTCAGCAAAGTGCATGTGACACGTTCTCATTCGGTTGCAGCGCAGGGAGGAATTGCGGCAAGCCTTGGAAACGAGGAGGAAGACCATTGGGAATGGCACATGTACGATACCGTCAAGGGCAGCGATTTTCTGGCTGATCAAAATGCTGTGGAGATTTTGGCAAAGGAAGCCCCAAACGCCATCTATACTCTTGAGCACCTTGGTGTTCCTTTCAGCAGAAACAGGGAAGGCAAGATTGAACAACGCAGGTTCGGAGGGCACACCAGAGTATTCGGTGAATCCCCAGTTAAACGTGCATGCTATGTTTCGGACAGAACTGGACGGGCAATAATGGATACACTCTATGATAGGTGCCAACAGAAAGGCGTAGAATTCCACAACGAAATATTCATCCAGCATCTTCTTTTTGAGTTAAACAACTGTTGCGGCGTAGCAGGATATGACCTGGCAACTACCAATACTCATGTTTTCCATGCAAAAGCAGTGGTGTTAGCTACTGGCGGATGTGGCAAAATATACAAAACCACCAGCAATGGCTTCGCATCGACAGGTGATGGTTTTGCCTTGGCGTTGGATGCTGTTTTGCCACTTGAGGATATGGAGTTTGTGCAGTTTCACCCCACTGGCATCTATGGTCTGGGAATCCTCATAAGCGAAGCAGCAAGAGCAGAAGGCGGTGTTCTACGTAACGGGTTGGGTGAACGCTTCATGGAACGTTATGCTCCGACATTGAAGGATTTGGCGCCGAGAGATATTGTTTCAAGGGCAATCCTTAGGGAGATAGGCGAGGGCAAAGGCGTAGATGGCAAAGACTACGTTTACTTGGACCTGAGAGATCTCGGTAAGGAAAGGTTAAATCAGAAACTCCCAGAAATCACATCGTTCGTTAAAACCTACCTTGGATTGGACCCCAGCCAAACGCCGATTCCAGTTGCGCCAACTTGTCACTACATAATGGGTGGAATCCCAACCGATGTCGATGGGCATGTCTTGGCTAATAAGGCGGGAACTATTTTGCCGGGTCTGTTCGCTGTTGGGGAGTGTGCATGTGTAAGCGTTCACGGAGCAAACCGTTTGGGTTGCAACTCACTAATTGACCTGGTTGTCTTCGGACGCAGAGCCGGCCAAAGTATCCTCCGAGAGATTAAGGCAAAGATGCTCCAGGCGTTACCAGTTCAAGCTGAAAGCATTGTTGTAGATAAAATCAATAGTTTACTTGAATGCAAAGGCAGTGAATGCGTAGCTGTTCTGCGAGAAAACTTGCAGCAATTGATGACGACACAGTGCAGCGTTTTCAGAAACGGGCAAACCCTCAAAAACGCACTTGAACAGATTCACCACCTAAAGCAACGCAGCTTAAACATTGGGTTAACAAACAAAACCAAAGTCTTCAACTATGAACTGCAGGAAGCCTTAGAACTAAACAACATGCTACGGATTGCTGAGGTCATTGTCTACTCAGCGCTTCTACGCACCGAAAGCCGAGGAGCCCACTTCCGCAGTGACTACCCAGAACGCAACGACGAAGAATGGTTAAAACATAGCTTAGTTAACGAAACTCCAACTGGTCTTCAGGAAAACTTTAAGCCTCTGGCAGTTGGCAGGTTTGAGCCTGAATTGCGGAGGTACTAAAATGAAGGTTACCCTGAAAGTTTACCGCTTCAACCCAGAAGCAGACACTCAACCCCACTATGACACCTTCAACGTCGAAGCTGATCCAAACGATCGAATCTTAGACTGCCTAAACAAGGTTCGGTGGCAACAGGACAGCACGCTTTCTTTTCGTATGTCGTGTGCCCATGGAATCTGCGGTTCAGACGGCTTAACAATCAACAACCAAGCTGCGCTGGCATGTCAAAAACTAGTTAAAGACTACGATTATTCAATGGAGATTCTGATTGAGCCACTGCGTTACTTTGAGGTTGTTAAGGATTTGATTGTTGATTTGAAACCTTTTTTTGAAAGAATCACGTCAATCAGTCCAAAGACCCCTCAAAGCAGCGTTTTTGATGCACTTGAAGCTGAGAGGATTCAAAGTGTAGAGGAACGCAGCCGATTTGACGATGCGTTGAAATGTATTCTCTGTGGTTGTTGCTATGGCGCTTGTCCAGTTATGACGGAGCAGGACCAGGAATTTGTGGGTCCAGCTGCGATTCTTCGAGCGCAACGGTACATTTTCGATTCTAGAAATATTGACCAAGCGGAAAGGTTTGCATTGATGCAGAAACCGCATGGCGTTTGGGGATGCAAAAGCTACTATGCGTGCACGGTGGTTTGTCCAAAGAAAATCAAGGTAACTGAGGCAATCTTAAAAACTAAAAAGAAGATTATAGAGCAGCAGCAACCAAACAAGAAACAGGTAGAAAAGCGATGGAAACCAGAAGAGAAATCGATCCCTTAGGAGAGCGGCAAATTCCTAAAAACGCCTACTTCGGCATACAGACACTTAGGGCAACAGAGAATTTCCCAGTCAGCGGACTAAAAGCGCCAACCCAAATCATCAAAGCATATGTCCTCATAAAAAAAGCCGCTGCAACAGCCAACATTGAGGTCGGATGGCTGGATACAGAAATCGGTAAAGCCATCATTGCAGCATGTGACGAAGTCCTCGCGGGGAAACTTCTTGACCAATTCGTAATTGATGTTTTCCAAGCTGGCGCAGGAACATCGTTTAACATGAATGTTAACGAGGTTTTAGCCAACAGAGCCCTTGAGATTCTTGGCAAACAAAAGGGTGACTATAAGAGTATAGGTCCAAATGACCACGTGAATATGGGTCAATCCACTAATGATACTTATCCGACGGCGTTGCATGTTTCGGTTTTGATGGCGTTACAACCTTTGTTTTCTGCGCTTGACGAGTTGTCAAGTACTTTTGAGGAGTTGGGTAGGAAGAATTTGCATGTTTTGAAGTCTGGCAGGACTCATCTGCAGGATGCGGTTCCAGTTACGATTGGGCAAGAGTTCAGCGCTTATGGCTCAGCAGTTGCCAACGCGTGTACTGAACTCCGCAGAAGGCAGGAAAACCTGTATGCGGTTGCTTTGGGTGGAACAGCTACAGGAACAGGTGCAAACACACATCCAGACTACAAACGAATCGCCGTCGACGAGTTAGCTAAGCTCACGGGTTTCCCGCTTAAGCCAGCAAATAACAATTTTGAGGCTCTTCAGAGCCATAGGGCAGCACAGACGGTTTCCAGTGGACTCAAAGAACTCGCCCTTGAATTAATTCGTGTAGCCAATGATTTGCGTTTGCTTGCTTCAGGACCCACAACAGGGCTAAACGAGATTACTCTTCCGCCGGTGCAGCCTGGTTCATCGATTATGCCTGGAAAAGTCAACCCGGTTATGGCGGAATGCCTCGACATGGTTGCGTTCCAGGTGGTCGGCAACGACGCCGCAGTCGCTTTGGCAGTCCAAGCAGGACAGCTGGAGCTAAACGTGATGACTCCTGCAATCGCCTACAACATGCTCTTCAGCATCCAAATTCTCGCCAACTACATCCCGGTCTTCACCAGCAAATGCGTCAAGGGCATAACGGTTGATGAGAAACGTTGCGAACAATACCTAGAGAAGAATCCTTCGCTTGCAACACTTCTGGCACCTAAAATCGGCTACTTAGAAGCCGCAAAAATCGCCAAGCAAGCACAAGCAGAAAACCGCACCGTAAAAGAAGTTGCCCTGGAAAAAGGATTGCTAAAGAAAGAGGAGCTGGATAAGATTTTTAGCCGCAAAAACCTGCTAAATGAGCGGTAACATAGAGTCTAATTTTTTTAATTTATTTTTTTGGTTTTTCTAAACTTTAGAACAGAAATAGAGACTGCCGCTAAAGTAAGAGCGAATATTCCTACCGCGTAGATGCTGGTTGAATTTGGGTCGATAAGAGGTGATGGCTTTGGAGTTGGCTTTTGTAGTTGCCATGCGGATTCGTTTCCTGCCTCGTTTTGAAGGGGCATTGATGGCGCATCAGGAATTAACCTTGTATCGTTCCAGTAGATGATGTTTTTGTAACCTGCTGATTCGACAGTTCGATTTGTGTCTGGATAGACAATGTCTAAGCTGGGTCCAAAGATTTGCAGAAGCGTAGCGATGCTCATTCGGAGGTAACTGGTAAAATTCTGTGATCCCCCAGCAACATTGTAGTTGGCATCCCACAACCCCCAGATGGTGTCGTTTGGGCTGCGGAAACCTTCACCGTAGTTCTCGGGAAGAACATAGGCTGACCTGTCGCTTACTGGGATTCCTGTTCTTGGGTTTTTTTGTGTGTATTGCCAGAACTGTTTCATGGCGTCGAATTGGTCTTGTTGCAGCACGTTTTCGGTCCAGTTTTTGTTGCTGTCAAATACAATGATGTATTTTGCGCCGTTTTCGTATGCTGATACCATGTCGTTGTATAGTTGTGGCCCGGGTTCCATGTACGGGGGTTGATTGTAGGCCCAGGTAATCATTATGCCCCAGTCTTTGTTAAGAGATGTGGCTGCTCCTCTGACTAGAGCAGCATTTAGTTGACGGCTATATGCTTCCCAACCACTGTTCCAGCCGTACTCGGCAAAAACCGTGTCATACCCAGCTTGATAATCGTACCAGTACAAGCCGTAGTCTGAAGTAAACAATTGGATTTTTGTTTGATTATCAATATTTCTACCCATCGAAAAGGGTCCACTGCGCAACCACCAATCTATGGTATTCACATACCTATTGGCTGCATCACTGAAGTTTTGGGCATAGTAGAAGGCTGGATAATTTGCCTGATCCAGCTGTTTTCCGCCCGGTTCATCATAGTAGTAAACGCCCAAGAATTTGCCGCCAAAACTATCAGTCGCATTATCAAGCCATTCTTTCGAGGGAAACCTAGGATCGTCGGAGTAGACTATGAAACTCAAACCTTTGCCATAAGCATACTCGCTTATGACGCTAAGTCGAGTTTGATTGTAGACTGGACGTCCGACAATAGTTTGTGTTGTTGGTCCATAGCATCCAATTATGAATAAATTTGTGTAAGTACTAACTTTGTCGATTATTTGTAGGGTTTCTGTTAAGTTTTCAAAGGCAACGTCAACCCCAAAGTACAAGTCGGTGGAAGTCTGAGTGCTTTCAGCTTTAGCCGACGAAACTAAATTTGTCAAAAGAGTTGAAGTCAGCAGGAGAATAAGCAAAACTGCCAATTGCTTTAGTTTCATCAACAAGGATGACCATAGTATTGACTAATAAGACTTTTCAAAAATAATTTTTTCGGGACCTGCAATAGAACTTTGCTGAAAATACGAAATAGCTTTTCCTATAAGGAGTCTTCTCACATTTTTCTTATTCGATCTAATTCTATTTTACTGCCAGCTGGGTCAAGTTTTGGTTTGCTTTCCTTGTCCACTAAATATGGCAAGGGGATGTTTTCTTTTTGGGAATATACTTTTGTTCCTTTTTTGATTGCGAACCAGTGTCCTTTTTCTCCTTGAAAGGAGAACATAATCCCGGACATAAAATTCCTGCTGGTTGTTCCTGAGTAGACAGTGTTGTTTTCTGTTTCGGACAGACGTTTGAACCTCCAAACAATGTTGTCATCTACCTGCGTCCATGAGCCTTCGTTGGCTCCGGCTAAGTACGCAAAGGTACCGTCAAAATTGAAGTACAGTGGAGTCCAATGGTAATTTCCAGTGGGTCCCCAGTCAAAGTGCAAAGTCCACAAACCAACAGGGTTCACAGGTAATATCCCTCAGCCA
>CAVZPM010000025.1:0-29697 GCA_963777155.1 Candidatus Bathyarchaeota archaeon
ATCGACGGCAAACCTGACACAGTTGTGATTTTGGGTCCCAATCACACGGGGTATGGTAGCGCTTTGGCGCTTATGCGTGAAGGCTTCTGGCGTACACCGCTTGGGGATATAGAATTGGATTCTCGGTTGGCTGACACGATACTGCATGAAACAAGCATAGTTGATGTTGATGAAACTGCCCACCGTTACGAGCATTCAATTGAGGTGCAATTGCCTTTTCTCCAGTTTCTCTACGGGAATGCTTTCAAAATCGTGCCAATCTGTTTCTTAATGCAGGATTACGATTCAGCAGTGGAAGTTGGTCGGGCCCTAGTGGAAGCCTTAGATGCAAAGAACGCTTTGGTCATCGCTTCCTCTGACATGACACATTACGAACCCTCAAAAACGGCAGCTGCCAAAGATCAAGCCGCTCTCAAAGCCATCACAGATATGGACGCCAAACGCTTCTACCAAACTGTGGAAACCCAAAACATCACTGCCTGTGGCTATGCACCAATCACTAGCCTGATCACTTACTCGGTGGGTGTTTGTGCCAAAGCCCAACTGCTTAGTTACCATAACAGCGGCGACGTAACAGGCGACCACTCAAGCGTCGTCGGGTATGCAGCTGTAAAATTCAGCAAATGAACGCTTGAAAAAGAAACTAGAGACGCCAAGTTTAGTATTCTTTTAGTAACTTGTCGAAAAACTCTTTGGTTTTAACGATATCTTCCATGGATGTTTTATGTTCCAACTCCAACGTTATGGGTCCCCCATAATTATGCTCATGTAGCGCTGAGAGGAAATGAATTAACTCAGGCTTTCTCTCAATGAATGGCTGATGGAACTTGTTTGCCATATGCACATTACAAATACGTCGGCCATACATATCGAGTAATTCATCAACCACTTTAGTTTCTAGTGCATGGCATAAATCAAACGTTATCCCCATCTCGCCCTCAGGATCGATAACGCCAAGCACTTCTTCAAGTTGGTCAACGTTCTTGCCAAACCCAGTCGAATTAAACGACAAATTCTCCAAAGACAATTTGATGCCGAGTCGTTTTGCAAACGGCTTAATTTCCTCGTTAAAAATTTCGTTCAAACAACTTTTCTTAACATTTTGGGGTAACTTCTTTGAAACGTTCGAATGTACCGTCACAAGTGGTACACCTAACGCTCTAGCGCATTCAAGGGAGATTTTACCGTAATAAATTGCTTGATGAACCTCTACTGGATCTTTAATGTGGAGAACTGCAGAGTGCAGGGTCAGACATTTAAGTCCAGAAGCAACGTACGCTTTCTGCTCCCGATAAACATCCGTATCGTGTTCTTTCTTTATAGACTTCATGTTAAACTCAATGCACCCAAAGCCTAGTCGTTTGATGGTGTCAAAATTGTTTTGAATGTCTAGTTTGCTGAAAATCCCGTTGGATAGACTCAACTTCATTCTATAGCCTCAGTTTGGTTTCCCTTTAACTGTAAGTGCTTCTTTCTTTAATTGCTGTTTTGTTACATAAAGTTAAACTTCCACATTTTTCCTATAGTCTTCAAGGTGCCAAAAGTGGAAGTTAAAGTCCGCTTCTTTACTAACCTCCGTGAAATCGTTGATAAAAGAGAGGAAACTCTAACTTTTGCCGATGATGTAAATGTCACAGTGGGTCATAGTTCTAACAACTCTCTCGAAAAAATATGGGTCTCCTTTTGTTGAATACGTTTACAATAAGACGGGGCAGCCAAAAAGTTTCCTTCAGTTTCTTGTTAATGGAACAAGCACAACGACGCTCAACGGGTTAGAAACAGAGCTCAAGGACGGAGCAGTTTTGGCTGTTCTTCCGCCTGTTGGCGGCGGATAAAAATGAATTGAAAGCTCGTTTAATGTGGATTTGGACCAGAGTTATTTTTTGCGATTGTTACATTGTAGAACTTTGGGGCAAATCAAACATTCGTCACTGGTTCCTGGTGGTGTGTTTAGTAGTCCGCTGAAATGTGCGCATTTGGCCGGTGAATCAAGAACCATGGGGTACTCAGTTGCTCTAACACCTACAATCTTATCTTTTGCTGTGTCCAACTCTAAGCGTGACATACAGAATGGACAAGCGAAATGCGTTTGTCGGGGCATTACAGAGTCATCAGTAATCATTGTTGGTCTATCAAAGTGCTTCTCGCATCCTTTGTAGGGACACTGAAGCTTGTCGGATTCGTGAGTGTGGAAAAAGCGCATACTCCTCAGCCTTGAGGCATTGGTGTCGCAACATTTAATAAATGTATCCACAAAACTCCCAAACAACAATACTGAACAACACAACGACACAATCAAGAAATAATCTGTTTATGCAGCTGTTAAGTATTGTTAATCATATAATTATGCGCTTACGCAAGTTTACGGAATTGCTGTGAACATATATTGAATTATTCATAACTTTTATGAACAAATCTCAATTAAGCTTTTATTGGTCCAACATTTAAAAAATATCAAAAAACGATTTGATATAAATGGAACGAATAATATTATCAAAAAAAGAGTATCCAGCAAAAGAAATTGTTTACTTCCCACACGTGTAGGGCTAAAATTTTCTGAAAAAATTTAAGCCTCGAGCGGGCTTTGCTCCCGCGGCCTGCTGCTTACGAGGCAGCCGCTCCACTGGGCTGAGCTATCGAGGCACCATAGACGCTAACAACACGAAACCAATTTTTAAAGTTTCACAAACCCCAACCTTAAAAGCAATAAACAACCCATAAAAAATAGAGCACACCACAAATGAACCACAACAACCCTCCAACAGCAAAAACTCTCGGTGAACACAGAATAATCGAAATCATCCAAAGCCACCTACGCAAGATGCCTCGGATGCCTATCCCCTTTGGAGACGACGTTTCCGCAGTGAACCTCTCAGAAAAACAAGTTGCCGTCCTCAAAACCGATATGTTAGTGGGCAAAACAGATGTACCTAAAGAAATGAGCCTCTTTCAAGCAGCAAGAAAAGCCATAGTCATGAATATTAGCGACTTTGCCTCAAAAGGCGTTCAACCCATCGCTGCGCTTGTCGCATTAGGTTTGCCAACAAACTTCTCCAAAAAAGACATCGAAGAAATCGCTGAAGGTCTCAATTCCGGCGCACAAGAATACAACGCTTACGTCATTGGGGGCGATACAGGTGAAGCCTCAGACTTGATTATCTCCATCACATTATTTGGAACGGCTCAGAAGCATGCCCTGATGCTGCGTAGCGGCGCCAAAGCCAGGGACATTTTAGCTGTTACGGGTTTTTTTGGTAAATCCTCAGCTGGTTTACGTTTACTCTTAGACAAAGTTTGCTCTGCGGAGCCGATTTTGCGCAAGGCACTTCTGGAGTCGGTTTTGATACCCAAAGCCAGACTTAATGAGGGATTAGCGCTTAGTGGCTCAGGGAAGGTTTCAGCTTCTATCGATTCCAGCGACGGCTTAGCGTGGAGTGTGCACGAGCTTGGGCGGTTAAGCAACGTCGGTTTCGCCATTGATGTTGTTCCTGTATCAGATGAGGTTAAAGAGTTCGCTAAGCAAAATGGGTTTGACGCTTCAGAGTTGGCGCTTTATGGCGGCGAAGAATACGAGTTAGTCTTAACTGTTAATCCTGATGGCTGGGCTGATGCTGTTGCGGCGGTTGAAGCTGTTGGAGGGCAATTATTACCAATCGGAAAAGCCACTAAAGAACGCAAAATAGTTCTAAGTGTTGAGGGCGAGAAACGTGCAGTTGAAGCTCGTGGCTGGGAGCATTTTAAGAGCCACGTTTAGCTTGCCGATCTAAGGTGTAGTTGATTATGGTTACGCAAGAAGCTGCGAGGTAAGGGGTTTTTCCAAGGCTGATTTTTTCCCCAAACCGCTTGGAAAAAAGTTCGGCTTTTTTTGGTAAGCCAACGTGGTCGCCCAGAACAAAGAGGCTGTTCTCAGATAACTCAATTTGGTCTATGTTCTTGCCGTCTTCTTCTAGTACGTATACTTTTTGGGTTTGAGCTTTGGCTTTTAGTAGCGCCTCGAAGCTTGTTTTGTCTTTGGTTATGCCTGGGTGTGGTTTGCCTTGTAGGGTTTTCTTTAGGATTCCTTGCCATGTGTCCATGTCGGTGCGTACATCGTAGAGGGTGCTGCCGTCTATTTGAATGTGCACAGGCGGGTTTGGCGGGCCGTTTAAGATGGCATGGAATGTTACGTCCCTGCGCAAGCCATGCGAAAGAAACAGGCTGCTAACGATGCATTCATGGACTATGTCGAGTCTTCCTGCGTCGTGAAGGCTGTGGAAGTTTGAGTCGGTTTGTCCTATACGTGAGAAAAGTATGAATTCGCGTGGCAAAGGAGTCACTGCATACTGCTATGCATATGTTGCTTTAAAGCACTTTCTCGCACTCAATAGCGCTATTTTTCTTCTATAACTTCTTATTTTTTTGGATTAACAACCTTAGCGTTAAACAAAAGGCTTTGTCTCTCATGGCGACCTAACCCGTCAATAAACAGAATCAAGCACTGGTTACCCAAAAATTTGGTGATGGGTAGCTAAGGTTTTTATGGTTCTTGCGAAATTATGTTCACTGCAATACGGCGGGGCCATCGGCTAGCTTGGTCTAGGCTTGTAGACTTGGGCTCTATAGACTCCGGTTCAAATCCGGGTGGCCCCACCATTAACTTTTCCTACATTTTCAAAGTTCCTTTTTTCCTTTCCAGAAAATCTCCATCCTTAATCATGCCTGACAACGCGATTAATTTTTATGTATAGTTGTTGTAGTGATTGGCTTACTTTGGTGTTCCATTTGGCGTTTAAGCGAATCTTGCTTGTTAAGCCTTCAGGAAGGAAAGGTTTGAGTTTTTCTTTCGATTTGATACCTATTGGTTTAGAGTATATTGCTGCTTACATTAAAGACACTGTGGATCAAGTTCAATATCGTTGATATGGAACTGGATAACAGAAAATTTCAAGAGATAATTAACTTCTACAACCCAGACCTTATTGGCATCACTTTATCTGCCACTGAACATAACCAGGGTCTTCGTCTTGCCAAGATTGCTAAGAAAAACAATTTACCTACCGTAGTGGGTGGTTATCATCCGACAAGTGTTCCAGACTTGATGCTTTCCCATCCTCAAATCGACATGGTTATTCGTGGAGAAGGCGAGGCTACAATGAAAGAGCTTGTAGCGACGGATACTTTTGAGAATGTTCAAGGGCTTTCTTACAAGAAGAATGGAAAAATAATTCATAATGGAGAAAGAAAACCAATCGATAACATAGATACTCTTCCTTTTCCCGCTCGATACTTGAGGCAATACTCCTACAAAAGCCAAGATAGAGTCACAGATTGCGATGTGATAACAATGTTTAGGGGATGCAATGGACTTTGCAGCTTTTGCTGCGAGCCAAGCATGAGCCGAGGTTGTCTGAGAAGTAGGTCATCAGAGAACGTTATGAAAGAGATTCTGGAGATGTCAGAATTCCATAATAGAAAGCCTGTAAACGTGATGTTCGCCGACCCAAACTTCATGGGTAACCCAAAACAAGTCGACCGTCTTTGCGACTTATTGATGGAATATGATTTAGACATGGAATTTTGTGCTCTAGTTAGAGCAGATGCGATGGCAATGCACCCACGAATCGTAAAGAAGATGTGCCAAGTAGGCATCCGCAGGTTTGAAATGGGTATTGAAAGCCCATACATTAAAGACTTGAAGTCAACCAAAAAAGGAACAACCAACAAAGTCCATATAGAAGCGGTTAGAAACATACGTGAAAACGGCGGCAGAGCTGGAGGAACCTTCGTCATTGGTTTACCTGAACAAACCGAAGAGGAAATCAAGACTTTTCCGACTTACGCAAAAGACATTGGTCTAACGGGAGCAGCCTTCGGCATTGCAACCCCTTTTCCCGGCACAGACTTCTACAAAGAGACAAGTGAACAAGGATTAATCTTTGAAACCAACTGGGATGCTTTTGACGAAATGCACTCGGTGTACACTACCAAGTACCTGACAAAAGAGAAAATCGAAGAAATGGCTACTTATTGTATGGCCAAATTCTGGAATATGGACACCTTCATTGATCATGAAAAGATTTCGCAAACACGAACTAAACAAAAAAAGACCATATTTGATTTTGCCCAAGAAAGAATGCTGAATCTTGGTTTCATGACTAATAACGGAACAGAATTGCAAAAAGGTAATTTTGAAAAACACATAAAAACATTTCTTGAGGCTTACATAGATCCTCGAGTGGAAGTCTACACCCGAAAAGTCGGAGTCCATGAAGTGTTAGAGATGACAAGGTTCCTCAGAATACTAGGTCCGCAAAAAATTCAATGTACGCTAAGCTTAGACGACATTCGTGCTAGTTTTATTTTTAAGACAACTAAAACAACCGTTGAGTACATACGTATCATCAGAGGAAGACAAACTGATGCTACAATAGCTCTTGATGTAGACCTAAAGTGGCTAAGTGAACCTGCTAATTCACATATTATTCAGAGATTTGCTTTGGTGTTCTCACATAATATGACTCCAAAGAAACTTTGGAACACGTTTAGACTTTTTTCCGCAATTGCAACAGATGCCTTAGCGTGGAATCTACAGAAACTTAAATCTCGATCTGGTGGGTTAATTAAGGCTTTCGAATAGGATTCTTTTCAGAATAGTTGCCCCATGTTTCATTTTCAATTTCTTTTCGCCTAATCGTTCACGGTATTCGATTGGGACTTCAATTGTCTCAAATCCTTGTTTGCCTACTTGATGATTCAATTCTACTTCTATATCAAAGCCTTTCGATTTAATAACCCATTTCCGGAGTATATCTGCGCGAAGAACTCGCAATCCTGTTAATGGATCTTGCAGATTTATTCCATTAAAAAAGCCGTGAGCAAAAGCCAATAGTTTATTTCCGAAAGTGAATCGACCTTGGAAAGCGTTTCCTTCTGTTTGTTTGCTAAACCTGTTCCCGCAAACCATCCCTACCTTCGGATTATTCTCTAGAATCTGAATCATTTCCGGAACATATTCGGCTGGATAGGTAAAGTCAGCATCTGTGATGACCACGTACTCAACATCCGCAGCCATATACTGAATAGCTTTAGCCAAAGCATCTCCTTTACCTTTGCCATCTTGGAAAAAGATTTCTGCTCCATGATCTTTTGCGACTTCAACTGTCCGATCTTCGCTGTGTCCGTCAACTACTAGAATACGTTTTGCATCTATATTCTCCGAAAGCTCGGAAATGGTTGCGCCTATACCTTCTTCTTCATTGAGTGCGGCAATAAATATGTTAGTAGGTTGCGTTGGTTGATATCTTTGACCAAACATTTTTTGGTACTCCTTGTTTTTTTGATTGGTTCATTTTTTTCGAGACGTTCAAGGCGTTATGTTTTGATCAAGAAAAGGAATTATGATGAACGGTTCATTCGCGTTCTGTTCTTGATTCCAAGTTGACAAATTAAAGAAAGCCTTTCCTTTCTCTTAATGGGAGAGAAGCGCTAACAAACTATTAAACGAATGTTGTTGCAAGACACCACCAACAACGCTACTAATGCGTGCCTTTATGTATTATAGACATTTAATAATGAACGAATTACGTTTTTAGGACTTTTTGTTTGGAAGGTTACCTTTTCTGTCTGTCCATGATAAGCACCATCCAATAAGAAACGTTAAAGCGAGAAAAGGCAACATGAAAATTATCTGAACTCTGTTCTGTTTTGACATATTTCTCCCAGCCACAATTACCATCTAATCTCGAAATAAGACTTTTTGAGAAGTGTGCTTCGCTGATTTGTCAATTCCTCTTGTTTTCATTAAATAAATACAAATTTTGCTTTAATCTCTCAACTGATACAACTTCAGTTATCTTTGACATATGATTGAAAATAAGTGATTTGGACTTAAAAGATTAAGAAAATGGAAACAGAAAAAGTTGGTCTATTGATTTATTTTACAGCTTCAACTTTCTGTATTTCTGGAACTCTTTCCTTGATGAGGGCTTCAACCCCATTTTTAAGGGTCATCGCTGACATTGGGCAGCCAGCGCAGTGTCCAGTTAAGCGGACTTTGACGGTTTGTTTTTCAACAGCTACAAGTTCGACGTCTCCGCCGTCAAGCTGGATTTGGGGTCTTATTTCGTCGAGTGCGTTTTGTACTCTTTTTTGGATTGATTCAGTCATGTAACTTCACTTGTAACATCTTTGAAAAGAATAAATGGTTATAAAAGATTCCTATTAATTTGGGGTTTCTACTCTTTTAGTTTGGGAAGCAATTTTGTTGCCCATTCGGTTTTTGTATTGTAGATGTTTCTTAGTTTTGGAGTGGAAGTTGAAGTCAATTTAACTTGTGCTAACATTCGACTTTTGGATTTGCTGATCGCGCTTGTCCGTTTTGGCTTGTTCCTCACTATTTTATAATTTTCCGGGTTCATATTCGATCTCTGCTATTCAAGCTTCAATCCTGACATATAGGAGTTTGCCCTTTTCTTTACACTTTTAGTTTTGTCCAGATAGGTTTCGGATAGAAAAATTTAATCTAAGCAAGATTTTAGTGACGACTTTGCTTTTCCACTACCTCAATGTGCTTTGATAGAACCACTGGATTCCCATTGACTTCCATTCGGTAATCGGTGTTCAGTGAAGTCTCCGTATATGCGCATGAATTCAACCCCATTTTTTTCCACCCAATATTCTTCACCCATCAACTTTATGATATTATTTCTTATACTCCCAAGTTCGACGCCTTTGTTATCATAAAACGTGAATTCGTTTCGCAATGAAACCATTTTTCCTTCAAGACGCATTAGCTCTTGGCCTTGATTATCTCAATGACAAATTGGGTGGGACCTGAAGAAAGTTGGCGTCGGTTGAGCCCAATTGTGACCCACTCAAATCTTCGAAATCATAGTGCTCTCTAATGGAGAGTATTTTCTTTTTCATCACTAAATCGTTGATTTCTAAAAGGAGATTTAGGTTGCTCATTTTTCTCAAATAGAACAATGAGGTTCGTTAACTAATACTTTTCAAAATGGAGAAATAAATTTGGGTTCTAACATATCAAACCTCACCAAAATCCAGCATCAACCTGCGGAAGATTTAAGCCTTCATCTCTATTTACTCATAAAAATAGGGCAAGGTTTGCATGGTTCATAGAAGAGTTCGAGGCGGGAAATTCAAAATTAAGCACGTTGAGAAGCGTAGCCCAGTCGAATTAGGAGACGAATTAGAAGTAAACATCACAGACACCTGCCCAAATGGAGATGGCATGTCTAAAATTCAGGGATTCATTATACAGGTCCCTAAGGCTAAACCTAGAGAACGCGTTAAAGTTAAAATTAACCATGTGGGCAAAAAAGTGGCAACCGGCGAAATAGTCAAGTAACCACCCCAAAGCGCGATGCGATTATGTGGGCGGCTGTCTAATCCACACTTTTACAATACTCTGCACTCGTATCCGTCCCTCAGACTGCATCAGCCGAATTTGAGTCTCAACGAACCTATCGTCGCTACAGCGGAACTCTTTTTTGATTACATGTTCCAGTTTGGGCAAGTTAATGTGTTCTGCTGAACCTACAATATTCCAAAAATAAACCTGTACACTCTGCCTTCTTTTTCGCGCTTCCAAATCAAAATCTTTAGCCCATCAACGGTTACCTTGCACAGTAAGGGTCTTCGTTTTTTGCTTTATGATGGCGTACGCATTCTTGGCAGTCACCATGACGTGCGCAATCTTTTTTGGGGCAGGGACAATTAGGCGCTCTAGTTGACATAACCAACAATAACTTCCATACAATATAATTATTGCCAACCAAATATGACTAAACTCACCGTCAGCCTAATTAGCAACTGCAAACATCCTGCCAGAACAAGGTAAGAACCATGATAACCGCACCCTTAGCAAGCACAATAATCGCCATAGGCTTAATTCCAGTCGCATTCCTCTTTGTCCATGCTTTCCTAAGCGGTAGAGGAAAAAACCGCATCCACCCCGTCACGGGCGCACTAGCTATTACATGGGACCTTAGTAATGTCCATCGGCTATATGCTGCTTCGCACAGTAACCATAACATTAACTCCAATTCTGACGGTTTATTTTGGAATACACGGAGCAATCGCGGTCTTAGTGATGTCTTTAGAAATTGCGGTTCTCGCTCTTGGAATTTTACAGTTGAGACAAAAAGTGTCAAACAAATGGCACTCCAAACTTGCCAAAATTCTCTTCCCGATATGGTGGTTTGCTTTCCTCTCAGGAGAAATAGTCTACTTATTGATGTATATTCTGTAATAAGCTAGAAGTCACCAAAACAGACCTACCTCTATAATTTTCTGAATAGATCTACTAAGCTTCCAAATAAACTCGATGTTGGTGAATACGACTGGCAACAACTAATTGGAAAAAGAAAGGAGGATTCAAACAAACAGGGATAAAAGTCTAAACGCTAAGCCCCCAATTAACAGTGCCGCTCCTATGTTGGCTGTCGTAATAACTGCTGTGGCTTTCCACCCGAACTCTTTCCCAAGAATTGCCATTGTGGATATGCATGGGATGTAGAGCATTGCAACGAGCGCCATGACAACCAGTTGCACGGGTGTAAAGAACAGTCCCAGGTTGGTGGAGCCGAAAATCGCCACAGCGCCCAGAATTATGAGTTCTTTTCGTACCACTCCAAGAAGCTAGAAGGATTCCTGCGGCAACGGGTAAGCCAAGCCATGTTACGGTCAAAGGCGACAGCGCGTTGCTTACTGGTGTTAAGACGTTGTAGACATAGAGGGCTTGAACTAATGCGCTACCAACGATGTAGATTGGGAAAACTATGTAGATGATTGATTTGGTTCGTCCCCAAGTCTGCTTTAAAACTACCTTGAGTGAGGGCATTTTAAAGCTGCTCATCTCCATTATTAACCCCGTTGATTTGCCTGGAACCGCCTTCATGGCGACTCTGCCCAAAGCGAAAATTATCGCAATATCGACAACGTAGAGTAGTAGTGCCCATTGTATGCCCACAAACAAGCCTACCATGCCAAAGAGAACGATGGTTCTTGCCGAGCAGGGCGCAAACGTTATGGCAAACGCCGCCAATAGCCGTTCGCGTCGGGTTTCCATGATTTTGCAACTGTGAATCGCTGGTACACTGCAACCATAACCCAAAATGATTGGAATCAATGCTTTGCCGTGTAAACCGATTTTATGCATTGCGCTGTCCATCATGAAGGCAACGCGGGTAAGTATGCCTGAATCCTCAACTACGGCTAATAATAGATAGAAGGGGATAACGAAGGGAATAATCAGCGTTAAACCTGCGTTGAAACCGCCCCAAACCCCGTTTAGAATAATGCTCAGGATTGGTTGGGACGCAGACAGAGCGGGGTCAACAGGCTTGATGATGCTTAAACCATTTGAAATTAATGTAGATAATCCGTTGCCAACAAAGAACGTCCATAGTAGCAAACCCGCAATAACACCTATGGATGTAACGTAACCCAAGATTCTGTGAGTGGTTAACCATTCTAGTTTGTCTGAGAAGGTTGTCCAGATTTCGTTTTGCTGAATGGCTGAAGCCGCAATGGAGTTTGCAAGTGCATACCGCTCCGAAGCGATTACTGAAAAGCATTGTTCTTGGCAGGTGGCTTGTAGTTCCTGCGCAACAAATTTAGCTGAATCGACGACGATTTGGGATTTGGAAGCAACGATTTTAGTGATTTCCGTGTCGCCTTCCAGCAGCTTAATCGCCAACCACCTGGCGGGGTATTGGAGCCCAAGATTCTCTTTTTCAACTATGTGTTGTAACTGTTCAATTTTATCTTCGAGTTCTTTTCTGTATTTTAGGTGTTTGGCTCTGTGTTTATGTGTGGCAACTTTTACGGCTTCACCGACCAACTTCGTAGATGCCTTCGCCGCGGGTTGCAGTGGCGAAAACCACTGGGATGCCGAGTGCCGCTTGGAGTTTTTCTTTGTCGATTATCATACCTTTGCTTTTGGCAACGTCCACTTGGTTGAGGCACAAAACCATGGGCGCCTGCATCTCCATCAGTTGAAGAGTGAAAAACAAGTTCCGCTCCAAAACCGAAGCATCTACGACGTTTATTACCGCATCTGGCTTCTCCAACGCAACATAATCGCGAGACACAAGTTCCTCCATGGAAAATGTTGAGAACGAGTAGATTCCCGGCAAGTCAATTATTTTGATTTCATAACCCTCAAAACTCAGCGTACCCTCTGCTCGGTCTACTGTTTTACCTGGCCAGTTGCCGATAATCTGGTTTGAGCCGGTGAGTTGGTTGAATATGACGCTTTTGCCAACGTTCGCATTCCCTGCGAGAGCAAAGGTTAGGTGTTTGCCGTTGCCGTTTTTGCAGTTAAAAGATTTACTCTTTGAATTTGAACTTGAATGACATGACATAAATAGTGCTCCTATACTGCTTTTTCTTCTTCAACAAACACGTTACAGGCGATGTCTTGTCCCAACGCCAATTTGGAGCCCCGTACAGAAATCTCGACGGGTCCATCCATCGGAGCAACCTTTACAACTCTGATTCTTGTCCCTGGAGTCAACCCCATGTCAAGGAGGCGTTGTAGCACTTTGTGTTCGCCGCGGATGAAGCTAATTTTTCCATATTTGTCGCCTTTGAGTTCGCGGATTGAAATTAAGTTTTTGTTTCTTCTGCCTACTTCTTCGAGTCCTTGATTGTGCAGTTTTATGCATTCTTCACAATTCGAGAAAGGTAAGTCGCACGCAGGTATGGTTTTTCCGTCGTCAGAGCATGTGTCAGGGTGTTTAAGGAGACGACATAGAGACTCTTCTGCTTCATCTGATAGGGTGTGCTCCATCTGGCAGGCTTGCTTGTGAACTTTGTCTTTTCCAATGTGTAGAACATCAGAGAGGAATGTTTCGAGTAGGCGGTGCTTTCTTGCTACTTTTTGGGCTTCTTGGAACCCTTTTTCGGTGAGGGTGCTGCCGTGGTAAGGTGAATATTTTATGTAACCGTCTTGAGCGAGTTTTTTTAGCATTTCTGTTACGCTTGCTGGAGCTACATCTAGCTTTTGGGAGATCTCCGTTGTACTGACTAAGTCTCCGTTTCGGGCCAAGCCGTAAACGGCTTTAAGATAGTCTTGGGTTGATTTTTGCTCCATTTTCTCGCCTCTAATTTAGGTATACCTAAACTTTACCTAATAAATGTTTAGGCACACCTAAAAAATTACATCCATTAAACACCATCTGTTGCAATCTTTGAACATCCACCCACTCCCAGTAACGGCTAAATACTGCAAAAGACTAATTCCGTTGATACTCACTAGAGGCAAAAACCATGAAAGACCTGCCTGATTTAGTCCAAGACATTGTGGAAGCCACCCGCAAACACGAACAATATCGCGACAAAGAATGCATAAACATGATAGCTAGTGAAGGACTAAAATCTCCCGCCGTCAACCAAATGCTCGACCTTTCACATGATCTCGCGTGCCGCTACGCTGAAGGAGAAAACGACGCCCAAGGTCACGTAAGAAAACGCTACTACCAAGGACAAAAATACATGTCGCAGATTGAGGATTTCGCAACTGACATTATGAAGAGCCTATTCAACAGTACTTGGGCAGATGTACGATTGGTTTCAGGCACCCATGCAAACCTGGCAACTTTCAAGGGTTTATCGTTAGCTTCAAAAAATAACAAGATGGTCGTCACTCCGCTTAGTTGCGGTGCCCACATAAGTCATGATTACACTGGTTTAGCTGGTAACATTTTAGGTTTAGACAACATCAATCACGTCTACAACATTGATGAGTTCAACATCGACGCAGAAAAATCCGCATACGTCATACGCGCCGCCAAACCAGGAATAGTCACATTCGGCGGAAGCCTCTTTCTTTTCCCGCATCCAATTAAGGAGTTAAAAGAAGTCTGCCACGAAGTTGGTGCATTCATCGCCTACGACGCTTCACACGTACTAGGCTTAATCGCAGGCGGACAATTCCAAGACCCACTCCGCGAAGGAGCAGACTTCATCACCTCATCAACCCACAAAACTTTCCCAGGACCCCAAGGCGGAGTCATAATGGGAAACCCAAATAGCCCAGCAATGGAAAAAGCAGTGAGAAAAATCCAGTTCGCAGTTTTCCCGCTTAGCGCTTCAAGCACACATCTGGGCAGATTACCAGCTCTAAGCATAGCCGCGTTGGAAATGAAGGTTTTCGGCACACAACTGGCAAGTCAAATAGTCAAAAATGCCCAAACTGCTGGACAATATCTATGCGAAAACGGCGTTAAAGTTCTCGCCGAACACAAAGGCTTCACCAAATCACACCAGATCGCTCTTGACGTTCGCAACTTCGGTGGTGGCAACAAGATCGCCCAAGAACTTGAAGACGCAAACATCATACTAAACAAGAACCTGCTTCCTTACGATGACCAAAGCTCTAAAGAGAACCCCTCAGGCTTACGCGTCGGCTTCCAGGACATAACCCGACGGGGATTTGGCGAAGGCGACATAAAACACCTCTGCGATTTGATGCTTGACGTGATAAAAGGCAAACGTACGCCCTTACAGGTCAAAGTTGATGTCTTAGCACTCAAAAAAGAGTTTGCAGGCGTGAAATATGGATTCCAAAACGTCGAAGAAGCCTTAAACTACATAAAAAAGACTTAGCAACCTTTTTCCTCCCTTTTGCCCTAAACATTAATTAAGCCACTTTTCGACTTTTACCACTGAAAACAATGACCTTCGATCTCCTCTCGATTCTATTCTTAATCACCGCTATAGGTTTCGTTGTGCTTTTTGTGTTGCTTCCAAGGTATGGACCACACTACACCTCAAGGTTGACTTGCCCAAACTGCCGAAAAAGCTTCAACTTCCACTGGGTGCCCGGCGCAACCATAACTTCGTTGGTTTATCGCAACAGGCGAACTCTAAAATGTCCCTACTGCCATGTGAAATCAACCTATGATATAGCATCAACAAGGGTCGCTAAACCAAGAACCGCTTTTAAAGCCAAGCCCAAAGCATAAACAAGCCGGAATTTCTTTCAGAGAACTTTATTATCCACAACAGCAATCAAACTTTTAATTAATCTTCACCGAGATGCCACGCATGAAAGTATTGTTAAATGATGGTTTAGAAAAGGAAGGTTTGAAACTCTTCCAAGAAGCAGGCATAGAAACTGACACCAAAAAAAGAGACCTCACTGCTCTTGTCACTGAGATTGGACAGTTTGACGCCTTAGTTGTCCGTAGTGCTACGAAAGTTACACGCGAGGTTTTAGAGGCAGGATCAAAAGGTAAACTCAAAATTGTCGGCAGAGCAGGCGTAGGCTATGATAACATCGACGTAGCAGCTGCCTCAGAATTCGGTATCGTAGTAAAATCCGCTCCATACGGCAGCACAAACGCAGTTGCTGAGTTAACTGTCGGCTTAATGCTGAGCATCTCAAGAAACACTCCGCAAGCTCACAACTCACTAAAAAATGCTGTTTGGAAAAAAGAGAAACTCAAAGGCAGGGAACTTGCCTACAAAACTCTGGGGCTTCTCGGCTGCGGAAGAATCGGGCAGAAAGTCGCTCAGATAGCTAAACGCGGTTTTGACATGGATGTTATAGGTTACGACATCAGACCATGTTTTGAATCTGGCATAAAGTTTCTTTCAAAAGAGGAAGTTATAGCAAAAGCCGACTACATAAGCATCCACACTGGCGGGAAAGACGTAATCATCGGCGAAAAGGAACTCTGTCAAATGAAGAAAACCGCTTACCTTATTAATACATCAAGAGGTAGCAACATAGACGAACAAGCAGTGTACAATGCTCTAAAAGAGGGCAAAATAGCTGGTTTAGCAACCGATGTTTACTCAGATGAGCCTAAAGCCGATGGCTTAGAATTCAAGAATAAATTCAAAGAACTCGACAATGTAGTTATGAGCAGTCACTTGGGCGCGTCAACTATTGAAGCGCAAAGGGAAACTTCAACCGAGATTGCTCGTGTCGTTTCAGGTTACCTTTTAGGCGGAGACTTCACGAACTCAGTTAACGCAGGTGAAAACATTGAAGTTGAAGAAAAACCAGTCCATACGCTCTTCATACATCACAGAGATGTTCCGGGAGTATTTGCCAACATCGACAAAGTACTAGCTGACAACGACATTAACATACGCGCGAATTATTCGCGGCAAATCGGCAACAGTGGATACGCCATCTCAGTCTATGTTCTTCACAAGAAAGTCACAGTCGAAATTGCTAGTAAACTCAAGGCTATCCCGAACATCTGTAATGTAAAATTCTAACTCTTTCTATTTTCAACAGGAATATAAACAGCTCTTCTTCTTCTAAGTAGCTATGCGATTAGGAGTCCTATTTTCAGGCGGCAAAGACTCAACCCTTGCTTTGCACCTAGCGGCGGAGAAAGAGGAGGTAGCTTGCCTAATCACTGTGATTTCTAAAAACAAAGAAAGTTATATGTTCCACACCCCGAACGTCGATTTGACAGCGCTTCAGGCTGAAGCATTGGGTTTGCCGCTTGTTTCGGCGATAACCGAGGGGAGGAAGGAAGAGGAACTCGCAGACTTGGAAAAAGCGATTGCCGAGGCAAAAAGCAAATTCCAAATAGATGGCGTAGTCACAGGAGCAGTGGAATCTGTCTACCAAGCCTCCAGGGTTCAGCGTATATGCAATCGCCTCGACGTCTGGTGCTTTAACCCATTATGGAAATATGACCAGAAAGTGCTCCTAGAAACGATTGTCAGAAGACAATTCAACGTTATAATTTCAGGTATTTTTGCTTATCCGCTTGATGAAAAATGGCTTGGAAAACAAATAGACGCGCAGGTGATCGATAGGTTAGTGGGACTCCAAAGTCAATATGGCATTAGCCCTTCAGGCGAGGGAGGTGAAATAGAGACAACAGTTTTGGATGCGCCCATGTTTAAGCAGAAAATCGAAATCATTGACCATGAGGTTGAGGCGAAGGGAAACAGTGGAGTCTACATCATTAAGCAGGCACGGTTGGTGGCGAAATGATTCTGGTTGTCGACTTGAACTGGACAAAGGATTCGTTAGCATTTAACGAGTTTGTGTTGCCTATTGTTTCAGCTATTGAGTCATTTGACAAATGCGAAGTCAAACATTTTTCTGAAATCACTCCTGCAGATATAGATGCTTGCAGCAAGGTTGTGCTTTCTGGAACCGCACTAAAAGATCATGCAACTCTAAAGCAGATAGGCAGGTTCAACTGGGTTAGAACGTTTGGCAAGCCGATTCTAGGTATCTGTGCAGGAATGCAAACAATCAGCCGAGTTTTCGGCGTATCTTTGACGGCTTGTCTGCAGATTGGAATGGCTGAAATCTCAACTCTGAAAGAAAACCCTCTCTTCCAAGGAGACTTTAAGGCTTACACGCTTCACAATTTCTCGGTTGAACCTTCCCAAACCTTTGAAACGCTTGCAGAATCCACCAAATGCATTCAAGCAATAAAACACAAACAAGAAGACATTTACGGTGTCCTGTTTCACCCTGAAGTACGAAATCAAGAAATCATCCAGCGTTTCATAAAACTAATCTAGTTACACCTTTGGAACATTTGGGTTTAATAAAGGAATGCACTTTAAGCGGCGAGGTAGTTAATACTGTAAATGCAACCTCCAAGGATCCAAATTAAGCCGGGCATTCGAGTGAAAATTGTTTTGAAACAGAACCAGCAAAGTGGCAAATTAACCGAGGGCACTGTCAAAGACATTCTCACTAACAGCCCAACGCACCCGCATGGAATAAAGGTACGCTTAACAGACGGCAAAGTCGGCAGGGTACAATCACTTGGCTGAGAGCGTTGCAACGAATAGCTAAATAGACTTTTCAGTTGGGAAAAAATTCCAAAAAAATAAGAGAAAAAAGGGTTAGGACGTTGTTTTTTCGGTATCTTCATTTAATGTGGTTTGGGTTTCGGGTACTTTTTCTGTTGTTTCTGACGACTGTGGGGCAACGAATGCCACTGTGAATGAGAGAGCGGCGGAAACTATGAACGGAACCGTTGCTGTTAAGATACGTTCAAAGCAATGAAGACTGCCGGAGGAGGCGAAGAATACATCATCGTTACCAATTCATAATTTACTATTGCGACTAACGCAGAGAATACCACAAATATTATGCCAAATATTTTAGCGATTTTATTAACAATTTTCCAGTTATCCATTTGTCCTCACTAGTAATCCTGTGCTTGTTCGGCGAGGCTTTTAAGCTATTGCTATTTTTAGCCTGAAACTGCCTCATTACAAAGCATGTTGCCGCTTGGCAGAAAGGGTTAAAAGTTAAAAGTATGTGTTTTTTAATTAGTTACAGGAGATTTTTGTTTTGATTAATCATTTACCAGTTGAAAAGTTAAGGAATGTCTGTGACGTTAACTTCCTGCATTGTGAATCTACCAAAGATCTTATTCCGCTTGGCGAAATTATCGGTCAAGAAAGAGCTGTACGAGCCCTAAAGTTCGGATTAGGGATAAAAGACCATGGTTTTAACGTATTTGTGGCTGGTTACCCTGGGACAGGCAGAAAAACAGCGGTTAGAAACTTTGTCGAAGCTCAAGCTAAAACCCAGCCAGTTCCAGCCTGACTGGTGCTATGTGAACAATTTTGGCAACCAATATGAGCCAAAGAGCATAAAGTTGCCCGCGGGAAAAGGCAAAGAATTCCGTGAGGACATGAAAAACTTTATCGAGAACATGAAAACTGCGCTTCCGAAGGCTTTCGAAAGCGAAGACTATGCGGCCAGAAGAGAAGCAACAATTAAAGGTTTAGAGAACCAACGAAAACAGTTAATCGATGAGTTAAGCAGCAAAGCCCAACGTGAAGGATTCGTAATTCAAACCACACCCATCGGTATACTGCTTGTTCCAGTGTTGGATGGCAAGCCACTTAGCGAAGAAGAAATGCTGGCGTTGCCTCAAAAAACTAAGGATAAGATTAATGAGAAAAGGGAAAAACTAGAGACTGAATTCCGAAACACAATGCGTCAATTAATCGATATGGAACGTAGAATCCATGAAACCCTAAAGAAACTAAACAAAGAAGTTGCCCTTTACGCACTTGGAAACCAAGTTGAAAGCCTCATGGAGAAATATCGTGCTAATTCTGAAGTTACAACTTACCTCAAAGAAGTAGAAAACGAAATCTTAGAAAATCTGCAACAGTTCATAAGACGAGGCGAATCAGAACAGCAATTGCCTTTTCCAATGCCTTGGATGAAAGAAGAACCATACAAAAAATACGAGGTAAACCTCATCATAGACAACTCCAACATTGCAGGTGCGCCAGTAGTGGTGGAAAACAACCCAACCTATCACAACTTACTTGGCAGAACCGAGAAAGAAGCCCAGTTCGGAGCCCTTACCACCGATTTCAGTATGATAAGGGGGGGAGCGATACATAGAGCCAACGGCGGCTATCTTATTGTACCGGTCGAAGATCTGCTTCGAAATCCGCTCTCATACGACGGCTTAAAACGCGACATCAGAGAAGCAAAAATGTCCATAGAAGAACCCGAAGAACGCTACGGATTTCTAAGCGTTAAAACACTCAAGCCTCAGCCCATCCCATTAACGGCCAAAGTTATCTTGATTGGCACACCATATCTCTACCAACTAATGTTCAGCTTAGACCCAGATTTCCAGGAACTCTTCAAGATAAAGGCAGAATTCGATACAACTATGCCGCGAACAGATGAAAAAGTGCGACAGTACGGCGCGTTTGTCTGCGGGCTCTGCGAGAAAGAAAGACTCAAGCACCTTGACGGTAGCGGCTTAGCAAAAATAGTGGAGTATAGTTCGAGAATAATAGAAGACCAATACAAATTGTCGACACAGTTTAGCGCAATAGCCGACATTGTCCGAGAATCAAACTATTATGCGTCACAAGACAGTTCCGAGTACATTACTGGAGGCCATGTCAAGAAAGCTATAGAAGAAAAGATCTATCGCTCTAAACTTATCCAAGAAAAAATCCAGGAAATGATTACCAGAGGCTTCTTCCTCATTGACACAGTGGAGAAGAAAGTAGGGCAAGTCAACGGTTTGTCCGTCATGGGACTAGGCGACTTCGCTTTTGGTATGCCTTCACGTGTGACTGCAAGCATTGGACTCGGCAGAGAAGGTGTAATGGACATTGAACGGGAAGCCAAAATGGGCGGTCCAATCCACACCAAAGGTGTCCTGATTCTAAGCGGCTACCTCAACGATAAATACGCAAGGGATAAGCCTTTGAGTCTCTCTGCACGCTTGGTTTTTGAGCAGAACTACGAAGGAGTCGAAGGCGACAGCGCATCAAGCACCGAACTCTACTCCATCCTATCTTCACTTAGCGGATTGCCAATAAAACAGAACTTAGCAGTTACAGGATCCGTTAACCAGAAAGGAGAGGTCCAAGCCATCGGCGGAGTAAACGAGAAAATCGAAGGGTTCTTTGAAGTATGCAAAGCTAAAGGCTTAACAGGGCAACAGGGCGTGATGATTCCTGACAGTAACGTGCAGAACCTGATGCTTAAAGAAGAAGTAGTTGAAGCGGTGAAAGCCGGCAAATTCAACATCTATTCGGTTAAAACAATCGATGAAGGCATCGAAGTACTAACAGGAACCAAAGCGGGGGAGCGTAGAGCAGACGGAACCTACGAAGAAGGTACAGTCAATTACTTGGTGGATAAGCAACTGCGGGAGATGGCAGAGAAACTCAAAGAATACCCAACAGCGGCAGCATCTTCTAGAAAAATTGAAGCATAACAAAAACAGAATTTCCTTTCTTAATATTTTTTTGATACTTGCCTTTACAGATCAAAACTTATTTGTCGAGCGTTAGAATAGAGTTAGATGCAAGTTGGATTCCTGAAACCCAAATACAGGTTCAGTAAGACCTTTGTCATATTTTTTCCTCAATCAAAATTGATGGACACCGTAGATTGGCATCCTCTGTTTTTAAAGAACAACGCGAAATAGGCCTATATGATAAATCAATAAGCAAAAATTATTAGTTATTTACCACTTTTAAGCGCTCAAATTGGTAACGGTCGCTCGCATGCTTGTTGTTACAGGAATACAATCACAACACCATTTATAGTCAGCGAATAATTGTTAGATTGCGAGAAAATAGCCATCCAAGAGGTACACCCCACGCTTGACGGGTCAGCCGTTAACCATGACATACGTCACTACTGCCCTAAAGAAGGATTAGGGAACTATTCTTGATGGATGTCTTAGGTTAGCACTGGCGGTCCGTCAAGCCTACTTTTGGTTACTTTATTTATAGTATAATCAAGCAGTTTTCAATACATAATTTATTAAGGCAAGATGCCATGCTTCCTTTCGTGAGTACCTTTGAGTTATAAAGACCGCATGCACCCCAAAGTCAGCAGGGCAGAAATCGAAGTTTTCAAATCCCTAAGCATGTCCGGATTAACCAGCGGCATGGTAACACAGCAACCCATTATCCTAAAATCAACCATTCCCGACTTTTGCTGGATGGAAAAACGCAAAATCGTCTACTTAGATGGTAACCCAGTTCATAGAAAAGACAAACAAATCGAACGTGATGAGGAAATCGATAATCTTCTAATTGCTCAAGGCTGGGATGTACTCAGAATTCCCTACGATCCGCCCTTAACTGATAAGGGACTGCAGGGAATCATGGCGACCATAAAGCGTTTTCTAAACGTCGATGAGGAAGAGTAGAACCGGTTTTTCCTCTTTTCCTCAATTCTTTTTTTGAAATAACGCTGACCTTTTTTTAGATTGACTTTCATTTTTTTATCCAAAATTGTATTATTAATGAATTTGGCGCCGGGAGGGGGATTTGAACCCCCGTGGCCCCGAGAGGCCACAAGCTGATTGGTGCTTGCTTTATGCAAACATCTCCAGGCTTGCTCCCTGCCTGGCTAGGAGACCCCGGCAACAAAACTGCAATCCATTGGTTTGCACCTTTTCTCTGACTTTTGCAGAATTTAAAGCTTTATCGAAAAATACTCTCTTTATTTCATAGTTTGATCGCTTAATGCTTTCATTTAAGAAATAGAATGGTTTTGAAACAAGGTTCTTTGTGAAACTGTAAACGTAAACATATTTTTACATGGTGCCTGCCCAGAACGGAATCTTTTTGCGCATCATGTTAACGTATTCCTTAAGCAAATCTTGCTCTTCCGCAGTTAAATCATCCAAATGAGAAGTCAACAACGTCTGTGCATCTTTCTCAGGAACTTTAACGTACAAAACATCCCGTTCAAATACGTGCCTGCCCGCAATGGGTTTATCCATCGAAATCGCCACCTGCATCCCAGCTTTTGCTTCGCCGATTGCTTTGCCCTTGTCTTGAATTTGCCCTATTTCACCCAAATCTGAACCATCTTCTTTGCGTATGAGCGAAACTTTGGGTTTTATTCTACCGCCCAGGACTTCAACGCCTAAAACCACTGGTTTAGCACGGTGGAAAATACAGTTTGGCAGCACTGTGACTTTACCAGGTTTGATTAGTGCGTCGAATTCGGCTTCGCTTTTTGCTTCGCGTTTGTTCTTTGCCCATTCCATGTAGTTGTCGATCAGATTGTAGATGATTGGGTCTCGGAAGATTTTGATGCCGTTTGCTTCAGCTTCGATTTCAGCGTCAGGCAGGACTTTTACGCCAAACGCTAAGACTGCCCCAACTAAGGGTTGGCGTGTCTTCACTACGGATGCTTCGATTACGTCGCGTTTGCTGATGTCGCCGATGTCTGCGATGCGGACTTGGATGTTGTTAGCTTTCAGAATTTCCGCCATAGCTTCAAGTGAACCTAACGTGTCTGCTTTGACAATGACGCCGTCGATTTCCTTTGTAATTCGGATTCTGCCGATTTCTTCTGTGATGAGTTTGCAGTATTTTGCTACGTCTTCGCCCTCTGGTACAGCAAGCAGTGGTGCTCCAGCCAATGCGTCACCTAAATCCGGAGCCAACGATCTTCACACCCGCACTCGCGTAAACACAGTCGACACTGGTGAATTTATCACGTGGATCACGCATCTCATCAAGCGGCTTAGGCACTAATAATTGTTCGTACGCGTGCTGAGATTGGGCCGTTTTTGCCGCCGACCACAACCAAATCGTCCTTGTGCAGTGTACCATCGTAGATAATCGTGTTTAGTGTTAAACCTAAGCCGGGTTCTTCTTTAACTTCTAAAATGGAGCCTTTTGCAGCGCCATCGGTGGTTTGTAGCCTCTTTGTAAGGAATTGCTGGGTTAATCCGACTAGAACCATGACTAATTCTGATAAGCCTTCGCCTGTTTTGGCGCTGGTTGGGACTAACGCGACGTTTTGTGTGAAGTCACGGATGTGGTCGAATCGGTCGGTTTTAAATTGGAGGCGGCTGAAGTCGCCCATGATTTGGTATAGGCGGTTGTTGACTTCTTCTTGGACAAAAGTAGATTGGGCAGCGTAAGATTTCAGGAAGGGTGCGCCTTGTTCAGCTTTCCAGCCGGGGATGCGGTCAATCTGGTTAACGGCTACGATGAAGGGGGTTTTACGTGCTTTGAGGATTTCTATGCATTCAAAGGTTTGTGCTTCAAACCCACGTACTGCGTTGACTACTAGGATTGCTATATCTGCAACACTTCCGCCTCTGCGTCTAAGGTTAGTGAATGCTTCATGTCCCGGTGTGTCAACGATGAGTAACCCGGGGATTTCGATGCCCGTTTTAAAGTTGCCCATGTATGGTCCGATGAGTTGTTTTAGGGTTTCTACTGGGAAAAAGCTTGCACCGATGTGCTGGGTCATTCCTCCAGCTTCTCGAAGTTGGACATTGGTTTTTCGCAGTTCGTCAAGAAGTGAGGTTTTGCCTGCATCAACATGTCCTAGGACACAGACTATTGGTTGGCGTATGGGCAACTTGTTTTTCTCCTTTACAATTCTATGGGAAATAGATTCTATCTCGTTATCGGTTAATAAATCCGCTCATTTTATTTTGTGTTTGGGTCGCATTTTTTAGTTTTGTTTGTTTTGGCAAAGCTTTTATTTCTTAGATATCTTCTGGAGTGTTAGGTGAATTGTTTGCCTTTCTGTGTAAAATGTGGTGCACCACTAAAAGGAAGCGATAAGTTTTGTGCTATTTGTGGTGCTGCTGCGCCAAGGTTAACCAGTGAAGAATACAAGGTTTCAGGCAAAGAAGTTGTCGACCGTGTCGGCGAATTGCTACATGAAGGAAACGTAACACGCATTATCGTTAAGGATGATGCTGGCAAAACTTTGTTGGAGATTCCTGCAACTGTGGGTGTTGTTGGGGTGGTCTTGGCTCCTTGGTTGGCGGCTCTAGGAGTAATTGCCGCTTTAGTTACTAACTGCCGTATTGTGGTGGAAAGAAGGGAATAAAGGGTTTATTCAGGTGGTTTAACCAGAAGCAGGAAAATACCTAAAAGAACCAAAATCACGCTTAAGGCTCCAAAAAGTACGCCGAATGGTCCCAATGAATCAGTGCCTGAGCTGCTTGTAGCTGTGAAATAAAGCATTACTGCACCAATTATTATCAAAAATAAACCGAAGAGTCTTTCGGCTAAAGATACCCAGAATGTGTCGCCTTCTTCACTCATGTCTTATTTTCTTCCTTGCGTGTTTTCTTATGTGTTTCTTTCATATAAACAATAGGAGTTATTTTAAATTTTGGTGAGAAAATAAGGAATAATTAGAAGTATATTTATTACCGACTATTATAACATATTTGATTAAAATAAGGCTAAATTAGGGAGTTTTTTATAATAGTAGTTGAAAACAGTGTATCCGTTAAATTTAGCTAAATGAACAAGAAAAAACTATTTAACGCCCCATATGACAACAACCCCCCCAAAAAAACAAAACTCAGAACACAACCACAAAAAAAGAGGTGTGAACGCAAAACTTCACAGACAACAACCAAAAGAAAACTAAAAAAACATTGCCTTTGACTTGAATTATCAGATACCAAAGAAACTTCTGACAAGTGACAAAAGAAAAAAATGCTGTTTATCCCACAAATCCTTCTTTTTAAAACAAGATCGTAAGAATCAGAAAGGTTAGGTTTTTTCGGGTCAGTGTTGATTGACGTTTTCTCACAGCTTTGGGCTCGAAGCCGTCGCCTTACATCATTCCCACTTTAATAGTTTGTGTGGATTTTATCTATTTTGATTTAGAAGAAGACCTAATCAAAAAAATTTAGTAGAAAAATCGGGTGTAAAGCATGTTTTACTTAAGAGTACGTTTGAGTTTAACGTCAGTTGACGAATCTAAACGCTTAAACCACCCCAAGGGTAGGGTAGCTTATACGGCTTATTTGTGGAGGTGAAAAAAGGAAATGATATTCGAAGAAGAAGATGAATGGGAAGAAGGCGAAGATGAAGAATGGGAAGAGGAAGAATGGTAAACTAAACCCGTAGAACCACACTTTTTTGATTTTTCTTGTTAAGATCATTAGATTTTGCTCAGATATTTGGAGTTACTTTTAATAACCTTTATTTTAGGTTTACATTTATACTACTATCTTATTGGCATTATACACGCTCCCCATGACTCGAATTGCCGTATTAGAAGAAGAAAAATGCAAAGTCAAGAAATGCAATTCACTATGCGTTAGCTTCTGCCCAATGGTTCGCAGCAAAGTGGAAGCCATACGCGTTGAAGGCAACAAAGCCATAATAGCAGAAACACTTTGTAGCGGCTGCGGGATATGCGTTAAAAAATGCCCATTTAAAGCCATCAGCATAGTTAACCTGCCCGATGAATTGGAGAAGGATTGCAGTCACCGCTTCAGCGCCAACAGCTTCAAACTTTTCCGCTTGCCCATGCCTTCACCAGGGACTGTTTTAGGGTTGCTTGGTCAAAACGGCATAGGCAAAAGCACTACGCTTAAGGTTTTTTCTGGCGAAATCAAACCCAACCTCGGCAGGTTCGATGACCCGCCTGAATGGTCAGAAATTATCCAGTATTATCGGGGTTCAAGTCTACAGGATTACTTCCAAAAACTGAGCGAGAAGAAACTCAAAGTAAGCAGCAAACCTCAGTACGTCGATAAAATTCCCAAGGCGATATCAGGCAAAGCTGGCGAGCTCTTGGAAAAAGTCGATGAGCGTAAACAGTTGGATGCGATCGCTGAAGAGTTAGAGCTTAAGAAGATTTGGGATCGGCCACTCGATGTGCTCAGTGGCGGGGAACTTCAGCGTGTAGCAGTTGCGGCGGCGCTTAGTCGTGAAGCAGATGTGTACCTTTTCGATGAACCCTCCAGCTACTTAGACGTGAAGCAGCGACTTGTGGTTGCAAGAGCCATTCGAACCCTCAAAGAACAACAAAAAACAATTGTTGTAGCTGAACACGATTTAGCCATCATCGACTACTTATCTGATCAAATCTGCGTCTTCTACGGTGAACCAAGCGTCTACGGCGTCGTTTCACACACCCATGGCGTCCGAACAGGCATCAACATTTACCTACAAGGTTACATCCCCGACGAAAACATAATGTTCCGAAAAGAAGCCATAGTCTTCCACGAGAAACCACCTAATGCAGGAGAAATGGTTGGGGTGCCCCTCCTCAAATGGGACAAAATGGAGAAAACATTCAAAGGCTTCAAACTTGCCATTGAACCCGGCGAAATACGAACAGGCGAAATCATCGGCATCCTTGGACCAAACGGCATCGGAAAAACTACTTTTGTCAAAATTTTAGCCGGCTTAGAGGAAACTGACGATAAACGTCAACTGAGCAAGTTAACTGTAAGCTACAAACCCCAATACATCGCGCCTGACTACGAAGGCACAGTGCAAGAATTACTCATGAATGTCGCGAAAGAAAACTTTACCTCAAGCTGGTACAAAACCGAAATCGCCCAGCCACTTCGTCTTCAGGTCTTAATGGACAAAAACGTGATGGAACTCAGCGGTGGAGAACTGCAAAAAGTCGCCATCGCCGCATGTCTCAGCCGAAAAACAGACCTATTCCTACTTGACGAGCCAAGCGCGTACTTGGACGTTGAGGAACGCTTAAACGTGGCAAAAACTCTGCGGCGCGTAGTCGAAGCCCACGGTATCCCAGCATTCGTAGTTGAACACGACGTAGTAACCCAAGACTTCATTGCTGATCGATTGATGGTTTTCAACGGTGAACCAGGCGTGAACGGCTTAGCACATCCTCCAACCAGCCTAAGACAAGGCATGAACACTTTCCTCAAAGAAATGGACATTACTTTCCGGCGAGACTCTGTTACTTTCCGCCCCCGAGTAAACAAAGAAGACTCGCAGATGGATAAGTTCCAGAAGGGCATCGGCGAATACTACTACACCAAAACCGTCAAACCCGAAAAACAAGAAACAAAACCTGAAAAGAAAGAAACCCATAAACAACCAAAAAAATAACTTTTCTTTTTTTAGTCGTTCTCTTTTCAACAACAGGAGCTGGAGAAGATCCTGAGCTGCAGAAAGCTTATAGGGAATTTATTCTCTTAGAGTTAGCCACGACAGATAAAGCTTCATTGATTGTGAAGCTGCGGCCAATCTTGGTGCAGATTGAAACTCAAATCAGAAATGAAGAATAAATTATCTTAGTTTTCTACGGTCATCAAGAGCACATCTTGCTTAACGAAAATGATTTAACACAAACGCTTGTGAAACTTCCGAACTCAAAAAGACAGAGCTTTAACTTCGGAAATAATCATCTGTTCGCTCTTTCTGAGCGATTGATTTCACAGAACAAGCCTCTATTATACATGTTTAAAGCAAAAATAACCATTCAGACATTTACAGATCACTTTTAGAACAAGAGGTTTCTCCTCAAAGTGCAGTTAACTTAAAGAACAAGCAACAAATATACTTAGCACTCGCAACTAAAAACGGGGAAAGTGGTGTAAGCAACAAGTGGCTCAAGCAACCTTCGAAGAAATCAGTGCATCAGACTTTTTCTACCGAAATCGAGACATCGCAGGCTTAACCAACCCATCACGCAGCATTTTCGTCGCCATCAGAGAAGTCGTAGAAAACTCTCTTGACGCAGCGGAAAGCCATAAAATTCCCCCAGACATTTACGTGCGCTTATCCTTCGAAGCAGAAGCAACCAAAGACACCCAAATCTACAAACTCCGCGTCGAAGACAACGGCTCAGGAATCCCACCACGTTTCATACCCTCAGCTTTTGGTCAGGTCCTATACGGCAGCAAATACAAGCTTAAACAAGCCAGAGGTACCTTCGGTTTAGGCGGCAAAATGGCGGTTCTATATGGACAAATCACAACCCACCAACCCGTCTTTGTCACCTCGAGCACTGGGCAAGAAAAAATCTACAGTTTCAAATTAATGATTGATATCCAGCGGAACAAACCCATAATCTTAGACCGCAAAGTCCAAATTAACAAAGACCAATGGCGAGGAACAATAATCGAGTTCACTCTTGAAGGCGACTACCTGCGAGCCATGCCAAAAATAATCGAGTACTTCAAGCAAACCGCCATGGTTAATCCTTATGCAAACCTAACTTTTGTTGATCCAAAAGGAAGACTCTACAAGTTCACAAGGGCAACCACCATTATGCCCGAGCCTCCAAAAGAAACCATGCCTCACCCATACGGTGTGGACGTGGAACTTTTACAGCGGCTTATCCAACTTACAGAAACCAACAATATGTCTAGTTTTCTAAGGGGGCATTTCCATCGTGTGGGCGAAATTACTGCTCAAAAATTCCTTGAGTTCGCAGGCATCCCCCCGAACAAAAGCCCCAAAAAACTATCCCATGAAGAAATCGTTCGTTTGATGCAGAACCTCAAAAAATACAAGGACTTTCTGCCTCCGGATGCAAGTTGTCTCTCACCCCTTGGCGAAGAGCTTCTCAAGGCAGGTGTAATGAAAGAACTAAACCCCGAGTACCTTGTGGTGCATCAACGTAAGCCGTCAACTTATGCAGGTCACCCATTCATAGTGGAGATGGCTATGGCTTACGGCGGAAACATTCCCAAACGAGGTAACTTTGTGGTTTACCGTTTCGCAAACAAAATCCCCCTGCTCTATGATGAAGCAAGCGATGTTTCCTACCGTGTTATCTCAGCGATGAACTGGCGACGCTACAAAGTCACGCCTGAAATGCCCGTTGCTATCGTTATCCACATTTGCAGTACCAAAGTTCCCTACAAAACCGTGGGCAAAGAATTCATCTCCGACCGCCCTGAGGTAAGGCGTGAAGAAGCAAACGCAATGCGTGAGGTTGCACGTCAACTGCAGCATTTCCTAGCCAGACAAGAACACGTGCACAACGAGAAGAAACGATTAGGCATCTTCAGCAAGTACTTACCCAAAATCGCTGAATTCTCAACTACATTAGCTGGCAAAACACAGAAGCCAGACATAGAAAAATTACTGAAGAGTGTACAGAAGTATGGCGCAGAAGAAAGTTAAGATAACTGAAAGAAAACAAGAGGTCCTTAAGGGACTTAAGAACTTTGGCACTAGCATTTACAATCAACTAGACCAAGGTGTCTTCCCAACAGTGAGCATGCCCAGCCGCTCCACTGAAAACATCAACTACGATTCAACACTGCGCCAGTACATTTTAGGCGAAAAAAACGTCGACAGAAGCACCAGAAACATTCGCCATATTAAACCCTTCACACAGCTAGCTTGGGTTGCACTATTCAGCAATGAACTTACCAGTCAGCGTAAAACCTCAACTTTGAGAGATGTCTATTACTCGGCACAAGCTTACGAGATGACCTTTGCTGATCAGCAGGAATCAAACAACATCAT
>CAVZPM010000026.1:0-17703 GCA_963777155.1 Candidatus Bathyarchaeota archaeon
TTGATTTTATTCGCAGACGCGTCTCCGTGGTCGTTGAACGCAAAGGCCAAAGATACTTCATAGCCAAAGGAGCCCCCGAAGAAATTCTCAAGGTTTGCTCTTACTATGAACGAAACAAACTGGTAGCAGACCTTAGTGAGGAAACACGCAAGAAAATCGAGCAAAAATATCATGATTATAGCGCGGAGGGACTTAGAGTTTTAGGTGTTGCCTACAAACGTCTCAAAGTAGACAAAGCAGTTTACTCAATAAATGATGAAAACGATATGGTTTTTCTAGGTTTTGTGGCTTTCCTTGACCCTCCAAAAGAAACCGCAAAACAATCGCTTCAGCTACTAGGTAAAGCAGGGATTGAACTGAAAATCCTCACAGGTGACAACGAGTTAGTAACAAGAAAAGTCTGCGAGGAACTCGGGTTTGAAGTAAAAGGTGTAGCTCTTGGCAACGACATCGGCAACATGCCTGACGAAACATTGATGGTAATCGTTGAAGAAGCAAACGTCTTCTGCCGCGTCAACCCAATTCAAAAGGACCGCATAATCACCCTACTAAAGAAGAACGGACACGTCGTCGGCTACATGGGTGACGGCATAAACGATGCTCCCTCACTAAAAACCAGTGACGTAGGCGTATCGGTGGACAATGCCGTTGATGTTGCAAGAGAATCCGCCGACATAATCCTATCCAGAAACGACTTAACCGTCTTAGCGGAAGGTGTCTTGGAAGGTAGAAAAACCTTTGGCAACACAATGAAATACATCCAGCTAGGCGTCAGCTCAAACTTCGGCAACATGTTCAGTGTCGCTGGCGCAGCTATTTTTCTGCCTTTTTTGCCTATGCTGCCAGTCCAAATCCTTCTAAACAACTTGCTTTATGATATGTCACAATCCACTATCACAACTGACAGAGTGGATGAAGAATACGTTGAGAGACCGAAACGATGGGACATTGCATTCATACGACGCTTTATGGTGTCTCTTGGTCCAGTAAGTTCGCTATTTGACTTTTTGACTTTCTTTACTATGCTCTTTGTTTTCATCCCGATTGTACCTCTAGCCATAATATCCATTCAACAGCAGCATCTATTCCAAACAGCTTGGTTCATCGAATCCTTATGTTCACAAATTCTAGTCGTCTTTGTTATCCGAACTAGACGAACACCTTTCTGGAAGAGCAGACCAAGCAAATACTTATTGGCCAGCAGCTTAACAATAGTTTCCTTCGCATTAATAGTGCCATTTACCCCGTTAGGTGAAGTATTTGGATTTGTGGCACCTCCACCGCTATTCTATGCAATCTTGGCAATACTTCTAGGAGCATACTTGTTACTTGCTGAAGTAGTAAAAACCTGGTTCTACAAACGGAATGCCTACCGCCTTGAACAGGTATTGGTACCAAAAAGAACCTTCTATATAACCAGAACGGCAAAGTTGATGCAGGACATGATAGCAACCTTAAGCCTTCAAGTTGATGATGAATTTACAATAGAAGCCCTAACGGATGACTTGAACAGCGTCATAACCTACCCAATTAACTCGAATCAGATGGCACGCAATCTTCAGTACCTTAGACGTTCAGGTTTAATCAGCGTAGACTGGAACAAACGAACCATAAAACGTCAGAAAGCATTAGGTGACTACGTTAAGAAAAGCATTATCGGTGGACCTATTTGGCTAAACATCAGGGAAGATTGGCAGAAAATACATAACATCCTCCTAAACAAACATGGAGCAGTTAACATTGAGTACCAACAATTACTGGTTAAATGATAACATAGTTTCAGGAATTCAGCTTCTATTTGTTTGCGAAACTTAAATGAAGCGCATGACCGTCAAAAAATGATCCGAATAACCAATCGATCCTTTCTCCAAAATGAAGAACAGGATAGGCTAAGCCAAAAAAATGAAAAATGTGTTATGGGTTAGCTGTAAGTTCCAATAGTTCCTTCTTAGTTAGCCCTACTCCCGGCGTAGCGTCGAGTCTCTTTTTAACTTCTCCATTCTTGAAAAGCAATACTGTTGGGTAGTAGTCTATCTCGTATTTGTCGCATAGATCAGGCTTATCATCAATCACTATACTCATGCATTGTTTCGGATTGCTTTTTGCATATTCCTGAAAAATCGGCAAGAAACGCTGCGAATGTGGGACACCAGGAAGCGTAAAAGAGAACGAACGCTTTCTCCTTGGATTTCAAATCATCATCAATATCGTTTTTGACTTTGTTTTGATGTTCGTTTTTCATTTTTGCTCATCTTCAATCACCTCTCGATCTCCTTCTGGATAATGACTACTATCACAGAACGGCTTGTTGGTTGATTTTCCACATCGGCAAAGAGTCACGCGGTTCCTAACTTCATAGAGCACCCCCTGACCTGAATAGACGGAGATGCCACCGCGAACCCAAACCGGACCGCTGACACCCATACCAGGGTCCTCGATTAACCCTAACGATTTCTCAAATGACGGCTCAATGGTTTTGCCAGTTTCCTTGTCTACTACTACAAGTCGACCGGAGGGGCAGTCGCAAGCATTTTTGACGGCGTTCTGTTTTAGTTTGGGGTCATCTGAAAAGGGAATTTGCTGCCAGATATCGCCGCCTCTATGGCAGAAACGGGCAGATGCACAAAGAATCTCGGCGTCCTTAAGCTGTAGAGTCGGACCATCAATTTCTTTTGCCATTTTCTCGAATGGTTCATTATCGCTTACCTCAGTTCCGTCGAAATTCACTTTCACATGGGTTGAGTCGCAGAACGGCTTATTCTTTGATTGCCCACATCGACACAAAGTATAGGTCTCTGGCGTCTTCATTCTATCACCCATCATCCATTCTACGGGAATGCCTGTGTGGTCACATTTTATCGTTGCCGGAAACAAGGGTATATTTCCAGAAACCAGATATGGTCCGTTCTTGAGAATCCTGATTTTAAAGTTATCCTTTGGAGTTTGGCGGTTTTTGTTCCAATTTGATTCCATCTCTATTTAAAATTGATAAGAATAGCGATTGGTTACTATTTCAAAAGAATTGTTTGGGGTTAGTTAAGTTTTTTGTCTTCTAAAAAAAGAGTTGGCAAAAATGCTCTTGGAACTCAAAATTTGACTGAACCGTTAATTGCATAAAGGTAATAATCTTCCTTACAATAGAATAATGAGGCGATTAAGTGGAAGAAAACAGAAAATTTACTTCGGAGCAATTAAGAGAGTTCAACGGGAAAAACGGCAAACCAGTTTACATCGGCTACAGAGGCAAGGTTTACGATGTAACGATTCTTCGCAGTGGCTAGACGGCGACCACTTAGGACACCAAGCAGGAGAAGACTTAACTGAACAGATGGAGATAGCGCCCCATAGCGAAGAAGTCATGGAAAGAATGAAGAAAATCGGCGATTTAGTCTAAGTAACATTTTTTCTGTTAGGTGAACAGCAACATTTTCTTGGCGCTTTGAATTTTCCGGTCTTGATTGTTTACGTCGTCTAGCGGTCATTAATTTCGTATTTTAAGTAATCTCAAAAATCACCATTATATTTTGAGGTTACTTGGAAATAAGGCTATTTTCTTGTTACAATGGTATGATTCTTCATCAGTCTACTAGAACAATCAAATAATTGCGGTTTTTCGCTGAAAAATCTTATTAGTATAAGTGTGTTATAGACAATCGATAAGAATGGATCCTCAATGCGAAATAGTAGGCAAATACGTTCTGCCAATATTTAGGTCGATGCTTGCCAAAGAACTCGTACAAAAATACCATCTTTCCCAAACTGAAGCAGCTAAAAAATTAGGCACTACCCAAGCCGCTGTGAGCCAATACCTAAGTTCAAAACGTGCCTACAAAGGCACCGAGCAAGTTGAGCAGTACTTGCCCAAAATCCAAATTATGGCATCTGAGACTGCCCAGAAGCTCGTTAATAATGAAATTGCCTCCAAAGATGTTACTTTTGATTTTTGCAAGCTTTGCGTTACTTTTTGTACAAAAGATTCTGTGAAAACTGGAGTTTTAAACCCTGAATATTTCATTTAACCTAAACTAAGAAAACTGGCTTAAAGCATTCGCAACAAATCTGCCTTCGTAATGATACCTATCACGATGCCTTTTTTGGATACTAAAACAGCTGAGTAAGTTTGCA
The DNA here is from genome assembly GCA_963777155.1 of Candidatus Bathyarchaeota archaeon. Taxonomy (GTDB): domain Archaea; phylum Thermoproteota; class Bathyarchaeia; order Bathyarchaeales; family Bathycorpusculaceae; genus Bathycorpusculum. The sequence continues at coordinate 4,126 of CAVZPM010000026.1, forward strand.
AAAGACTAGTAATTAACGACAAAGGAGCATCCTCGTTTATCTGCGGGAATGCTTCTTCCATTATGTCTTCAGTCGGCAGTTTGGAGATTTGATCTATATCTTTTCCTGAAAGGATTTGATGCAAAATTGCCTTCTCTGAGATGCTACCTACAGGTTGTTTTCCACTAAAAACGGGTAGCTGCGAATAACCGTGATCCTTCATTATTTTTACTACTTCAGAGATTGGCTGATCTTTTTGGATGCTTAGAACGTCGTTGTGGAGGATTTTTTCTGCTTGGACTTTGGTTTTAAATTCTAAGCGTTCGAGCACGTCGAATATGGTTTTTACTTTGGTGTATGATGAGTCGATGGTTCCTGCTTCGAGTTTAGCGATTAAGAGATTGGCTGACGCCTGCAGCTTTGGCTAGTTCCGACTGTTTTAGACCTAGTTGTTTACGGCGTTTAGCGATGTCTTCTAATGTAGGGAACATGGTTTTGTTGTTGGTTTGGTGGTCTAATATTCTTTTTGGAATATTTTTTGCAAGAATCCATATAACACTGTTATTCCATATTTTGTTCCAACCAAAACCAAGAGGCAACCAAAAAATGCCAAACAAAAAAATAGACACTCTCGCCCTCCACGCAGGGCAAGAAACTCCTGACCCAACAACAGGATCAAGAGCAGTCCCAATATACCAAACAAGCTCATACGTGTTCAAGAGCACAGAGCATGCAGCAAACCTGTTTGCTCTAAAAGAAATAGGAAACATTTACACAAGAATTATGAACCCCACAACCGACGTCTTCGAAAAACGCGTCGCAGCCATCGAAGGCGGAACGGGCGCATTAGCCGTCGCATCAGGCCAAGCCGCAATATCCCTTGCACTGCTAACAATAACACAGCTTGGCGACGAAATCGTCGCAGCCAACAACCTTTACGGCGGAACCTACAGCCTGCTCCACTACACCTTCCCAAAACTCGGCAGAACAACAACCTTTGTCGACTCTCAGAAGCCAAGCGAATTCAAAAAAGCCATAACACCCAAAACACGGGCAATCTACGCCGAAACCATCGGCAACCCCAAACTGGATGTCCCAGATTTCGAGGCGCTAGCGAAAATTGCCCATGAAGCAGGCATTCCCTTTGTGGTAGACAATACAGTTGGTGTAGGCTTAGTAAAGCCAATCGATTATGGCGCAGACATCATTGTCACCTCTGCAACTAAATATATCGGAGGTCACGGCACAAGCATCGGCGGAATCATCGTTGACGCGGGCAAATTCAAGTGGAACAACGGCAAATTCCCAGAATTCACCGAACCCGACCCAAGCTACCACGGCGTAAAATACTGGGACACATTTGGAAACTTTCCAGACTTAGGCAACGTCGCATTCATCTTTAAAGCCAGGGTTCAACTCCTACGGGATTTAGGTCCCTCCTTGAGCCCATTTAATGCGTTCCTGTTCCTTCAAGGACTGGAAGATTTGCCGCTAAGACAACGCAGACATTCAGAAAACGCGCTCCAAGTCGCCGAGTTCCTCAAATCTCACCAATTAGTCAGCTGGGTAAACTATCCAGGATTAACCGACAACCCCAACCACAAGGTCGCCTCAAAGTACCTTAAAAAACACTATGGCGGCTTAGTGGGTTTCGGCATAAAAGGTGGCTTGGCATCAGGGAAAAAATTCATTGAATCAGTGAAACTACTTTCGCATCTGGCAAACATCGGAGATGCCAAAAGTCTAGTTATCCATCCAGCTTCGACGACCCACCAGCAGCTTACAGCGCAAGAACAAGCGGCAACAGGCGTAACACCCGACTACATCAGGCTCTCGATTGGCTTAGAAGACCCCGAAGACATCATTGCAGACATAGACCAGGCGCTTAAAGCATCAGCCAAACGGTAAATACCACAAACTTTTCCTTTTTTATGGAGGCAAACAAGCTAATAACAAACGAAAAACCCAACCCAACGCAAACCTACACTTTTGCCCACTCCCCAGACGAGCTAACGTTGGAATCGGGCGAAAAACTAGGTCCAATAACGCTTGCCTACGAAACATACGGCAAACTAAATGCTGAAAAATCCAACGCAATACTGGTTGTTCATGCACTCACCGGTGACTCACATGCTGCTGGAACAGAACGGTTGGTGGGAGAACCTGATCGGACCAGGCAAAGGCATTGATACAAACAAGTATTTCGTCATATGCAGCAACGTCATCGGCGGCTGCAAAGGCTCCACTGGACCATCCTCGACCAACCCAAAGACTGGAAAGCCGTATGGTCTGAGTTTTCCCTTAATCGGCATCGGTGACATGGTTGAGGCTCAAAAACGTCTAATTGACCACTTAGGCATCGAAAAGCTCATTTCAGTTGTTGGCGGTTCAATGGGCGGCATGCAGGTTTTACAATGGATGGTTTCTTACCCCTACAAGATACGCTCAGCAATTCCCATAGCAACCACATTAAATCACACACCCCAGCAAATTGCCTTCAACGAGGTTGGACGACAGGCGGTAATGGCTGACCCTGACTGGAAAAACGGCGATTACTACGGCCACTCTCCCCCTGCAAAAGGCTTAGCGGTGGCAAGAATGATTGGGCACATAACCTACATGAGCGATACATCAATGACTGAGAAGTTCGGCAGAAAAACCCGAGCCGACAAAGAACCCTTCAAGTTTGCAGCTGATTTCGAAGTTGAAGGTTACCTACGTTACCGAGGAGACAACTTCGTGAAACGCTTTGACGCAAACAGCTATCTCTACCTAACAAAAGCCATCGACAACTTTAACCTGCTTAACGGGCACAATTTAGGAAACGTCTTCAAAGGTCTAAGGGCTAAGGTTCTGGTGCTCGCTTTCAAATCTGACTGGCTCTACCCAGCCTATCAAAGCCAAGAAACCGTAAAAGCATGCAAACTAGCCGGCGTCGAAGCAAGCTACTGCGAATTAAACAGCACATACGGACACGACTCATTCCTATCTTGAAACCGAACAGGAAACACAGCTTATAGGAGACTTCTTGAAAGCAGTAGAGAATGGCGGTAAACACTCGTGACAAAGCAAACCCATGTAATCGAACACAAAATTATTTCAGGGTGGGTTAGCAGCGAAGCATCTGTTTTGGACTTGGGCTGCGGCGACGGCGAATTACTTTCTTTGTTGATAAGGCAGAAAAGTGTTCATGCACAGGGAGTTGAGCTCAGCGAACAAGCTGCCCACAACTGCATCACGGCAGGCTTAAGCGTGTTCCAACAAGACATAGACACAGGCTTAACCGAATATGCCGACAAAAGCGTGGACTACGTTATCTTAAACCAGACTCTTCAACAGGTCAAGAAACCCGATTTTGCCATAAAAGAAGCCTTACGTGTAGGCAAAAAAGTCATTGTGGGCTTCCCCAACTTCTGTTACATCACCGACCGCTTCCAGATTTTCTTCAGGCGGAAAAGTCCCTGTATCTTCCTCGCTGCCCTACGAATGGTATGACACTCCTAACCTGCATTTCCTAAGCATCGCAGACTTCAAAGCATACTGCAGAAAAAACCAAATAACCATAGAATATGAAGCGTTTATTTCGAAGAATCGGGTGGTCAAGGTTTTGCCTAACCTGTTTGGTGAAGTAGGGCTTTTTTTGCTTTCAAAATGACCAGTCTTGGTTAATTGCTTGTTTTTTTGAACCAGACAAAGCCGACTATGGCGACAACGGCTGCGGTAAGGGCTGCAAAGGGATTTATAGTCTCTGACGCCGAAAAAGAAAAGCCCATGAGAACAACTAAAACTATGATAGCAAATACCCCAACTCCCGTGCCAACGACTAAACGTTTATGGCTCATCTTTCTACCTCGCAAACTTGCTATCAAATAGAAGTTAGGGGTTGTTTTGATTTAATGCTAAGCTTTAGAACAGCCTGTTCAAGGATTAGGACAGAAAAACGCCAAATTCAACTTATAAATAAAAATGATTTAAAGGGAGAGGTTTAATCTTCCTCTTCATCTAGCTTTCGTTCTTTTATTTTCAGGGTGTTTTCCTCGGAAACTATGACTTTGAATAATTCTGATAGTTCATGTTTGTGGAGGAATTTCTTTACGGTGACACGCACATATTTCTTTGCAAGTGCTGCACCTTCACCCTTGACTGTTACGGTTTTTCCGTCGGTGGCTACGTCTCCGCCTGTCTTGTCCTTTAGGAAATCTGCCAGTTTCTCAAAGAGTTTTGCTTCGTCGCCTTTGAGTTCTGAAGCATCAACTTTCATTTCAACCATTTTTCTTATTCACCTCGATTCCTGTTGCGCCAATTGTCTTGTGATTTAGCTTACTTTTCATAGCAGCTCTATTGATTAAGTTTTTCGCTTATGCTTGTCAGTTCGCCCGTCGAGTCCTTCTCACTGCCAAAGCTCAGACTCTAGTGCTCATCATCCAAACAGTACATCAACAAAAGAACATAAGACTGTTACGCTGCAAAAAGAAGAGAGACCACTCAATGAGGATAATGGTCAAGAATCCTTCATGATTTAGCCTGATTGATTCAAGTTGTTTCTGTTGTGACTGCTGAGAACTACTTACGTAAATTTCATAATCTTTAAAAGCGCCTTCATCATCTACGTATGAACTTCCATGGCGTAAAGCACATGTGTGAATCGGTAGAACGCTGGTTCAGAAAAACATGCGCTTGAATTCCATGAAAAAATCATAATCATAAGGAGGAAAAGAACAAGAATGTTATCACGAGATTGCGATGGATGCTCTCAAAGGAAGCCGTGCAGTAAACGATTTGATGTCGCTGAGAAAGGCGAAAAAGTCTACTGTCCAGACGGAACAGCCCATTTAGTAGATGCTTGTAAATCAACAATTTAGTAGTCTAATCTGTAAATTTTAAGCAGAGAAAAATTTTTTCCCGTTTTCTTTTTATTTTAATTTTAGATATCAATTGCTAAAGAATCACAATTGATTAAGTGTATTCTTAACTTCACTCACTATTTCAGAGAAGTCTGTTTCTTTGTCTGGTTTCATACCCTTCTTTGAGACTTTCAAAATCGTCTCGTATCCCTTGCTTTTCAGCTCTTTTTCCATGGTTTTCATTGTCCGTTCATTGCCAAAGATGCGGTACGTACAAAACAGGATGGCTTTTCTGCCTTCCACTTTATTCATACCTTCGATAAAAGTCCGTGTTTCTTTGGCAGGGCTTGAACCTTCTACGGGTGTACCAAGGATTAATGGGTCAAAGGTTTCGATGGTCGAGGGCAATGTCCCCGAATATCCATGAGCGGTGCGTTTGCAGCATCAGCTATTGCTTGGGCTAATCGTTTAGTGTTGCCTGTTCTTGAAAAGTAAACAACACAGGGTCCATAATTGAATTAGCGTTTGATTGGTTAATATAACCTTCCCCCAGAGTCTATGTGGTAAGTTTAAAAGTTCAGCCAAGCAGTATTTCTTTGAAGCGAAAAACCATGGATTACGCCATAATCGCAGATGCCTATCAGAAAATCGAAGCAACCACTAAACGCCTAGAAATGACTGATTTGCTGGTTGAATTGCTAAAGAAAACCCCAAAAGATGTCATTTCAAGGGTTGTTTATTTGACACAGGGCAAACTGTACCCTGACTTTGAAGGCATCGAGATGGGTGTGGCGGAGAAACTTGCCGTAAAAGCTCTTTCTCGGGCGGCTGGGCAAAGCGAAAACGTAATCCAAGCTGAACTACAGAAGAGCGGCGACATCGGCGAAACCTCAGAAAAACAGTTATCAAAACGCAAACAATCAACGTTTTTTACTAAAACACTCACTGCCGAACGTGTTTACGAAACGCTCGATAAACTTGCAAAAACCTCAGGCAGCGGCGCGGTGGATACGAAGATGGCGCTTCTTTGTGGACTTTTAACTGATGCATCCCCCCAAGAGGCTAAATGGATAATTCGAACAGTTACAGGCAATCTGCGTTTGGGAATCGCCGACATGACAGTGCTTGATGCACTGGCGATTGCATATGGCGGCGGAAAAGAAGCCCGCGAACTCATCGAACGAGCCTACAACATTTCATCTGACTTAGGCAGAGTCGCCAGCATAGTTGCCGAGAAGGGCTTAGACGGCATCAACAAATTCCAAGTTATGGTTTTTGAACCAATTAGACCAATGCTGGCTGAGCGGCTTGGTGCCCCCGAGGAGATTTTGGAGAAATTCAGCGGCAAATGCGTTGCTGAATACAAGTATGATGGTGAACGAATTCAAGCTCATAAAAAAGGTGGCAAAGTCATTTTGTTTTCTAGACGATTAGAAAACATTTCTGACCAATACCCTGACGCCGTTGACTTAATCAAGGAAAAAATTGGTGCGGAAGAAGCTATTTTGGAAGCGGAATGTGTCGCGATGGATTTGGAAACAGGCGATATGCGTCCTTTTCAGGAATTAATGCATCGGAGGCGTAAGTATGGTGTAGAAGCGGCCATAGATGAGTACCCGATTTCACTGTTCGCTTTCGATGCCCTCTATGTTGATGGAAAAGACCTAACCCAAGAACCGTTCACTCAAAGACGAAAAACACTGCAAAAAATCATCAAACAAGGCGACCGCATAAAACCTGCCACACAGAAACTGGTCAGTAACCCTAAGGAACTTGAGGATTTCTTTGAACAAGCCATCGGTGAAGGCTGCGAAGGCTTAATGTGTAAATCTATCGCTAAAGATTCGGTTTATCAGGCTGGAAGTCGTGGTTGGCTTTGGATAAAATATAAACGCGATTACAAGAGTGAAATGACTGATACCGTGGATTTAGTCGTTGTTGGCGCTTTTCATGGTAGAGGCAAACGAGTTGGAACCTATGGTGCGTTGCTTTTAGCTACCTATAATGCTGAAACAGATACTTTTGAAACTGTAACCAAATGCGGCACAGGCTTTACTGATAAAGACTTAGCGACCCTTCATGAAATGCTTCAGAAACATGTGATTCCACGTAAAAACAGCCGAGTCCAATCAACGATGGAAGCTGACGTCTGGTTTGAGCCAGTGGTGGTTCTGGAGATACTAGGTGCAGAAGTCACCCTTAGCCCAATCCACATGTCGGCTATGAATTCCATTCGCAAAGGTGCAGGTTTAGCGATTCGTTTTCCACGGTTTACAGGCAAATACCGCACCGACAAGGCACCTGAAGACGCAACCACCTCCAAGGAAATTGTGGAAATGTACCGTGGACAACTGAAGAAAACCGGTGAAGCCCAAAAAAGCTAAAACTGATAAAGTACAAACGCGCATTGTATTTGCGAGTGCTGATTGGCTTGTCCTTAGACCCAGAAAAAATGAAATCCATGATTGCGTTTAAAAAACGGCTAGAAGATCAACTTGAAAAGTTAACCGTGGAAACCATTGAGGTCCAAGCAACCCTTGACGCAGTTAACCAGATTCTGCTTGAGAAAGGGTTTCAAAAGAGGAGACATAAAAGAAGTCCCCTTGGCACCAGCAACCATGCCTCAAGAAGTGGTTTTGCCAAAACATGAACCTGAACCGCCTAAAGCAGCTCTAACTCAGCAGCACACCGAATCTGAAAGCGTCATACCCCTAAAAACCATGGCGGATGAACCCTTAGCACTCATGTACTTCGATAAACAAACCATCCATGTGCTCCCTGACGAAAGCAAAAACTTCAGCGTCAACACACCTCCCTTCAGCAACTTCCTTGTTGAGAAGGTCTTCGCTAAGATGCAGGAAAAAGACAAAGAACTCGTTCGGTTGGGACAGTTAGCGACGGATAAAATGTTTTCCTTCAACGTCGTTCGGGAAGGTGACTTGATTCGGGAAATAATAATTAAAAACGTCGATGATGAGAGGCTTAAAGAGCTTAAGTCAAGTGTTCGGTGGACTTTTGAGAAAATGTATGAAAAAATGAAAAGTAGCGGAATTTAGAGTTACACTGAATGCTTCTGTAGTGCATCAGTTATTCTGTTCTTTGGACACAAACCAACAAGCCTTTCTGCTTCTTTGCCGTCTTTGAAAACTATCATAGTTGGTATGCTATAGACTTGGAATTTTTCAGCAGATGCTGGATTCTCGTCGACATCCAGTTTGCTGATTAGGACTTTGCCGCTGTATTCTTTTGCTAGCTCCACGATTATTGGTGCTAAGGCTCGGCATGGACCGCACCAGTTAGCCCAGAAATCAACAAAAACTAGTTTGTTTTTCGTTATGGTTTCATCAAAATTCGAATCGGTTACATGAAAAGGTTCAGCGCTCATTTTGGACATACTCCATAATAACTAGTAATAGTTTTAGGTTAGTTTGATATAAACTGTTCGCGCCTAAAGATTATCGGCACTGTTTCATTTTTTCTAGCAATGCCTTGAATGTCACATATGATTCTTCAGGTTCGGAGATATCAGCAGCGATCTTTTCATTTCTTTCCATTCAAAGCCAATACCGTTCTTTTCAAAAACCACTTGTGCTTTTCGGCTTAGAACTTCCGCGAAAACCTGCTTTATTCCCGAATAGACACATAGAAGAGCCAGAGAATCTGTGGTTAGGCATCTAAGAACACTATTGGTTAAACTAAAGTTCCTGTTTAAAATAGTGCTCAAGCAGCCTGCGTGTTCCTCGCCGCACTATCTCTGATAATGTCCCTGCACTAATCCCCAACTTCGCCGCCAACTCAGCCATCCCAATCTGTCGTGGATAATCAAAAAAGCCGCTTTTAAGCGCCAGCCAGAAAATCCGTTCCTGATTCTCAGTTAAAACGTCGATTTTCTGTTCAAACTTGCCGACTTTGCGGATGTTAATTTTGTGACCTGTTTTCTCTAAATCGCTTATTATGCCTCTGTAAGCTTCAAAGGTTGGTACCATGAAGCTGTACGTTATGATGTTATCCTGCATGCTTTTGCCCGACACCAAAAACGCATCGTGATTCAGTATGGTGTTGCAGACTTCACAGCCCTCGCTTTCAAGCCAAACGGAGGATTTTCCTTCAACATGACCTTTGGCAGCGAGTTCTTTAGGAACTTTTTTTGCCTGATCTGCTCCTACATCCATTAGATGACGCACGGAACCACTGCTGGAGCTGCGCACATCAACTACTTTGAGGTGCTTAAATCCTAAAGAAGCTAGTTTCCCAACCATTTTGCACTGTTTGTTTTCAACTTCGATTACGACTTGGTAGGGTTCACGCCATGTATCAGCCAAACAAATCTGCCGTCCAACCTAATTGTGGGAAACGTTTGTTAAATAGGTAGTTCCAAAAAAGGAAAATTCCTAGAAAAAGGATGGGTGAGTTGTGGAAGTTTCTATTGGAATCCAATATGGCCCCTTTCATCACCATTTTTGACTTTGCTTTCTTTCAGTTTACCAAATTCTAAAGCACGCTTAACTAACCGTTCAAATATTTCAAAATCAGAATGCTGAAGAGTTGTCTGCTCAAAGCTGACATACTTGTTGTTTTTTGCTTGGACTAACTAATCTTTCGAACTCAGCCTCCAAAATATCTCTGGTAATAATCGGCTTACCGTCAAGCAATCTAAAGCCACAATTAAGACAATATTCAAAATCGAACTCTAACACCCTTCCTTTGGAGTTTCCCTCACCAAAATATTTGGTGTCGCCTAATTTGGTGAACATGACATCATCGAATTCAATAAAGGATACATGGGTTTTTTTGATGTCATGTTTGTGGTTCAAGTCAGCACACTTCTTAGCTTGCTCTTCATCAAGGGACTTAGTTTATTTAAACGCTGGTCATAATTATTTCCCTGAATGTCCCTTAAATAGTTGGCATCTGGAATCCAAACGGATTCTTTCGAAAGGTTCCACATCTTTTATAGCATTCAATGCCTAGATATTTGAACAGTTTTGACAGTGCTAAACTGAGTTATCCCGATGAGTTTCATTGATCTAAAACTGTTAGAAACCATATTCTCAGGCATTATTGTAGCTGTGGCTTTCCCAATCGGCGCTTTAATAGCGATATACCTACCTTATTCCTCGTCTAGAACGAGCACTGTTTGCAGCGTTCGGCGCCGGTGTATTTTTCGCTGCCACAATGCTTCTAACCGAACAAGCGTTGGCTTTGGGAAATGTTTTGGATTTGGTGTTGGGTTTTGGCCTTGGCGCTGCAACATTCGGGTTAGCTCAACACTTGATCAGGCACAGACATCAGTCGAAAGATGATGCAGAGCCGGAAAGAAAAAGAAAACAGGAACGATCCGACGGCAGACTCTCAATTGTAGGAACAGTGCTAGACAGCGTTCCTGAAACGCTGTTTGTTGGAATTATCGCTTTTCTAAATCAACCAGGACTTTTCGCTGCGGTAGTGGTGCTTTTTTTGGGTAATCTTGCAACAACTTTGGAGGGCGCAAAAATAATGCATAAGCAAGGCATGGGTAAAAAACAAATACTCAGAGGGTGGCTAGCAGATTTCGGCATAGTTGCCATAGCTGCCCCAATCGGTTATTTTCTTGCGGGGGCTGTAGTAAACGATGTTTTAGCAGTTGTACTAAGTTTTGCCGCAGGGACATTGATAGTTTTCATTGCTGGGGAACTCATTGCCCGAGCCTACCGTGAATCAACGGGACATAGTGAAGACCTTTCGATATCGGCTGGTTTCCTAATTGGCGTAATACTCTTATTTGTTCTATAACCATTGTCAAAGCGTTCCGAAAACAAAAATAAGGACAAACCAAACAACAATAACGCGCCAAGCAAAAATAAAGCCAAGTGGCCGGGGTGGTGTAGCTTGGCAGCATAGAGGCCTGTGGAGCCTTTCGCCCGAGTTCAAATCTCGGCCCCGGCCCCACCAAAAATGGGTTTTAGTAATGTTTTTCTATTCCACCAAAACCAATCTGCTTGTTTTTCTCAGTTAATTTGATAAGATTATTGAGACGTTTTTTAAATTCCTCTGGGCGGTTGCGTGCACCCTCAACGTAAGCGACGCGGATTCTCTGGTATTGAAGCGAAAACTTTTGGAAATTCTCCCACACCATCTTATTGGTTTTAAGGGCTCCTAAAATATCCGAAGGCATAACAAAGTCTTCACTTAGGACATCTTGGATTGCTACCTTAACCGATGGTATAACCATGCCTTCCTTGACAAGTTTTCTTAGACGGACTTTGTTGGCTTCTGAATAGGGGCTCTTGGGGTTGCGGGGAGAGAAACGTTGAGCATAACTGTAATCATCAATGCGTTTAACGGTACTGTCAATCCAGCCAAAACACAGTGCCTCTTCAACCGCATCATCATAGAGTATACGGGGTTTGCCACTTGCCTTCTTTGGGTATACTAACCAGATTTCTTTTTCCTTGTCATAATTTTCTGCAAGCCATGTCCGCCAAGTCTGTCTGTCAGTAACATACAGCGTCTTTCCAATATTCATAAGCTAACCAGAGACATCAATAGTTAATTTTTGCGTTAATTAAATGATGCGTTTCATGTTTAAGAGGTATTAACTAGGAAAACTACAACAACATTTAACCAACACCACACATACTTTTAGTTGCCTTACCGAAATTGAGCACCCATAACGACGGACTCAACAGAGGAACGTAAGAAACACAAATCTTGCACCTATGACGACAGAGTTCTACCCAATTATGGAACAGGTGGGGCAAAGGGCAAAAGTCCCGCGCCGAGAGAGCTTAGCCAAGCTAAAAGCGACGCTCAGCTATGAGGTTAAGTGTTAGGTTACGTCGGGAGACACCAGCCCAAAAAATAAAATGCTTTGTTTTAATGTAGCCGTATGGAATCCAAACCATGTGACTAAATAGTTGTGAATTTGTATCCAAGTGAGTAAATTCTTAAATTCCTATTCATTATTAGGCTATCAACAACTGAGTTGAAGCCGCTTGGACATAGAAAAGAAGATTGAACTTATTTGCAGACCGCCCACAGAAGAGGTCGTCACACCAGAGGATTTGCGTCAGCTATTCGAAAAAGAAGAACACCCAATCGCCTACAACGGCTGGGAACCATCCGGGTTAGCACATCTGGGAACGGGCGTTATCTGCGCTTATATCTTGGATTGCTACCTTAACCGATGGTATAACCATGCCTTCCTTGACAAGTTTTCTTAGGCGGACTTTGTTGGCTTCTGAATATGGGGTCTTGGGGTTGCGGGGAGAGAAACGTTGAGCATAACTGTAATCATCAATGCGTTTAACGGTACTGTCAATCCAGCCAAAACACAGCGCCTCTTCAACAGCATCATCATAGAGTATGCGGGGTTTGCCACTTGCCTTCTTTGGGTATACTAACCAGATTTCTTTCTCTTTGTCATAATTTTCTGCAAGCCATGCCCGCCAGGTTTGTCTGTCAGTAACATAGAGCTTCTTTCCAACATTCATATGCTAACCCGACGTCAATAAAGTTAATTTTTGCTTTAATTAAATGATGCGTTTCATGTTTTAGAGTTATTAATTAACAAAACTACAACAACATTTAACCAACACCGCACATATTTTTAGTTGCCTTACCGAAATTGAGCACCCATAACGACGGACCCGACAGAGGAAAGGCAAGCCCAACAAAACTTGCTCCCATGACGAACGGGTTCTACCCAATTATGGAACAGGTGAGACACGGGCGAAAAAAAAATCCCATCAAGCTTAACCTAGCTTAAAGCGACGCTTAGCTGTGCGGTTAAGTGTTCCAGTTCTAGTGGGAGACAAACAGCCCGTAAAAAGATTTTTGACATAACATGTTCTCATTCCGTCGGCTGACTAGTAAATTCTTAAATTCCCAGTTCCTATTAGGCTATGAAGAATTGGGCTGTGACTGACTTGGATTTAGAGAAAAAGATTGAGCTCATCTGCCGACCGCCAACGGAAGAAGTTATAACACCAGAGGATTTGCGCATGCTTTTCGAGAAGGAAGAGCATCCCATCGCGTATAATGGTTGGGAGCCTTCTGGCTTAGCTCATTTGGGAACAGGGGTTATTTGCGCTTACAAAATGAAGGATTTCGCTGAGGCAGGCGTGCATTTTAAAGCGTTTTTGGCAACATGGCATGCATGGTTAAACAACAAGTTAGGCGGCGACCGCGCACTTATCCGCAAAGCTGCAGACCTATTCCGCCACTCATGGCTCTCACTAGGTGTTCCCGGCGACAAAGTGGAATTCATCTATTCCGACGAGCTCTACAAAGACATTGATTATTGGGCAAAAACCGTGATAATTTCTAAAAACCTCACTTTAGCCCGAACCACGCGCACTTTGGAAATCGCTGGCAGAAAAGAGGGAGAAGCACATTACGTCTCTGATTACCTTTACACACCCATGCAGGTCGCTGACATTTTTGAGATGAAAGTAAAGATTTGCCAACTCGGCATGGATCAACGCAAAGCGAACATGGTTGGCCGCGAAATCGGAGAAAAAATCGGCTGTTGGAAACCAGTCTGCGTACATCACCATTTACTGCAGGGTCTAGCGAAAACCTCGGAATTTGGCCGATTCCCGAAGGACAAGAAAAAGAAGCTGTAGCTTCAGCACAAAATGTCCAAGAGCAAACCAGACACATGCATCTTCATCTACGATACACCCGAAGAAATCAAACAAAAAATGAGTAAAGCATTCTGCCCAGAAAGAACCGTAAAATTCAACCCAATAATGGACATCTGTAAATACATAGT
>CAVZPM010000027.1:0-22849 GCA_963777155.1 Candidatus Bathyarchaeota archaeon
TTATCTTGGAATTACTGCTAGGAATGGTTCAGGTGATAGTTCTACTGTTGCGTATACTGCTAGGGCTATGCTCCAGAAGACGTCGTCGTGTGTGCCGTTGGGGTGTGAGTAGCCTATGGTGCCGTCTTTGCGTAGGTCGTAGCGTTCAACGTTTAGTTCAGTGCATATGTCTCCTCGGTAGGGTCGTTCCCAGTTTAGAAGCGGATAGAAAAACTTGCTATTCGACATTCTCTGCTTTAGCAGGCTTGCCATTTCGCTTTTGCGGGGGACGCTAAAGTTTACGCCTTCGGCGTTGTCTATGCCAGAGTTTTCCATGTCGGCGATTATGCTTGGTCCTTCACGGGTATAGTCGACGCGGATTTTTTCGAAACTGCCAAAGCGATCTTGAACCTGCTTGATAAAACCCAACACATGCGCGTACGTGGTGGGTTGGTTAAAAATCTTCAAAAATCGCAAATAAAGTGTGTCGTTAAGGCTTTCCACTACGCTAAAAACGCAGTAGTCGCGGGTCTGCGCAAGATCTAAGCCTCCGAAAAATTTGCCTTCATAATTGTTTTCGGGGTCAAATGGTTGAAGGTCTACTCCGCAATTCTTTGAGGTGCCAATGCATGAAACGATCAAGCTCTGGGGTAACCAGACGTCTTCGTCTTCTGCCCACTCAGCTTCCATCTCCCGTCGCCACCTAGCTGGGTCATCCCCAAACTGCCGTCTGATGCGTTCAATCATCTTCGGATACAAAGGTCCCAACGGATCCAGAGCTTTCTCCCAACTGAAATGTTGTCTAACAAAATCTGCATAGTCCTTGTGGTTGCACATCTTCCAAAATAGCGAATCTCGATTAAACGGTGTGCTGCTCGCAACTAGCTTGCCGTTTGTGGTGGTCAAGGTGAACAGGATGGCATCGTAGAGGTCTTCGTCTCCTGCGGTGAAATTTGTTTCGTCCCACCAAAGTCGATGAAATGTGTTGCCTCTGATTGTATCAGAATTGTTTGGAAAGGCTTCGATGACTGAGCCGTTTTTGAAGCTAATTCTGGTTTTCTGGATATGGCAGCTTCCTTGGGGAAGGTTTCGGCAAAAACCTGCTACCCGCCCAAGATTCAGCTTGGTTTGGCGCCAACTTGGACCTATGAACCCAATGTTTAGGTCAGGGTTTTCGTAGGCATCCTGCAAAAGCAACCCACCGATTGAAGTGCTTTTACCCGTCTGTCTTGGCCACCTAACAGCGAGAAACTGATTTTTCTTGTACAATTCTGCAAGCTCAAGCTGATAGGCAAAAGGCTTCAGATGGCAGATTTCGGTAAAGAATCTTGCTGTGTCACCTTTAACTGCATCTACCTTAGCATGCTTGGACGCCTGGTGGATTCTGTATTCTTCCTGAAGTCCTCGCCATTGAGATTGAATCTCGCTGGAATTGAAGGTTCGAGGAAATTTTGCTCTAACTTTGGTTTTTCTCTGAGGCAAGCTGTTTTCTTAACTCCAAAACTTCAGATTCCAATGCCCGATAGTTCACGAAATCGGCAAAGAGCTGCTGGTACACTTTCACACCCTGAATGATGTTATGCAATCGTGAAATCTCAGCTGCACTAAGACCTGGCCGCTCCAACGCCACCAAAGCAGCATCCAAAACCCTGAGCTTCTCCTCAACACTTGGCAATGGTCCAGTCGTTTTCAATTCGAGGGCAACCTCATTTACTGCTGACAGGATCGACAGCAGGAGCTGGATTAATAATTGGAGCCTTAGAAGATAATGATGATAATGATGATACGGCTACTGGAATTTGCGCTTGGGCTGTTATCTTTCAGAGACAAACCCAAATTGTATAGTTTATTCTTAACTGAGACACGACTTTTACCCATAACTTGTGAAATGTCACTGAAGCCTTTTCCTTCCTCAACAAGCTGACGCAAATGCCGCTCTTCATCAATCGACCATGGCTTACCCCTCATCCTATAACCCACGTCTCCGACTGTCCAACTCAAAAGACGGTTTTAAGAATTATTGACACCAATTCTGCAACAAAAACGATGAGCAAATACAAAAATACCAGTTACATGAGGGGACACGAATTAACCTGCTTCATTGCTTTTGTCCGCATTCAGGGCAAAAATGCGCTGATGAATCCATCCTTGTACTACATTTAGAGCAGATTTTTAGAACGGTCGGTTGCCGCAGGTTTGTGCCGCAAAAGTTGCAGTAGTTAGAAATCACGGCTACTTGTGATTTGCATTTTGGGCACGTTAAATACTGGGAAATGGTTGGAACAGGTACCCATATGAAAGCGGAAAGAATGTTTTTCACCAAATAAGTGTTATTTGGCTGTCTTTTTTCTTTTTTGCTTTCTTAAGCAAAGCGATGAATTGTTATTGGGCAAATGCAGTCACATATTGTTATTAGCCCAAGCTCGACTGTTGTTTTGGTGAATTCTTTGGGAAATGCAGTGATCGACAACGAAGAAAACGCTAAACTATGTCTATGTCTTGGTTGTCCAACCTACAAGAAATCGAATTTGGCTGGGAATGTTTTTTGTGCTAGAGGAAAAGCCAAAGAAAAAATTGCCGCTAACGGCTGCCTGTGTCCGAATTGTTCAGTGTTTAAGAATTACTCACTAGACCAAATGTACTTTTGTTCAAAGGGAAAATCCATTAGACATCAAAGCGCTAAACTCAAGCACCCTCAAATGTCTCTATCAAAGAAAAGTTAAGTTAATTTATCAAAAATTATTTATGCAAAGTGAATTGTTAACTGGTTAACAGATAGTGTGGGTAAATCAAAGGCTTCGGATTATTTTACTGCGGGAATCATTCTTATTGTATTAGCGGCAGTTATCTGGTTACTTGAGTACTTTGTTTTAGATGGAACAATGGACAATGTTATTTTGTTTGTTATTCCGAGTGTTTTTGGTTTGTTGAGTTTAGCCCATTTTGCTGTAGCTGCCAATAAATGGTATTCTTCTCTAGTTAGCTCTTTAATCGAAAGTTTACATTAGAAGATTTTGCCGAAGAATTGGCCGACCCAAAGGGCAGTTTTTCCCGAGAATTAGGCTGTGGAAGAGATTTGTTATTTTATTATTTTGAATATGACGTATCGATCGTTTGAGTAGATTAACTGAAGGAGTTTGCTGTTGAGCATGTTTGTGTCTAGGTGGTTTCGGTCGTAGACGATGAAGCCGATGTTGTTGTTTTTGATGTAGTCGGTGTAGTCTCTTGCGAGAAGCGTTAATTCTGTGTTGAGGCTGAACATTCCCTGCAAGGTATCAGGCTGCAATGTTGGATAACTGTTTTTTGACATAGTGAGAACTTGATATGTCTTTGAATTTGTCTGGTTGACGTTTAGGTCGCCGAGTTGGTACTGAAACCTTACCCCATCGATTTGTCGGCTTTCCAAAACGCCGATGTTTCCCCAATCGGGCAAATCACTAAACTTGAACGCAAAAGCAATATCGTTTGTGTCGTCGTAGAGCCCAATGTAATTGTCTTTTAGGTTTGTGTTTGTAAAGCTTGCTACAGCCCAATCGGGTTTATTGTCGGTTTCATGAACGGTTTTTATCGGTGAAGGTGCATCCCACGGGTTTATCCAATCCAGCAACTGTGGGATTTGGGCTTTGTCAAAGTCGTATTTGAGGTCAAAGAAAGTGCTCAGATAAAGCGAGGCATTGAAGATTTCAGTTCTCAAGGGTGTTAGCGCCCAAGAAATAGTCATTGGGTAACTCGTGTTTTCAACTAATACAGGTCTTGGTTAAAGCTACATTGTCGTTTGAGTATATCAGCTCAATCTTCTTTGGCGTACTCTGCTCGTCAAAGACTATTTGTTTACTTAAATCTGAAAGTTGCAGCTTATAATTAGACCCGTTTACGGAGTAGTCAGATGAAATCGCCAGATTCTGAAGTGTAAGAAATTCTATTCCAAACTTGGTCAAAGGATACGTAGGTTTCGTCAGCGATATCCCCTATAGCTTGGTAAGCTCTAATCAACGTTTGAGGCTGCTCAATTTCATATGATAGGCTCAGAACCGACTCGGCAGCTCATTTCGCTGACTGTTGGTCGGTTTGGGCTGTTACGTTTTTGCCGGAGAACTCTTGGAACCAGAAGCCCAGGAATCTCAGTTGCTACAACTGTGCTGTTTCCTGGGTAGTTGGCTCTAAGCCAAACTCCTGCATCGTAGGCTTTTACGTCGGTGGTTGAGTAGTAGACGCTGGCTTCATTGATTTTCCCGTATACTACGTCAGAACGTTGGACAAGCATCAAAGACAGCAAGATAATCACAGAAACCGTGGCTATCTTTACCCAATTTTTCTTAAACATCGCTTTCTTCTTGATGTAGAAAGCTAAAGACTTATCCGCCAAAAAAACAACTGGAACGGCTGCGAAAACCACCATAAACGGGGTAAGATAGTAGATGAACCAGTTAAACGGCATGTAGAAACCAACAAGATAGGATTCTGCGAAGAAAAACGGAACAAAAACACTCAGCATCAAGGTGAGGAAGAAAATCATCTTCTTCCGCTTCTTCAAGGTGTAGTATGAGACAAAAATGCCTGCTAAAGCCAAGAAGAATACAAATCCAAAATTAGACCATGAACACGTTAAAGCTGACGTGCAATTCTGGTATGCGTAGCTTTTATCTGCGACAAACACGTATTCGATTTACTAGGTCAAGGTCACCGATCATCGCTTGGAATAGTTGAAGGAGGAACGCTACTCCTCCACCTAAGATCAGCGCCATCACCACTTCTGGTAAGCCCCTTTTGATTTTATCAGCATGAAAAATCGGTATCCGCGGCATGGTGGAAAAATTGAAAGAAGGCACAAGCTGATGGGACAAAACAACCCGAAAGCCACAAAAAACATTTCTCCCAGGATGCCCCAAATCGCTCCACCACTTCCACGAATGTCAAAGAAGCCCAAGACCATGAACACCAAAAGCCAAAACCATTCATTGTATCGCCGGACTCAATTGATTTCATCCATCAGGAACCCACAACAACAAGAAGGATGACAGCAGCAACCCCCCAGACTTTGCTTGGAAAGAATTTTCTATCAGCAAGCAGATAGACAAGAAACATCGACCCAATCGATTGTTGGCACTCCTAAAGCCTTAACCAAAAGAATGAACTGACCAATGTTACATGCCTATCCGAAAGAAATCAACATGCTAGCACAATCTACGATGAGCGGTCGCATTCCAACCCTAGATTTACAGACAAATTTTGCAGTATTTAAAAAATGTGCGGCTTCTTCCAATGAACGGCTGGGTCATTTCCTGAAGCCCACGCCATTCATTGATTTTGATGCAGAAGATGGCAAAGATAAGCACTGATACAAATAGCTGTGGATGCTTCTTCAATTTTCTTCTCTTTGTTCATCGTATTTATCCAAGGCGAAAGGCTCGCCCGTCTTGATGGAGAATTTCTTACCCTTTTATTGACTTGAGGATGCGCGACTTCGCTGCCAACTTGACCGTTTCTTATGGAAATGATCGTTTGGTCGTTGTCAAAGTTGAAGAATGCATAGGGAAAAATAGTTCTTTATGTGTGCCAGGAACTCTGGGTTGTGTCTTGCGTGTATTCCCCGTCTTCTCGGACCTGGAAGTATCCATTGTCTATCAGGTAATCGGTGTCAAGTAGATAGCTGGCGTTCTTTGCTGGCGCCAATTCCCGAGCGCTAGTCAAGTACTGTGGATCCACCGCACTCAAGGTCTGCCGCTGGGCAAACCCGCTAAACCACCAGCCGTAGAGGGCATCAGAAACAAACACAGCGTTGGTAGGTGTGTTATTCTTAGTCCATTGAATTGTTTCCCAACCTGGATTGTTCATAACTTGATAGTAGCTTTGTATCGTTTGTGCAACGCCCTGTGAGGGAGTCATAAAAATGGGAAGCGCCACGAAAGCACACAACAGGAAAAACAGGAGAACGCCGCCATAGATAGTCTTGTTAGTTAGGTGACTTGAAAGCCAAACCACTCTTTCGTTGATGGTCCTTTTTCGTTTTCTGGGTTTGGTTTATAAATGAACGATAGGTTTTGGCTATGTCGGCAAAGAACTCGGTCAGGTGAGTTTATGACACAAGCCCAATCATTGTTGAATAGTGATGAAAGTGTATATTTATTGTAATCTATTATGAATCCAAATAGGTAGCCCTGCGTTAAGAATAGGGGAACAAAAAGCCACATTGAGAGAAGCAGAGTTGGTAGGGTAAAGAATCGTCCACTGTACCTTTTGGAGAACAAGGCAAAGGCTAAGATTATCAGAAACAGTGGCAAAACCCACTCCAAAGGAAGTATCCTTGTTGAAAGTATCGCTGAATTTATGTCGCCCACTCCCTGAACGCCCGGCGCTGAAGAGTTTCCATGTAGGTAAGTTGGTACAGCGTTAACGAGGAAGGGAGAAACAAGGACTGCTCCTGCAACTAAAGGCATTAGCCAGTTGATGCCTGTTTTTCTGGGGGCGCCAAAAGTTTTGGGAGCAACTAATACTAGGAGAACAGTAAGCAGTCATCAACACCGACAAAAATGGCGGCGCTCAACGAATGCGTGAGAAATATCGATCCTGCTAAAATTGAGGTTGAGACCAGGAAAGGAGAGAGTGAAAATCGGTCTTTTTGCAGGTACAGATAGAACGTTATGGGGATAAGAGAGTGATGACGTTTGGGTAACCACCCCACATCAGCATTTCTATGTCAAAGCGTGAAATTGCAGCTAAGAAAGCAACAATTAAGGCGGCAGAGTCATTCCAAACGTTCGTGTTATCAGAAAAGCGCACACCACGATCAGTGACGAAAAGAGGGAAACGATGGCGCCTGTGCAATGTATTCCGGCAATCCAGTTATCAGAATTATGTATGATGCAAATATGTGGTATCCCGGGAAAGTAACGTATGCCGCCGCCCATCTGATAGACGTTGTATAGAAAGTTTGTGTTCCCCGAACCAGTTATTGAGTGGATTATGCTGTTGTGAAGACCAATGTCGGCACCAGAGGGAAAGGTTTCGCGCATAGCATCAGAGCAACTCGGTAGATGAAGGAGAAGGCAAGAAGTAACAGCAATAAGAGGTACGTTCTGTTTGCTTTGAGCATTTACTTTCCCGCTTGTCTGCTTCTTTGCAATTGTTGGTCAAAGTTTAAATATGGATTTCGAGTATAAAAAGCCCGAGAGTATCTAAAAGGAAAAAAAAGGTGTTTAAATGTCTTGGCTTAAATCTATGATGGAAAAGGAACCACCAGAACCAACCAATCCAATCGGCATAGTCGTTATCGGCAACATTGAACCCGACATGCACGACACCGCCAAAGAAGCAGTCGGACGCTCACTAAAACGCGCAGGCTTCAAAATGATCGACGTCGGAAAAAGCGTTGCACCACACGTATTCGTTGAGAAAGTAAAAGAAAGTAATGCCACCTTGCTGGCAGTTTCAGTTAATACAGTTCCAGCAAAGAACAACCTTGCAAAACTCGATGAATTCTTAAGGCAGCCGGTTTGAATGTCAAAGTCGGATTATCATGGGCGGCGCAGCAGTGAAGAAAGAAGACGCTGAGGCAATAGGCGCACTCTTTGGCAAGAACAAAGAAGAAGCTCCAGAGCTTGCAAAGAAAGCATTGAAGAAATAATCAAGTCAGAAGTGGAATTTTAATGTCCTTTAAATTCAACACGAACAAAATGTATACGACATTGCAAAGGTGAAAGTAGGCGGTCAACCGGGCGAATTGCCTACTTTCTTCATCGGCTCAATCTTTTGGCTAGGCCAAAAAATGGTTTCGGATGCAAACAAAGGAATTTTTGACGCTAAAGCAGCGGAACAAATCATTAACACGATGCAAACTCAAAGTGACATGACCGGGTCCCGTTTGGTTTTGACATCGTTGGAACAACTGAAGCTGCATTCGAAAAATACATAGACTTCGTTCCAAACACAGCGATGCACCACTTATGCTCGATGCAATGAGTCCAAAGACCCGTATGGGCGCAGCAACTATGGCAAAAAAGATGGGTCTTTCAGACCGATGCTTCTACAACTCTGTTTACAAAGGCGTAACCGACGCTGAGCTTGTAAACCTCAAAGACAGTGGCATCAAAATGTCCATTGTGCTTGCTGACGATCCTAAAGACACCACCCTGGAAGGCAAAATGAAGGTTATCGTTGAAGCGCTCGCGTTAGCAGACAAAGGCGGCATCACAAAGCCACTAATCGACACAGCTATCCCGGCCTTTGCACCAGACATGGGCACTGCCGTCAGAACTATACCAATAATGAAAGAGAAGTATGGTCACCCTGTAGGCTTAGGCAGCGGCAACGTTGTCACAACCATGGGTTGGGTCAAAGCAAACGTTGCTAAAGAATTCCGCCCAGGATGCAGAACCGCAACCAACGCAATCATGCAAGTGGCAGGCGCAAACTGGCTCATGATTGGACCGGCAGAACAAGCAGAATGGGTCTTCCCAGCAGTCGCAGTCACAGACACATACATCGCTTCCGCAGCAGGCGACCTTGGAACAAGACCTCTAGAAGAGTCTCATCCAATCTACAAGATGTTCATGTAAACTTTCTTCCCTTTATTTTTTATTTTTTTAAAGTTTTGAAGGCAAAAACCTGAAACCACTAAAATGGTTTGAAGTTATCGTCGTATTTACAGTTCTAACGTTAATAGTGACCTATTTTATCCCCAACAATTCAGAACTCGCCTTTATGATTCCAAGGTATTTCTTCGCTTTTGTCTTCGTTGCTTTCCTCCCTGGATACTGCCTTGTTAACTTGTTGTTCATAGGCAAAAACAGGCTTGATTTTGTCGAAGAAATTGTCCTGTCTGTTGCGCTAAGTTTCGGTTTAGATGGACTTGACGGCTTATTCTTAGGTCTATCCCCTATAGGAATCAATTTTACCTCAATAACAGCTTCGCTAAGCTTGTTAGTAATGGTCTTTGCAGTTGTTGGGTTCTTAAGAAAAAGAAGTGTGCTACCAGTACTTGAGGTGGAGAGCCCTCAGCAGGTAAGCACCTGAAGTTTTTACCGCTGCTTTTCCATAAACTCCTCCCAGACGCATCATGTGGATCACGTATCCTGGTCGAAGGTAGAATTGCTGGTAGGCTTTGGCGCGGATTTCAGCCAGTTTCTCCATACTTAACTGAGGAGTTTCAAAGGTTGGTCCAGCTGTGTCGTATTTGTCAAAGTCTGTTATTCGGAGCCAACCGTTCTTTTTAACTTCTTCATACATAGGCGTGCCCGGGTAGGGTGTAGCCACGTAGAAACCCACATCTTCAGGATTCAGTTGTTTAACAAAGCGTATGGTTGCTTTGGCTGTCTCTTCAGTTTCACCTGGAAAACCCAAGACTACATTAGCAATCGTCATTAACCCGACTTCGTGTGCAGTTTTGTAGGCTAAACGTGTTTGTTCAAGCTTGATTTTCTTGTTCATCGCGCCAAGAATGGCTTCAGAACCTGATTCTACTCCAAGCCAAACTGCTATGCATCCTGCATCACGCATAGTTTTGAGCAATTCCCGGTCAACCATGTCCACGCGGGTACCGCAATCCCATTTCATATTCAGTTTTCTTGTGTGCAGTTCTTCGCAGATTTTCAGCACTCGATTGCGGTCAACCGTGAAAGCGTCATCGTAGAATGTTACTTGGTCAATGCCATATTGGTCATGGATGAGTTGCATTTCGTCAACGACGTTTTTGGGGCTTCTCCAACGGTATCCTCTGCCAAACATACGTACAGTGCTGCAGAAGTCGCACCAAAAGACGCAGCCTCTACTGCTGATTAAGGGGAATAAGATTTTTCCGTTGTGTTTTAGGTTTTCAAGGGGCAACAGGTGGTGGGCTGGGAAGGGCAGCGAATCTAGGTCTTCTATGAAGGGTCTGTCTGGGTTACGGGCGATATTTGTCTCCGTTTCGGTATGTGATACCTAAAACTCCGCTTAGGTTGCTTCCGGATTCGAGTTTTTCGAGAAGCTCGATGAAGGTCAATTCGCCTTCTCTTCTTACAACCATGTCTAAGCTTGGATATTCGTTTAGGGCGTTTTCATCCCAGAAAGTTCCATGTGAACCGCCGAGGATAGTTACTGCTTGGGGTTGAGTTTGTTTGGCTATGTTGATTAGTTTCATGGCGGATTTGTAAAGCAGGGTTGTCGCAGTTACTCCAATTATGTCGGAGGCTGTTTGGGTGATGCGGCTGCGGAATGTTTCGTCTGTTAGTTTGTCTGCTTGGCAATCGATTACGGTGACTTTGTGGCCTTTTTGCTCGGCGACAGCGCCTAAATATGCTAAACCAAGCGGAATAAAGGGTGGGTGAGAATGGACGCTTGGCGGGTAAGGTGGATTGATAAGAGTAATCTTCAATAGTGTTCCCTTTTTTAGTGACTGGTTGTACGTGAAGATGGATTATATAGTTTTCTAAATCAAACCAAAAACCCAAAAAACAGTAATTTATGGAGAAAACAGACATTTCAAAAGCAAAATAGTCGTTTATCTGTTTTTTCTTTTTTCTCCTCTCTACAAAGCAATCATATGTTGCTTAACAACTATTTATGCGGTCAGTTGCAGAACCCTTTTTGCTTAAAATCGCTTATAGTTAGCGTTTGCCTGCAAGCATGTGCCCTTTGTGTTCAACCATTCTGTGATTTCTTAGTTCATCGGGATTTCGGAAACTTGATGAGCATATTCGGCATTTAAATTTTTCTGAGCACAAATTTTTCGTAAGTATACATCCAGAATTGACCTTCTCCTTGATAATTCTTGCAAAACTTATCTTTTACAAGCTCATCAAATATAAGTTCTCAACAGGCTTATAAATACATAACAATTACAGCGAAAAACAATGGACAATAAACTTGGTAGATATCCGTAATAGCAGGCAATTTTTATAGGCACACTCAAATAGCCACACAGTATTGTAATAACGCAAAACCCAGCCAAAGAGCCAAGGAGGGACTAAATGCTTGAATAAAAAAACCAAACTAAAAGCAAAAGGATCAAAATACTACACAAATACCCACGGAAAAGTTTACCGCGTAAAACCAAATCCTAAAGCAAACAAACGGAAACTTTTACAGAAACGTCAAAGAAAAATAGATGCCCAACTTGCCCAACTCAAGGTAGCATAGTTTTTCTTCTCATCATCTCATAATCTGTCTAAAACAGAATTTCTTTACTCTGTCTTATTGTTAAGCGATTAATATTTGTGAAAATCAAACTATCCCATTTGGATGTTTCTCCATCCAATCCACGGCGAAGGATTCAGCCCTAGGTTGGCTCGAATAGTCAGGAGAAATCGGTTTGCCTTCCTCTTTATCGGTTTGTTTTCCCGCGAATAGAAGGACTTGGAAGTTCTTACTGAATTCTTTCTTTGAAACAATCAAAGTCTGCCCTGAATTTTCGTTAATATAGCCACCTTGGTTGCTTATCTTTTTCCAGCCTTTGACTAACTTCATCTTTTCTTTTTCCTTAGGCAGCTAAATGTGGAAGCTGTCGCACCGTGATTTATCGTCGTCTCGCCCACGCCTGTTTGGGCTCAAAATTGCTGTTTGCAGTCGTTCTTACGGGTTGATTGTTTAAGTGTTTGGAAAAACATGTTTTACAGTAGACGGGTTTACCCGGGGTAGGCTTGAATGGTACTGTTGTTGCTTGATTGCATTCCGTACATTTTGCTTCATATTGAGTTCTTTGGATTTTTTTCACCTCATTTCATTAAACAGTAAAACAAGGAGATGCGGCAAGGAAGCTTAAGCTGTTTTTCCTTCTCTCTTCTTGTTGTCTGCAAATACTTTTTGCCTTACTTTCTTTTTAATGGTGCAGTTTAGCCGCACAGAAGACTTGCATCTTCGGCAATTTTTAACTAGACCTGCTCGTAACATACACAAAGCTATTTACCTCTATTCATACTTTTGAAAAGAATCTGTTATTCGATAGGTAAATCCCAGAGGATAAAAGAGACTCTTCAGCAATGGAGTAATGTTGGCTCCTTATAAAGGAATGGATAGAAAAAATCGTTTTTTACCAAAAGGGAAATAATTTTGCGAGATTTAAAAAAAATAAACCCTAAAACAAAACATTATGCAAAAACCGCTAAAAAATATGGGAAAAATAGAAAAAAGGCTAGACTACTCTAATATAGCCCAAGTGCCCTATTTGAATGAAGTTAGAATTCTTTAGAGGAAGAGACAGGACCACCAACGACGTTTTGCTTTTTTCTCAAA
Organism: Candidatus Bathyarchaeota archaeon; assembly: GCA_963777155.1. Classification (GTDB taxonomy): domain Archaea; phylum Thermoproteota; class Bathyarchaeia; order Bathyarchaeales; family Bathycorpusculaceae; genus Bathycorpusculum. The sequence continues at coordinate 12,187 of CAVZPM010000027.1, forward strand.
TGATTCTGATAATTTTGGCGTAAGCCAATTAAGGTGTTAGAAATGGGTAAACGAAAAGTTACAAACGAGGGCAACCTCGATAGTATGGTTCTACCTTCCAAAAACGACGTATTAGGCGTAGCCATAAAAATGCTTGGAGGAGACCGAATCATGGTCAAATGCCAAGATGGTAAAGAACGATTATGCAGGATCCGGGGAAAACTAAAAAGACGGGTTTGGATACGCGAAGGCGACATTGTTTTAGTGTCTCCATGGGATTTCGAAACTGATTCAAAAGGAGATATTTTCTGGCGTTACCGCAAAAACCAATCCGACTGGCTTAGAAGCCACAACTACCTAAAAATGGAATAGGAGACTTGAGTCTATTATCCTAAAATGTAAAGAATGCGGAAATACTTTCCACCGTGAAGGTCTCAAAGACGGCGAGATTGTAGCTTGCCCCATATGCGAAGCCGACTATGTTGTTGTAGTTAAAGACGGAAAAATCTCTATCGAAGACTACGTTTATGAAACTAAAGACTTAGGCGAACTCTAAAATCGCCAACTCTAAACTATTTCTTCTTTTTAAGGGAAAAAATTAAGGATTTAATTTAACAATTGTTCCGATAGCTTGGCCTGGAACACCATGAACAAACCTGGCTCTTACCATGCCGTTTTTGCCGTGGGCACCCATGATTTTTCCAGACATCGTTTTGGTGTCATTTTTCCAGGTTACCTTTTTTCCCACCAGTTTGCAAGCGAGACCAACAGAATTGATACCTGTGAATTCGATTAAGCATTCTCTTGATGTCTGTGATTTAGGTCCTGTTCGGTAATTTGTTATTCTTCCGTTAACTTTTTGTGACAAAATTATTCACCGTTTAAGCTCCTTTTAAGAGGGTCCGCTAGCTTTTAAAGATGCCCCATAAACAAATAAGAAACAAAAAAATAGCAAAAAACTTCAATGCAAGATAAAGAAAAACTAAAAAGAAGAAAAGGAAACTATTTGTAGAGTTTTTCCCAGCGGTTAAAGAGTTCTAGAACTTCGTCGCCGTTATGATCTTTGAGGAACTCGCGTGTTTCTTTGTCAGCAACTGCTTCTTTCTGGAACTTTTGGATGTATTCGGCTTTCTCAGCTAGGAAAATGATGCCATCTACGCCTTGTCTTGCAACACGGGTTGCGACAGTCATGATTTGTTTTGTAGTTGCAACGGTGTCCCATGTTTCGTTTGGACCACGGACATAGAAGTTTACCATAACCGGCTTCTTTAGGAAGCTCTTGTAGCCTCTTGCGATGGTTTCCCAGTACCAGGGCGTTGGGTAAGACTTGCTGAACATTGGGATGACGAAGTAGTCAGCGTATTGTGCCATTGCTTCAAAGTCATAGCCGAAGCGTACTTTACCCATCAACGGGTCTGGGAGACAGTTAACGAAGAGTGGCTTACCAGAAACGACTTCTTTAACTTCGGCAAGAAACTCAGTTACTACTTTTGCTCGCCAATCAACCCAGCTTAAGCCGCTTTTGCTTTGTTGTTCAATGCATCTTGGGCAAGTGCAGAAACCCTGATCTGCAAAGTGTTGGCTGCTGATGCTGATGCCTGGAGTTTGTTTGGCACTTTCAGCGATGATTTTCAAGTTATATTCTCTGGCTTCTGGGTTAGTCATGCATACAACGTCCCAGCGGAGGTTGTAGCGTTTGTTTGTGCGGAGCGCTGGACCAAATGAGCTTACGGACACCCAGTCTGGGCGTTTTGCAGCCATGTTATTGTCGCCGAAGACTGCGATGTTTGTATACATCTTTGGGTTTACTTTTCCAACGATTCCAGATTCGGATTTTTGACGATAGAAGTTGTAATCGACACCTTCAACAGGTTCGGGTTGATAGAGAAATACGCCGAATTTCAAGTTTAATACACCATTTTATCTGTTGTTTTTATTACGGAATAAAATTGCATGTTATTTAAGTCTTTTCAGTTAACGCATAGACTGTGCTTTCTTGACAATTTTGATTAAAGCATGCTTAACAAAAGGCGGCAGGTCAACTTCAGGGTAATCTATCTGTTTTAGGCAATCATGCTTAGAAGCAAAGAACTCGCCAAAGCATTTACTTTCTTCTTCCCAGCCTGTAAAGTCGATTGGCAGCAGGTTTTTCTTGTAATCGTCATCCATTTTTGCCGCAGCTAGCAAATAGGCTCCTGAATGTGGGTTGTTCTTGAGAATCTCTGCTAAATCTTGTGCCTTGATAGCTAAACCATCAACTTTGGATACTTCAACAGCAAGCTTCTCAAGTCCTATGTGTCTCTCCTTGAGCCTATCCAAAACTGTGCGGCAACCCCAGAATGGCTCCTGCTTAAGTAAGGCCTCAGAAACGGCCTTCCTCACACAATACCCTACCAATTTACCTAGTTTTGAGGGTGGGCCTCCCAAAGTTAACATTTTACCCTTGCATGTTGAGGCTACCGTAACACTGTCAGTTATCGAGCCAGTTGCGGAGTCACCTGTGTAACGGCTACGAACGTCAAAATCCCTCAACACAGCCGACTTGGCTTCAGTTGCAGTAATTAATGTTGCCACCATACAGGATTCTGACGGGTTACCATCGATAAACACAATGATGTTTATAGTCCCTGCGATTTCTTGAACATCCATCTCTTCACCCGAGGATTCGCCATGTTGGCAACCCGCCGTTGCCATTACGCTAACTGAAAAACCCTGGGCGTTCTTTGTAAATAAGCTGTAGTTTTTGATTTTGGCGGCGGTTACCATAGCAAGATAATTCTTAGTTAACCCAACCTTTGCCGCCGATGAAGTGATTAGTTCGAGCGGGTCAAGGTGCAAGGAGAGGTCACTGTATCCTTCCGGCACTCCTACATTGAGGACAGCTATAACCTGATTGACCCCGCCATTATAGAATGCTGAACTAACTGTCTTTAAAGTACTATCACAAAAAACGGCTAGTACATTTTCTTTAACAATAAGTTTAACATTGTCTGCAAGGCCAATTTGCTCCAAACTTTCTCAAGGTCCCCAAGCCTATTTTTTGGGGTTGGTAACATTTATAGTGATAGCTTTGCTTGGGCACAGGTTCACGCAGACGCCACATTTTGTACATTGAACAAGTGCGATAACTTGGGGTTTTCTGTTCCTGCCCTCTTCCAACGCGCCTTCTGGACAAACACCAATACAGATTTGCCCTGTACAGGGACCGCATTTAGCTGTGTCGATCGTAATTGGAGATTTATGCTTGTCCATTTGAATCAACAATTAAATAAGCGCCAACAATATATCTGTTGCGAGCAAGGAATTGGGCATGAAAATAGGCTTAGTCACATATAAACCCGAATTTGTCGAGGGCTTTGACCTTCACGTTTACTATTCTAAATGGGTGGACGGACAAGTTTTTCCAGGTGCGAAGGGTATGCAAAATGACGTAACAGTTTTTTGTGATGCCAAAGCAATCCGTGAAGACCCCAGCATTGTTGCCCTCTCAAAAACTGGTCCAGCATTGCGGCGCAATAGAAGAAGCCATTTTGTCTTTGACTATGTTTGTCCGACGCACCCAAATTACCGAGCTAAAGTCATGGATTACATCGAGGGATTGAGTAAAGAGAATATTCTTGGTGTAACGCTTAATCTCTATCATTTTCCAGATCAAGACTTCTGTGTGTGCCCAAGGTGTATGGAGAAATGGAAGCAGAGTGGCTTAAGCTGGACTCAATGGCGAGCTCATACTATCACAGAGTTGCTCAGGGAAGCTAAAGCGAAGGTAAAAGGAACGTTTGCAGTTGAAATTTATCCTGATCCAGTTTTGGCTAAAGAGCGGTTTGGGATAGATCTTGAGGCTGTTGGGAAGCTGGTGGATTATTTCCATGTGCCTCTTTCATCACGTGATTATTTGACAAGCTACTGGGTAGATATAATAACTCGAGATTTTGTTGCCACGCTCAAGAAACCGGTTATGGTCGAGTTAAGTGCAGAAATGCCAACGGATGAAAAACTCGATGCTCTCTTCAGAACAGTGGCTTACATTTCTCGTCACAACTTGGACGCTGTGCTTCTTTTGGTGCATGATTCAGAAAACGCACGGCAGGTCGCAAAGTTTGTTGTCCAAAACACTGACTTACGAGAATGGTTTGCTAAGTATGAGTTTAATGAAATGAGCAGAATTGTGGACAATTGGGCTAAGATTTACTGAGTTTCTTTCTGTACTCTCTTAGCTGCAGCATATCTAATTCTGCGGTTAGCAATGAATCTTCAGGCGCATCCGAAACCTCGCCAAGTATGCCCCAAGGAGCTACAATGGCGCTTCTTCCTCCACGCATATTCGAGCAAACATTCCCAACTTTAAGCACAAACAAACCATACTCACGTGCCATTCCCTCCGTCAAAGGATGCCCTTTAACGACTGGGTGAGTACCCATGGCGGCTACTGGTAGAGAAACAATTTCCGCGCCCAAGTTTGCAACTTTTCTTATGAGGTCGGGATCAAAGGAGTCGGCGCAAACAATCATCCCGATTTTGCCTAATTCAGTTTCTACTACAAGTGGTTGGGTGCCTTTGGCAACACCCGCTGCAATCTCTGCCTTTATAGGGTTTATTTTTTTGTATTTTGCTATGAGTTGACCATTTTTCCAGAGTGTGCTGGTGTTATAGTATTTGTCATTGTCTTCTTGTAGAACTGTGCCTCCTAGGAGGTAGATTTCGCCAATCGTTTTGGAGATTTCTTGTAGAAACTGGAGCGTTTTTGTGCTGGTTTCGTGTGATATTTTCGGGGCATCAGTGAAGTCAGCCATGCAGTTTGGGACGGTGAAGTATTCGGGGAGAGCAATTATGGCTGGTTTTTTTTCTGCGGCTTTGAGAACGGCGGTTTTGGCGGCTGTCAGGTTGTCTTCTAGTGTGTCGCGTATTTCCATGTGGAGTATGGTGACTTTCATTTGGAAAGCCTCGGTTTATAGTATTATGACTTTTGTTTTTGAACATTTAAACTTAGTTGATGGCGATGTATAATTGATTCTTTTGGCTGATTGGTGGTCGTTTGTTCAACATTATTTTTGGTTTCAGCACAGATGTCTATCAATTGACGCCTTTTATATGCATGCGGATAAACTTAAATACTGCCTGAACGACAAACACTGTAATGCGAGTGACAGAAATGACGTTTAATGAATCAGAAGTTAACAAACTCTTGCCTGACGTTAAAACGTTAGTCAACAAAGTCGTCAAGAAAAACATGGCAGATGGCTTCCTTTTCTCCGCTGGAACAGACACCCAAATAATTGCCTATGAAGCAGTTAAATACAAACCCGACATCCCATGCTTAACATTAGCCTTCAAACATGGACAACCTAAAGACACTGAATACGTCAAAAAGATGGTTGAACTCCTACACCTAAAACATGAAACCTACCAATTCGGCAAAGAAGACGTAATGAAATTTTTCCCCAAAGTTGTGGAAGCACTTAAGAAATATGACCCCATGGAAATCCGAAATAGCCTCCCAGTTTACATTGGCTTAACCTTGCTAAAACCCAAAGGCATAAAGACCGTTTTCACAGGTGACGCATTGGACGAGCTTTTCGGTTACCCCTGGCAATTCCATCTATCGGAAGAACAGTTCGCGGTAAAGCAACAGGAAATGTGGGCCGAAATGGGTTTCTCTTCATTCCCGATGGCGGAATCTCTTGGAATGCAAATCAAAGCACCCTACCGAGACCCAGAATTTATGGATTGGGCAATGAAGCTACCTATCAAATACAAGATTAACATGTACAACGGTGTAAAATACAGCAAGTGGATTTTACGCAAAGCATACGAAGACGTCATACCTAACGACATCATCTGGAGACCTAAAGCACCACTTGAAGCAGGAACCGGAACAGAAACATTGCGAACATACTTCAATGACATGATAACTGACAAGGAGTTCAACGAAAAGAAAACCGCTATCAAAGCAGCAGACGATGTGGAAATTCAGGACAAAGAACAGTTACTCTACTACGAGGTCTTCCGCAAGAAGTTCGGCAAACCCAAAGATGTCTTCCCCAAGGTTGAAGGTGCAGTTCAGTGCCCCAAGTGCCATAGCTACATTAAAACTAAAATACAGTTCTGCAAGACTTGCGGAGCTTACCCCATCTAATCTTTTCTTATTTTTTTGTTATCTCCTCTAATATCTGCGACTTTTTGGGAAAAGACTTAATTCTTTAACTTGTCAATTGTGAAAAACAACGTGAGGTAAAATTGCTTGGCTAGTCTGTCCCAACTCAAGTTTGCGATGGCAACATCCATCTTCCTATCTGCCTTCATATTCGGACTCTTAGTTTTTGTCATCGTTTACTTCCTACAGCTAGACGTTTTCACAGGTTTACTTGTAGCGTTAGGTGGCTCTGCACTTTTTATTCTATTTCAGTATGCGGTTGGTCCAGTGATTGTTGCCTCAACGACACGACTACATTACTTAAAGCCTGGGGAGAACCCGTGGCTTGAATCAACCGTTAAAGAATTAGCGGATAAAAGCGGCATACCTATGCCCAAACTAGCCACTGTTCCAAACAGTACGCCAAACGCTTTTACTTTTGGACGAACCACAAGTAGCGCCACTTTAGCGGTGCATGAAGGGCTTCTGCAACAGCTGAACGAAAACGAGGTAAAAGGTGTAATAGCCCACGAGTTAGGGCATATCAAACACAAAGACTACATTGTTATGACAGTACTTTCTGCCTTACCCCTGATTGCATATATTATTGCGCAGGTAGCCTTGCGTGCAGGCGCTTTTAGCGGTGGACGAAGAAACAGCAAAGATAACTCAGGAGCCGCCTTGATCATAATTGGCGTGATCTCTTTTGCTGTTTACATAGTTACATTCCTTATCGTGATGCGGCTCAGCCGACTCAGGGAGCATTATGCCGATGCCTATTCAGCTTATGTGACGGGTCAACCGCGAGAACTGGAGAGCGCCTTGGCAAAAATAACCTACGGTTTATCTGTCTCGCCAAAACCGCCAGAGGGAGCACGTGCATTCTACATTGAAGATCCTGGTCAAGCAAAACAAGAAGTAGCGGGTATAATGGATAAGAAAGATGAATACGACCTTGACCACGACGGCGTGCTGGACGAGCGTGAGTTGCAATTGGCGATGGAGAAAGAATCCAAATCGACTTGGGTTCAAATGAACAGCTTGTTTGCTACACATCCACCGACGTTTAAACGTATTTTGTTATTGAAGGAAATTGAACAGGAAATGAATACTGGCAAATACAGCAATGACCAAATGTACTCTCATGTGTAAAAAATCTCTTTTTTGGCTGAATTTGTTAAAATTCATGCGAAGACTAATATCTCCGCAGTAGCGATTAACTAACAAACCTCAATCGAGGAGCCAAAAATGGTAAATTACTGTCCAGAATGCGGCGGAGAAATCCAGTATATCTCTTTGACTAAGCACTATGTCTGCAAAAGCTGCGGCTTATCCTGTACAGGGCAGGAACTTAACGATTTACATGACAAGAACAGGCCAGCCCAAGAGACCGAGGAAGAAGTTAGACAGGCCCGCCGTAAAGAATACCTAAAATGGTACCTTAGCAAAAAATAAGACTTTCCCGAAAGGGAATGAGCCTTTTTATTAGCCTTGACTCTGTTTGTTAAGAAGCAAGGCGCTAGTGTAATAGTTACACGCTTACTTGATTAGTTAACGAACGGTATAAAAAGAAAAATAATGCTACCCTTAACATCTCGCTGAGGAAGAGATATGTCAACAACCATTGAAATCATCTGCGTTGGTAACGAATTACTCATTGGAAAAATAAAAGATACAAACGCACACTTCTTAGCCAAACAAGCAACACTGCTTGGTGCCAACGTCAAACGGGTTATAGTGGTCCAAGACATCATACCAGAAATCGCCAGCACCATCTGCGAATCCATAGCCCGAAAACCAAAGTTTATAATCACAACAGGCGGGTTAGGACCAACTTTTGACGATAAGACTCTCCAGGGTCTCGGCAAGGCGATAGGTCAGGAATTGGAGGTCAACCCAGAAGCTCTAGCTATGGTTAAACAAAAATGTGTGGACTATGCCAAAAAACGAGGGTTGCCAACAGACATTGAGTTGACGCCACCAAGAGTAAAAATGGCAACGTTGCCTAAGAAAACTAAGCTTGTCAACAACCCAATTGGAACAGCGCCGGGGGTACGGTACGATGCTCAGGAAACAGTTCTGTTTTTTTTGCCAGGTGTACCAAATGAAATGGAAGCAATCTTCTGCGAAACTATTGCTCCAATCATAAAGCAGATTGTAGGCGATAGGGTTTTTTGTGAGAGAAGCCTTTTCGCGGATAACATCTTTGAGTCACGTCTGGCACCCTTAATCGATCAAGTGATGAGTGATAATTTGGGGGTTTATGTAAAGTCCCATCCGATACGTACTGAAAACAAGCCTCATTTAGAGTTACATCTAACCATTACAGCAAGCAAAGAGCAAAATCCTGAGGAAAAACTTCTCAAAGTGGCTAAGGAGCTTGCAACATTAATCGAAGAGAACGAGGGACTTGTTACCTCAGAGTCTTGAGAAAGAAAACGGCGATTTTAATATATAACCATTTAAGCAAAAGTGGTTTTCTCAACAGCGAATGTCTCCTCGTGTGTAAGTATGAAAGGGAAGTACCTCAGAGAATTCACTTTTGCGGCAAGACATATAAAAAATCACAGTTGAGCAGAAGCTAGAAAAAATAAAAAGTTGAAAAGAGAAGAAATTATGGTTTTTTGGCTTTTTCCAACTCTTTTTTAAGCAGGTCAGCCTTGTCAGTCTTTTCCCAAGGGAACTCTACGTCTTCGCGGCCAAAGTGACCAAAGACAGCTGTTTTTTTGTAGATGGGCCTTAGCAGGTCTAGATGGTCAATTATTGCTTTAGGTCGCATATCAAAGTATTTCATGACCAAAGCTAAGATTTGTTCGTCTGGGAGTTTGCCTGTCTCATTAGTGCTTACCAACACCGATATTGGTTGGGCAACGCCGATAGCGTAGGAAATCTGGACTTCACATTGTTCAGCTAATCCTGAAGCAACGACGTTTTTGGCGATGTATCTTGCCATGTAACAGCCAGAACGATCGACTTTTGATGGGTCTTTGCCGCTGAAGCATCCGCCTCCGTGGCTTCCAACTCCACCGTAAGTATCAACGATGATTTTTCTTCCTGTTAAACCTGAGTCGGCAAGGGTTCCGCCAATGACGAATCTGCCTGTGCCGTTAATGACGTATTTTATGTCTTCAGCCAACATGTTTGGCGGGATTACATATTTAATGACCTTTTCGATTACATCTTTCTTTAGTGTCGCATCGTCGACTTTACCGTTATTCTGTGCAGCAATGACTACGGTTTTTACGCATTTTGGTTTGCAGCAATCATATTCAACAGTAACCTGAGATTTGCAGTCCGGTCGAAGATAAGGCATGATTTTTGTTTTTCTACATTCCGCTAGACGTTTAACAAGTTTATGCGCTAGTACAATGGGCAACGGCATGAGTTCTTTTGTCTCATTAGATGCATACCCAAAAACCATCCCTTGGTCTCCAGCACCTTGCTCGTGACCTTTAGACTCAGTTACTCCCATCGAAATGTCCGGAGACTGCTCAGTTAATGAAACTAAAACACCGCATGTTTCCCAATCCAAACCATCCTTTGCATTGTCAAACCCAATTTCCTGCAGAGTTTGGCGGACAATTTTTGGGATATTAACGTAGGAGCAAGTTGTTATTTGACCCGTAATCATTACTGTTCCCTGCATGACAAGGGTTTCACAGTCTACACGCGCTTTGGGGTCATGGGTGAATATTGCGTCTAAAACGCTGTCGGATATTTGGTCTGCGACTTTATCAGGGTGACCTTCTCCAACTGATTCGGATGTGAACAAGTATCTTCCATTTTTTCTCATTGGATTCTCTCTTCCGTTCAATCGTATGATAGGCATAGTAACTTGCCATTTTTCTTAAAAGGCTTTCGACAATGCAGACAACTATTCGACAAACAAATTTAAGGCAGATGCTTTACAAAAACCATTTTTAGTCCTAAACTAACAAACACAAAGGGATACCGATGAAAAGAACTGTGATTAACCAAAATGCACCAAAACCCCTTGGTCCTTACAGTCAAGCTGTGGAAGCTGGAAATTTCCTATTTGTTTCAGGACAACTGGCTATTGATCCAATGGACTTTGCCGCTGAAGCATCCGCCTCCGTGGCTTCCAACTCCACCGTAAGTATCAACGATGATTTTTCTTCCTGTTAAACCTGAGTCGGCAAGGGTTCCGCCGATGACGAATCTGCATCGTCCCGTTAATGACATATTTTATATCTTCAGCTAGCATATTTGGCGGAATTACGTATTTGATGACTTTTTCAATTACATCTTTCTTTAGTGTGGCGTCGTCGACTTTGCCATTATTTTGTGCAGCGATAACTACGGTTTTGACACATTTTGGTTTGCAACAGTCATATTCAACAGTGACCTGGGATTTGCAGTCTGGCCGCAGATAGGGCATAATTTTTGTTTTTCTACACTCTGCTAAGCGTTTAACAAGTTTATGTCCTAGTATAATGGGTAGCGGCATGAGTTCTTTTGTCTCGTTTGAAGCATAGCCGAAAACCATCCCTTGGTCACCTGCACCTTGCTCGTGACCTTTAGTCTCGGTTA
>CAVZPM010000028.1:0-12569 GCA_963777155.1 Candidatus Bathyarchaeota archaeon
GATCGATAATATTGATTTTTTCCTTAAAAAAGGCAATTGTATCTTGCTATTTCAAGATTCTCGACTTGAATAGCATGTGTAAAAGACTAAATACGCGATGATATTAAATACTAAAAAACTTAATGAGTGCTCAACAAGGGGTGTCAATCTTAACTGAGCAAGTTACAAAAATCCAAGCGGAAATTCTTAAAGAATTAATAGTTGATGGACGTAAAACCGAAATGGAGATTGGGAAAAAACTAGGCCTAACTAAAGAGGTTGTAAGGAAAAATTATCGCAAATTGGAAGCAATTGGAGTTATTACTGGCGCTACAATTCACATTAACTACAAGAGTTTTGGTTACAAGGCAGTTGCACACATTTTAATCAACATAGACGCCCAGCAAGCAGACAAACTTGTCGACTACTTACAGAAAATGCCAGAGGTTTATTCTGTCTTTAATAAGGAAGTAAAGGGAACCGTAGACTTAGTAGTGATCCTCAGAACGCTTGAGCAATTGAACGTGGTTAAAGATTCAATTAAAAAAAACTTCCCAGTTTTGGAAATGAAAACTGCAATCTGGACAGATGTAAAAGAAATGAACCAGAACCTTGCAATAGTTAAACAAGATTTGAAAGACATAACAAAAGAGAATCATGAAATTAAGCGAAATGAAAATGACCCTCAAACTGCAATTGTAGATGAAATCGATCAAAGAATAGCTGATAAACTGGCTGAGAACGGTCGAATATCTATGGATTCTCTGGCTAAAGAAATAGGAATCTCGCCTGACAATGCAAAAAAAAGATACGAAAAACTGAAGAAGAAAGGCGTTCTGAAAGTAACAATTCAAATTAATCTTAGCAAAATTGGATATCAAGCTATGTGTATTTTCTTCACCACTACGTCCAATGAAAAGTCAAATTTGATCGTTGAAAAAGTCAGCAGAATACCCAATATTATAAGCATTATGAAAACATCCGGAGACTATGACCTACAAATATATGCAATGGTCCAAGATATCGGTCAATTGCTTTACATTCAAGAGCAAATTGGAAAGATTCCAGGAATAATAAAAATCGAGCAGGAAATTTCAAGAATAAATGACGAGCTGAAAAAATGGCCCAGCCCACGCCAATATATATCGACCTTTTAACGAACTTGTTAAAAGGCAAATCATTCAATTTCGACATAATCCAATAACCATCGGAAATTTTGACTGAGATAATCAAGAGAAAAAAAGAAATCAGAGATTCGAATACCTAAAAAACTTCGAAGAAAAGGGAAAAAATTTGCCCAAAATAAGTGAACTTGATTCAAGAATCTTGAAAATATTATTAAAGGATGGACGGACAGGCTACGATTCGATAGCAAGAGAATGTGGGGAATCAGAAAACAAAATCTGGAAACGATGCAAAGCTATGGAAAAAAAAGGCATCATTAAAGGTGCCACAGTTCAGATGAACTTTGGATATTTTGGGTACGCCGCACTTGCAACTCTGCTCATAAGCGCAGAAGCGCAGCAAATGGACCAGGTTATGGAAGTTACAAAGAAAATAACCGAGGTGCGGGTAAACAGACAATATAATAGCGTTTATAATGTTAGAGCAGTGGCGACTTTAGGGGACCTAAACGAATTAGACCATGTAAAACATCTAATTAAGCGGAATCTGCCCACTCTTGGAATAAGGACTTACATATGGGCTGGAGTAAGGAACATACCTGAAAACATGAATTTAACATGCGAAGGCAAGAATTGCCAAAAAAGCTCAGAAGAAACAAGTCAAACTATAATTAAAACAAATAATAAAATAAAGATTGACGACTTAGACAAGCAGATAGTTCAGAAATTAACCCTAAACGGGCGCGCATCATTTTCTTCTATTTCCAAAGAAATGGGTTTGTCAACGGACACAGTAGTAAAAAGATACAATAGACTTCGAGAAAATGGAGCTATAAAAGTCTCAATACAGATAAATCCAAACGTTATTGGTTATAGTTCGATATTAGATTTCAACATAGCTTCTACGGCTTCTTGTGTAACAGGAACCGTTGCTGATTTGTTGGTAAAAATACCAGATGTTGTTATCATAACAAAAACCAGCGGTGACTTCGACCTTCATGCAGCTGCGATGGTAAGAGACATTAAACACTCGTTTGATATACAGGATCAAATTGCTAAGGTATGTGGCATGACAAAAATCGAAGCCAGCGCCAGAAAAATCCCCGACTGCTGGCCAACACCACTTCAACACATATCCACATTTTAATTGAAAGTCTTAATTTTTCGATGGGTAGGACTTCGTAGCTACTCTTTTGTTATGCGAAAATGATCGTCAAATTGTAATGGCGTTATCAACAATATATTTGAATGTATCAAAGGTTAAACTTGGGTCCGACGCTTTACACAATCACACTTTTGGCTCGGTAACCGTAATCGATATTAACTGTTTGTAGGATGTATCTCAAAAAGCAAGTTCGGGTCATCTTGGAGCTAAACCTAATTAACTCGTTGGTCGCCATCGTAATTCTGGTTTTAGCCATCTTGTTAGATTTGGTTCTTGGCGACCCTTCGCCCAACAACCCCGACAGATGGATCTTCAAACTACACCCAACCGTTTTGATGGGCAAATTCACCAGGAAAATAGAGCCTTCTTTCAAGAACCCTGATGCTAAAATAGAAAAATTTCTCGGCGCCCTGCTTGGTTTGATGGTGATTGCTGTTTTTGCGCTTCCAATTTTTTTTGGCTTATGGGCAATATATACGTACGTACCATTCTACATCAACATAGTCGTATACAGTTTCATCGCCGTAATCCTAGTAAAAATGACTGTATGCATCAAACTTGAAACCGATTGGGCAAAAGCCGCCGCCAAAGCCATCGATGAGAGCAACCTTCCTGAAGCAAAAAAATACAGCCACTTCTCACGTCGAGAATCCAAAGACCTAAACGGCGAACAGATGGGCAGTGCAGTCATCGAATCCATGTCAGAAAACCTTATCGACTTCAAACTCTCCCCAATGATATCCTTTGCCCTTTTCGGGGTAACAGGGGCAGTTGCTTTTAGAGCAATCAACACATTAGACGGTATGGTGGGCTTCAAGACCAAAGAGCATATTAATACAGGGTGGTTTAGTGCAAATCTCGACAACTTCGTAAACTACATCCCAACTCGGTTGACGGCTTTGATGATGATTGTGGCTGCTGCATTACTTCGCATGGACGCAGGTAACGCATGGAGAATCGCGCGTCGAGACCATAAAAAAACACCCAGCCGCAATCACGGTTGGCCGATGGCAGCTGTGGCAGGGGCACTTCGAATACAGCTCGAAAAGCCAGGACAATACATTCTTGGAGATGCGCAAGAACCTTTGACGGGAGATAAAATCTTGGGTGCTTTGCGGATTCGGGATGTTACGATTGTTCTGTGGGGGTTTCTTTGTGTTACAATCATCGTGCTTGTGCGGTTGTTCTGGTTTACGCCGATTTAGTGGAAAGTTTTAATCGAAGCAATATGGTATTGAATTTCAAGAAGTGCCTCTTGAATGCGTGTTTGCCTCATTAATCCGCCAAGGATTCAGCCCAAAGCGTGGGGAAAACCCAACGTTTTTCCGCCAATTGTCTTAGCGTCAGTCGCCGCTGTATTGGAAAAAAACCATACTGTAAGCATTATTGATGCTCCGACGGAGGGATGGCGAAACCTTGTGGAGTTGGATGAATCCAAGTACCGTGTGGGGTTAAGCGCAGAAACCATCGCCGAACGCGTTAGGGGTTGGAGTCCTGATGTGGTTGTTATTGAGATTCCTTTTTCGGGGTGGTCAAAAACGGCGTTTGAGGTTGTTGATGCCGCAAAGGCAGCCAAAAAAGACGTATCCGTTGTACTTATGGGTCAGCATCCCACCGCAAGACCGGAAGCTTGCCTCTCCGAGATCAATGTGGATTTTGTGGTAGTCGGTGAACCAGAAAATACGATTTCCGAACTTGTCGACGCACTTGCTGCTGGCAAACAAGATTTTAGGGATGTAAACGGATTAGGTTTCAAGGAAAATGGTAAAGTTACGCTTACGGGAAAGCGTGAGTTTATCGAGAATTTGGATTCGTTGCCGTTTCCAGCAAGGCACTTACTGCCTATGAAGGTTTACAACGAAGCCGTCAAGGAAAACCCGCTCAGAGGCGAAATAAGCAAACCTTGGACCATCGTCACAACCACCCGCGGTTGTCCCTATAGCTGCGTTTTCTGCTCTGTCTGTATTCTCTGGGGAAGAACCTGGCGAGCAAGAAGCCCAAAGAACGTCGTGGACGAACTTGAACAAGTCGTGAAGATCTACAGTGTTAGACAGGTTGATTTCTACGACGAAAACATGACGCTCGACAAGAAACGCATGGCGGATATTTGCGACCAAATCGTTGAACGCGGTCTGCACATCGAGTGGTTTACGCCCAACGGGGTGAGAGCAGACACCCTTGACGAGCCGCTCCTGCGGAAGATGAAGAAGGCAGGCTGCAAAAAAATCCGCGTCGCCCCCGAATCCGGCGTCCAACGTATTGTCAATGAAATCATCGGCAAAAATTTGGATTTAAAAAAGGTCGAGCAAGCCGTGGTTTTATGCAAGAAAGTTGGTATCAAAGTCGGCTGCTTCTTCGTGCTGGGAGTAATTGGCGAAACCAAAGCTGACATCGAGGAAACCATAAAGTTCGCCTACAAACTTCGAAGCCTCGGCGCTGACAGCCTCATATTCAGTATAGCCATGCCATTATATGGAACAGCGCTTTACGAGCAAGCAAAAGAAGGCGGTTACCTACGCGAAGGATTTTGCGATTATGCTCTAGCGGCGACGGAGCCTTTGATCGAGACATCGGAGTTTTCGGCTCAGGATCTACAAGAGCTGTGTATGAGAGCTAACATGTCCAATCCAACGTTTACCCGAGTCAAAGTTTTAAGAGCGATGCGGCACCCCAAAAAAACCCTCAAAATATTGCTTAAAACAAAATAGATTATCTTCAAACTTCTTGAAACGCCAGTTGGTCTAAGGAACTGCTTTGTTTGCCGTTATCACAGTTTCAGTTACCAATATTAGAAGCTGACCAAAGAAAATTTCGTTGAAAAATTTAACATTATGGCAATTTTTTCTGCGCTTCAAAATGCTTGCAAAACTCGAGTTTCTGCAGGGGTAATCAGCATAATTTGGGGTTATCTCTGAAAAGATAGCACCAATCGCAATTACAGTGGCCGTATCATCAATATCATCACTATCTTCTGAAGCTCCAACTATTAATCCAGTTCCTGCTGTCGATGCGGTCTGTGTAAATGAGGTTATATCTGAATTGAAGGCAGCCTGGCCATTATTTATTGCTTGAATGCGATTTTTCGGGACCAAAATTTGTTTACAGAATTGTTAGTTTGCCATCTACGAATATCCTTTCAACTTTTATGTCCTTAATTTTTTCAGGAGCCACCTTACTTGGATCAGCGGATAGAATGGTGAGGTCGGCTAGTTTGCCCTCTTCTATTGAGCCCTTTATGTTTTCTTCGCCTGAAGAGTAGGCGGCATCGAGTGTGTACATACGCAGGGCTTCTTCAACGCTTAAGCGCTGCTCAGAATAGCTTTCCCGCATCACAGCTTCTTGTATTCCCAGCAGTGGGTTCAGGGGCTCCATAGGACAGTCTGAACCCCCAGCAATCGTTACGCCTTCGTTTAGGAGAGTTTTAATGGGATGTAACCACTTCGCCCTCTCAATGCCCAAATGGTCTGTTGCTGACCAAACTTCGAATTCTGTGGGAATCATCTTTGGCTGAACCGAAACCACAACGTCCTGCGCCCCGAGGCGTTTGACCAGTTCTCTGTTTAAAACAGCTGCCTGCTCGATACGGAACCTAACTTTCTTGTCGGAGTGCTCAATTACGCTGAGTGCTGTGTCAACTGCCTTGTCGCCCATCGCATGGATAACGGGCTGAAGATCCGACGCCAAAACCTTCGCCACCCAACTTACCAGTTCCTTCCGGGTGCATAGCATCTTGCCGCTGTTGTTTGGGTCGTCGACATAGGGTTGCGTAAGTGCGGCGGTTTTGGTGTCCAAGTACCCGTCGACAAAGATTATGGCGCCTCCTAAACGTAGCCACAGAGGGTTATTCGATGTAAAACCTGCTATAGACTTTATGAGTTCGTAGGGAACAATCACGTTGACTCTGAGTGGCAGTTTTCCTTGCTTGTTAAGTGTCTGAATTAGCGTGAGTTCGTTTTCTTGGAGGATTATCCAGTCGATGCTTGTTATTCCTGATTCCAAGACTTTTTGACACGCCATTACCGTAGTATCCTCAAGTTCCTGCAAGGATGGGTCACCGACTACTTGCCAAACAAGGTTAGTGGCTCTGTCCCGAAAAATCCCCGTCAGTTCGCCAGTTGTAGTTTTGTCTATGGTTCCGCCTGAGGGAGCTGTTGTTTTGCTTGTTACGCCTGCTTGTGCTAAGGCTTTGCTGTTTACGGCACAAACATAGGCTGCTCCATGGTAGAGAATTACAGGGTTGTTTGGTGCAACAGCGTCGAGGTCTCCAATGGTTAAGAGACGTTTTTCTACCAAGCTATTCTCGTTCCAGCCGCGACCGATAATCCATTTTCCAGTCGGAGTTTGCTTTACTTTCTCCTTTAGGATAGATTGCAGCTTCTTGATCGAGTTGGCGCCTGAGAGGTCTAACCACATTAGGCATCTGCCAAAATCCGCTACATGAATATGAGTATCGATCAAGCCAGGAATCACTGTTTTTCCATCCAGGCTAATGACTTTTGTGTCCTTTCCGATCAGATTTCTTATTTCCTGGTTAGTCCCAACTTTCAGGATTAGGTTTTTCTTTATAGCTACTGCTTGGGCAATGGGTTGACGTGGGTTCATCGTTCTAACGTTCGTATTGACAATAGCCAAATCCGCCGTCAATGTCCACTCTGCTCCAAAGGTAGTTTCAATGACAACCGCTAGCATTGCTTAACATAAAAACCCTTGCATATCAGCAAAAAAACAAAATTTTGATTAGTCGTTGTTATCTGCAAAACACATAATAGCCCCAACAGCCGTTTTTCACCTTAAAGATGGGAAAACAAGTGAAAGCTCACGTAGTCCTTGCAAATCCACCGTATCCAGACGATGTGCCTCAAGCTGTCTTCATCCCATTGGGCATTAGCTACTTGGCGGCGGTTCTTGAGGAAAAGGGGTACAAGGTGGATGTGGTTGATTGTCAGGTTAATCGACCAAGCCAACAGGAGATGGAGGACAAGTTCAGAAGCCTCAACCCTGACATAATTGGCGTAACTACGGCAACCGTGACTTATTTTCCGGCGCTTAAAATATTGAAAGCTGCCAAAGCTGCGCTTCCCAACTGCGTAACAATGATTGGTGGACCACATGTCACAGTCTTGGATGAGCGCACATTCACCGACAGTTCAGACGTAGATATTGTTGTCCGCGGCGAAGGAGAGCAGACGATACTGGAACTCGCAAGCCTAGTATCAGAGAGTAAACTAGAGAACCTCAACAGTGTTTTAGGTATAACTTTCAAGAAGAATGGCAAAGTAGTGGCTACAGCCGACAGACCATTCATTGAAGACATCGATTCTCTTCCTCGCCCAGCTCACCATCTCTTCGATATGACCCGCTACAGAATCAACGGCAAAAACTACATGCCCATAATCACCAGCCGAGGATGCCCCTTTAACTGCGCTTTCTGCTTGGCGTCAAAGATGTGTGGCAGCGGGTTTAGGGCCAGAAGCCCGAGCAAAGTTGTCGATGAACTCGAGTGGCTAAGGGACACTTTTGGGGCAGGCGCGTTTGCATTCTACGACGACACATTCACCCATGACATAAACAGGGCAATTGCAATCTGCGATGAGATGCAGACCAGAGGTTTTTTGCTTCCTTGGGATTGCAGAACACGAGTAGATCGAATATCCAAAGAATTACTGGTGAAACTCAAGAGTACCAACTGCCAGCTTATCCACTTCGGCGTGGAGTCGGGTAGCCAACAACTGTTAAACATTATGCGGAAGGGCACAACCGTTGAGCAGAACGCTAAAGCCATAAAGATGGTGAAAGATGCAGGTATCCTTGTCGCCATATCACTTGTTATCGGATACCCAGGCGAAACCCCTGAGATGCTCCAGCAAACCGTGGACTTTATCCGCAAAACCAAACCTGACTACGTTTACATGTGCGAAGCTGTACCTTACCCCGGCACGGAGCTCGCTGACTACGTTCGAAAACTTGGCTTGCCCATGAGTGAAGACTGGAACCGCTACCATGAGCAGATGCAGGTTTTCGAAAATAAACTTCTGCCGCTTCCGAAACTTGAGGCAACCAAAAAAGCCGTCTACGATAGCGTCTTTACCCCAACTTACTACCTCAGGATGAGGCGCCGGGGAGACTTCCACAGCCAAATCATGGCGCGCATGGCACTAAACCACCTCGTCTGGAAATACCGCTTCACACGATGGGCGTTTAGGCAATTGGGCAAGGTGAGACGAGTAAAGCAGAGCCCAGGTGGACACAGCACACCCAGCAAAGACCAACAAAGCTAACGCAATTCCTAAAACGCTTATATGCGGGAATGATTATCCCTCATCAAACAGGTTCAGACGAGACATTGGATGTTGATTTAGTTTGAAAGTTATTGTTCACTGGAGCGGAGGAAAAGACTGTTGCACCGCGTTGCACAAAGTTGTCGAGCAGGGACACGAAGTCGCTTCCCTTGTCACTTACATCTACATGGAACCCTACGTTTTCCACAGTCTCAAAGTCATAGAACAACAAGTCAAAGCCTTGGGTATGCCACACCAATTCGTTAAAATCACCGACAACCGCTACGACGACATAATGGGAACCCTTGAAAGGCTCCACAAAGAAAAAGGCGCACAGGCCATCGTCACAGGCGACATCGACAACGTCCACCATCGACGAGTCTGGAAAGACGCCTGCAAAAAACTCGGAGTACAGCTTATGATGCCGCTTTGGGACCGCCCACTGAACCTGATTCCGGGCAACCGACGCCGCAAACGAATCATGGAAATGGAACAGACAACGGGAGTGAAAGCGATTCTAAGTTGCATAGACCAAAGATACTTCACTCCAGAGTGGCTGGGACGCCAAATTGACAGAAAATGCATCGAAGACATGCAACCGCTCGTGGGTCCAGCAGGTAAAGGCATTGATGTTTCAGGCGAACCCGGAGAATACCACTCCACAACCCTCGATGCACCACTTTTCCAGCAACGCGTCGAATTAACCAAGTACGCCAAGAAAAGCAAAGTGGTCGATTTTGGCGGCTCACCCTTCCGCGAAGGTGATTTCCTCTACCTTGACATCGAAGAGGCAATTCTCAGACCCAAAGAAGAAAAGTCAGTCACCTAGAAAGCACAATATGGAATTTAAATCCAAATGCCGCTTTTTAGACATTGATGAGAAGAAGAACAACATCATTCTTTCTCGACAAGGTCTATCCTTCTTCTTTCAAGAACCTATTAGTTAAGTCGAGAAAAAGAAAAAATGGGAATTTTCTGAAAAAAACGAGTTTTTTCCTTTCAAAGACGATTGAATTTAACTGGAAGAACAACAACACTACATTTCCATCTGTTGTTGTTCTACCAAATCTCGGTCAGCCTAGCCAAAAAGGAAAAAGTGTTCAGCAAAGATAAACACCGTCTATTTGATGTTATTGTAAGCCTCCATAATAGCACACAAACAAAAACAAAATCCCGTCGCCTCTTCTATCGCAACGTTGATAAACCAACCAGAGCCTAAAGCATTGCATAGCTGGAGTTGAAGAATACGTCGCAACAGAAACAGGTTGTCGGCAACTTGACCTTGAATATTGCTTGGATCTGCGGTGGAACAACCGCCGACATAACTCCAGCGCCCCAAGTAAAGTTTAGTATGGAACAGGCGTGCGAAAAAATAAAGAAACAGAAAATTAAAATCCGAGTTAAAGCGCCGATGTTGGTGATTTTTGACTACCTAAAGATGGAAGTCAGCCTTTTTGATGGGGGACGAATGCTGATAAAGAATGTGACCGATGAGAAGTTGGCACCTAAAGCGTACGTGGATATTCTTAGAGTCCTCGAAGTGCCTATCTAATGGAATATTAGTTTGGCGCCTTTTTTAACAGCGCTTCCGATGCCTTCCTGACGGATCACACGAATCAGGTTTGATGCCATAGACTTCCGAAAACTTGCCTGAAACTCTTTTTGAATTTTGACAAGCATGTCATAGTCAAAGTCTGAAGTTTTGACTCGGGCAAGGTAGTTGTCCATTTGGTCGTAGAGACGCTGGCTTACTACCTCGTCGTAGAGTTTACTACCAGGGCACGCAATATAGATGTTGAACATGCAGATGTCAGCGTTTAGGCTCTTGGCGAACTTGAAGGTGGCATACATGTCTTCTACAGTTTCGCCTGGGATTCCAAGCATGAAAGAGGTAGCTGTTTTTATTCCGACCTTGCGGGTAAGCTCAAAGGTACGTTTAACTTCTTGGAGGTCGACGTTTTTGCCAAGTCTCTGCTGGATCCGCTCTGACCCAGATTCGGTGCCGAAGAAAATGGTTTGGCATCCCGCTGACTTCATTTCTGAGAGTACTTCTTTGTTTACGAGGTCTGCGCGGGTTTCGCAGGTCCATTTGAGGTCAAGCTTGTTTTCCTTGATTTTACGGCAGAGTTCAATTGTGCGGTTCTTGTTTATGGTAAAGTTGTCGCCGACAAAATAGATGCCTTTAGTGCCATAGTTCTGCATCATGTTTTTGATTTCATCGATGACTCTTTGGGGCGAAAATGCCCGGCAACTGGTCCCCCATAACTCGCGAGTCTCACAGTACGTACATTGGTATGGGCAACCTCGGAGGATACTCATGGTGTCGACAGGTTCAACATCGATGTAAGGAAGGGTGCGGTCATACATTTTCATGGGTAACAAGTGGCGCGCTGGAAAAGGAACTGTATCTAAGTCGAGGATGAATTGTTGGGGAGTTCTGACAATTTCGCCAGCGATTTTGCATGCGACCCCTGGAATGACAACCGAAACACCTTTCGGGTCACCTTTGAGAATACTGGCTGCAAGCTTCACTATCGCTGCTTCGCCTTCACCGACAACTACGTAGTCAACTTCACTGTGCTGCAGCAGGGTTTCAGGCATGTATGATGCATGGGGACCACCGACAATAACCTTGCAAGACGGATATGCTTCTTTGACAGTTTTAGCCATCTCTACACACCGCGAGTAAGTCAGGCTACTGCAGGTTATACCCACAATTTCGGGTTGCCGCTTTCTAATTTCAGCTTTAACCTCTTCGATGGGTCGCCCCAAAAGGTAATTATCGTAAATTTCAACTGGGTAACCGTTTTTTTCCAGCACCGAAGCAACATAGGCTAAACCCAATGGAGCAAGTTTTCCTGCCATACCCCAAGGTGACTTCTCAGGGAGGGTAGTGGTCATCAGAAGAATCAAGTTTTGCTTTCTCCATGTTTTGCAGTTTTCTATTTGGCTGGGCTGCTTATTTTAGCCATTAGTGCTCTTCGGAAATGTGCCATTATGAGTCGTGTTGCGCCCAGCCCCCACATTTTTCCTTTCTTGAACATGCCTATTGCGCTAATGAAGTATCTTGGGCTCAGGTAGAAGCTTTGGAAGGCTTGTTCGCGAATTTGGGCGAGTTCCTGCATGGTCATGTTTGGAATCTCAAAGGTCGGGGTGGCGGTATCGTACCTGTCGAAGTCGGTTATTTTCAATGATCCATTGGCTTTAACTTCCTCATACATGGGCGTACCCGGGTAGGGTGTGGCTATGTAAAAGCCTACGTCGTTTGGGTTAAGCTCCTTCACGAAACGTATTGTTTCCCAAGCACTCTCTTTTGTCTCTCCCGGGAAGCCCAAGATTACGCCTGCAACAGTCATTAGCCCAGCTTCTTTTGCCCATTTGAAAGCTCGCCTTGTCTGGTTTAGGTTGAAGCCTTTGCCCATACTGGTTAACTGCTTCTTTGAGCCAGATTCCACACCAAACCAAACCGCTATGCACCCTGTTTTACGCATTTTGACGAAGAGTTCTTTGCTGACCATGTCCACGCGGGTTTCGCAGTCCCATTTAATTTTGAGCCCACGGCGTTGGATTTCGTCGCAGATCTCGGCGGTTCTTGCTTGATCCACAGTAAAAGCGTCGTCATAGAAAGTGAATTGGTTTGCATGGTAGTTTTTGTGAAGATATTCTATTTCGTCGACGACGTTCTTTGGGCTGCGCATGCGGTATTTTCTGCCAAACATTCTAACTGCAGTGCAGAAGTTGCACCAGTACACACATCCTCTACTAGTCTATGACTGGGGTAGGGTATAGTTCCGTATTTGCGTATCTCACCTAGTTGTTCCCATAGATGAAGTGCTGGGAACGGTAGGCTATCGAGGTTTTCCAGGAAGGGGCGGTCAGGATTCTTTACAATTTCGCCATCTTTCCGACAAGTCGTGCCGATAAGGTCGTGGAAGGATTGGTGATTTTCCACTCTTTGCGCAAGTTCAAGTATCGTTTGCTCGCCCTCACCCCTTATACGATGTCCAATGATGGTGCTTCCTG
>CAVZPM010000029.1:0-34626 GCA_963777155.1 Candidatus Bathyarchaeota archaeon
CGATCAGTTCTGTCATCTCAATTTGTGGCATCATAATACACAACTTTTTGATTTAAGCTATTTAACGCTAATAAGCTTATCCACTAAACAATTAGGCATGTAGATGTATTTTCCATTTTTGGTTTTCATTGCCACAACCAATGTTCAAAGCCCCACAACCAGCTGGTTTTGTGCCACAACCATGTTGAAAAAACGCTTCCACAACCACTACTTCTACCAGACAAACCTAAATCCACAATGCAAATCCAAAACAGAACCCAGAGCACAACCAGAAAATATGTCTGCGCACACAAACCACTCACTACTACAACCAAAAGAAAGATAGTTAGATACGCGCGGTATCCATGCAGATTCTTTCTTCTCAAAATAGCCCACCTACAACTACCAACATTAAAAAAAGACGTTTACTTCTACAACAACAACCAAACAAACCAAAAACCACAACCCAAACAAGAAACAAACCTTAAAAAACAACCAGAAAAAACGCCCCTGCACACAGGACAAACCAACAACTTCCAGAAAGAAAACTCGGAAAAATGTACTCTGAACTTCGACTTTGATAAAACTCAAAATTAAACGGCATGTTATTTAGTGACTGAATTTCACTGTTACAGCCATGTCTATGTATAGTGGACTGAAGAAGCCGCTTTTAACTAAAAAAGATGAGGAATACCAGATGCTGATGGAGGTTACGGAAGAGTATCTTCATCAGGAGAGGGAAAAATCAGCTCAGAAGAAGAGTGGAGCGGCTCCTGTAGTTGTTGTTCGGGAGAATCTTCTAAGAAGAGGATTTAACTTGACCTTCAACCCGAACATTAAGCTCACGGGGTCAGACATAGAAAATGACTTACTTGCTACTCCACTCAACCGCTAACCCAGACCAAAAAGAGTATGCTCCAAACGAAGTCAACATGGTTATCGCAGTTAGGAACAACG
Source organism: Candidatus Bathyarchaeota archaeon (assembly GCA_963777155.1). Taxonomy (GTDB): domain Archaea; phylum Thermoproteota; class Bathyarchaeia; order Bathyarchaeales; family Bathycorpusculaceae; genus Bathycorpusculum. Next base: position 937 of record CAVZPM010000029.1, read on the forward strand.
CAGTTGCAAATCAATCAAGCATAATCAAGGAAAACTTTGATGAGCTAAAACTGCTATCGCCAGAGTTGCGTTTTGCAGTGGTTGTCCTCTCCGAAAAAACAGGGTACCAACATGAAATCACAGATGAAAAACTGGGCGACAAAGGGTACTTGTCTTTCACTCTTGTTTCAAGGCGGATTTACCCTAAAGACGGCGGACTATGTTGCCCAAAAGCAATTATGGATCTGCTAAAAAATAAAGATCTGAAGAAAACTGGCGACTGGGAAAGATTCATCACCTACATAAAAAACACGTAGGCACACTTCATTAGTCAACCGCAGTCAGTCGACTTGTTTACTGTCCTCTTTCTTTTCGTTGAGCCAGTTCCTTGATTTAGCCAACGTTTTCCCCGCAAACGTCATTTTTAAGGCTCCTTCATAGGGGCAAATTTCAACGCAGCGTGCACAGAGCATGCATCTGGATTCAGTTACGTCTCCGCCTTTCTTCTCGTACATGGCGGTGGCTTGGGTTGGGCAGACGCGTTTGCAGACGCCGCATTTGGTACATTTATGTTCGTCTTTCTGAAGTTTAGTCAGGGCTATTTGTTTGAAGGGCGTGAAAGAGCTAAACAAAGCTGTTATTGCACCCAATGGACAGATTCTGCACCAGAACCGCCTGTAAGCTAACGCTAAAATCGTAATGATAATCAGGATTGCCATGTTTATGGAGGTTAAGTAGAAGCCTGATATCCAGTAGGGGCCGTAAACGATTTGGGATATGTAGGACCAATTCATTTGGCCGACACCGACTTCAAGCAAAATGCAGAGCGGTCTTGCTGGGCAAACTAAACAGAAAGGCTCGTTGATGTGGCTGGTGATGCCAGCTTCAGTTCCTTCTGGTCCCCCAATGTCGGTTCCAGGGATAATCTGAGTTCCAAAAATGACGGATGAAGCAAAGATTACGCTTAAGATCATAAAGACCGCGATTATGATGTAACGTGATTGCCCAAGCTTTGAATTAGTTTTATCCGAAAAGCTTAGGTGCCGTAGCCTTGCGGATTTGCGGATGCGTGTCAGTAAGTCTTGGTATAAGCCGAAGGGGCAGAGCCAACCGCAGAATGACCTTCCCAAAATTATGGATGCAACAGCAAGCATACCAACGACGATAGCTATCTTTTCCAGCCCAGAAGTGGAATAGAATACCTCGTACCCGCGGACGTTGGCGTTCCAGAACGGAAACACGTAGGCTTGCAACTGCCAAATTGCGCATGTGACGGTTCGCCCGTTAGGGTAGTAGCATGCCAATATGGGTAAGGATATGCCGTCTGGGAATTGGCCGCTTAAAAGGTCACCGCCGATTAAGCGGTCACGCGGCGAAACCCCCAAAGGGTAGAACAGCGAACCTGGTTGGTTGAATGGACCTATTAGGAGCCCCATGAATATGGCGATGACTGCGACTGCTTGTATGAATAGCCTTAGTGAAGTAATTTTTCGGGTTTTATCCTTAGATAGCTTAAGGATAAGGATTACGCCGACGACAATGATGAGGGCAAAACCGAAATGTATACTATGGTTGAAGTATCTAAAGACATCTTTTCAGCCCCTCACCTTAAAGCGAATTACTAAGGCAACCGCCACCATAACCGCCAGCAGAGAAACGGTCGCGATTATTATTGAGTGCTGCTCATAAAACGGTAAGTTACTTGTGTTGGGAATATTAAATCTGAAATGAGAGACTGAAACGTTTCCTGTTAAACCATAAACAACCACGGAGTTGTCAGGCAACAGGTTCCAATGGTCTCCTTCCGCCAAAAAGACAGTGTTCGGAACTGTCACGCTTGGAACTGTCACTATCCACTCTATTGGGGGGGTTGGCTGCGTAGAATTCAGACCCAGATTAACGGTTTGGTTACCGATTCCCTCTATGTTAAATCGTAGCTGTGTGCTTCTGCCGAAAATTAGGGGGGATCGGAAGGTCCAAACAGTCATGTTAGAGTCTTCTACCGAGATTTTCAGGTTGCCCAATGGTTGGGAGTTGTTTAAACTTAAATCATTAAAAGTCCATGTGTCATTTTCCAGCGTTGCAGATGAATAAGAACCGTTTAATGCAAAAATGATTGAGCCTCGTAGCTCAGGGATGTTGAACCTATCTTGGGGAGTGAAGGCTGTGGCATCCTGTGCCTTCGCGTTGGGGCATAGGGGTAGAAAGAACAGAAGTAGCATGATAGCCGCTGCAAGCCCATTCAGAGCTGGTTTGCTAGTGGTTACATTCAAAGTCTCACAGTTGGAAAGGATAAATGACGGTTAATGTTATAAGGCTTTTCAAACGAAGCCTCTGCAGACTACAGCTTTATCCTCAATTGTTGAACGTTTGAATTAGATGTCGAAGTCTTGTTGCTCTGGCTTTTGTTCCGGTTTTTGTTCTGGCTCAGACGTCTCTGGTTGACTAGCAACTTGTTCTTTTGCTGGTTGGGGCGCTGTCTTTCTTCTTTTTAGAAGAAGCACTATTGCCAGCAACACAACGATGACTACGACTGCTCCAACTGCACCGTAAAGCTGCAGATCAATTTGACCGCCGTGGTTGCCTCCGCCTGTTGGTGCAACTGTAACAGTTGGACCTGGGGTTTGGCCGTTGTTTCCAGTAACCACAACTGTCGATGAGGGAGAGCTCCAGGAGAAAGAAGTGGAAGAGGTTCCTTGTGTTCCGTCAATACCAACGAAGTAGCTGTGCTCTCCAAGCGTAACGTTTGTTGGGACCATGATGCTTATTTGGTTAAACATGTAGGTGCCGGCGCTTGCCACGGTAACTGGAGTGCTAGTCAAATCGTAACCATAGAAGCCGTCAGCGGCCATCCAGTCAAAATGCAAACCTACACGAGTTATTTGGAGTGAATCAGAGGAGTTGCTGGTGAAAAATATGTTTACGGTCACGGGTTGACCAGGTTTCAATGTTGTAGTTGAGAAGAATGTATGTACTGAAGCGCCATCTTGAGCAAGAGCAGCTACAAATCCCATGGACAAGAAAGCGGCAACAATGATTGAAATAATAAGTGCTATTCTAAGTGACTTCAACTGAATTTCCTCGGACAATTCAATAGTTATCTTGGTGCATTTATGGTTTTTTAATCTTGTCCCAAAACACACCCATATTGCGAATTTTGCTTTCACTAAGAATACAAAAAGTCCGGAAAGACTTGCTACTGCTGTTTATTCGCTGTTTTTTGCAGTTAATGCTTGGAGGGCGATAGTCTTAAGTTGGAGCAAACCGTTTTGGGCTTCGGGTAGCGGGGTAAAATGGATACTTTAAGTTTAGCTAATTTAGTTTTAGATTTGGCAAGCGTGATCAACTTCATAGCTCTACTCTTGATGTTAAGGGCAGTGGTTAAAAACAGAAAGGTGCTCCGCGGCTACAGCATTGTCGGTTCTTTCTTAACTTTTGTCTCCATCCTCGGCTTCGAAGTAGCCTACTACCTTTTAGGTAATACTATTGGTTTCGCTTTGGGGTGGGCTACAGTTGCTTTCTGGTTCATCGCCTTTGCCTACAGCCTAAGGCAACGATTGAAAGGAGCTCCAGAGCAAAAAGATGGCGTTGAGTCTTAATTGGCTGGAAACTGAATTGTGAACTTAGCGCCTTTGCCTTCTTGACTTTCAAAACTAATGGTGCCCCCATGGGCTTCCATAACTCTTTTGCAAACCGCCAAACCAAACCCTTGCCCGCGTGGTTTAGTCGTGAAGAGAGGAGTGAAAATCCTGTTTTTAATGGCTTCAGGTATACCAACCCCAGTATCTTGTACAGAGAGGGATACTTGACCTTCAGGGGTCGTTTGACCAGTCAGGGTTAGTTTGCCGCCGTCAGGCATAGCCTGCACTGAGTTTGTCACAAGGTTGATTAAAACACGTTTGAGAAGTTGAAGGTCAGCTCTTATTTGTGGAAGATTGTTACTGATTTCTGTTTCAACAGCAATTCCACTTGGAACTGCAACGGAAGCTAAAACGTTGGCTACAAGTTCTTCTAGGTTAATTGGTTTCTTATCGATTCTTACTGGTTGCACGAACGCTTGCAGGTCAGAAACAATCTTATCCATGTAGACAGTTTGCTCTTCCATAACCTGAAGGCTCTCCTCCAGAGTACTTTTAACTTCACCTGCGGGCAAAGATTCCACGGCGTTTTTAGCCAAGTACAATTCTCCCGTTACAGTCTGCAAAGGGTTACGAAGGTCATGCCCAACCATGCCTGCAGTTTGCCCAATAGCTACTAAGCGCTCTGAATCTTTCAGTTGTTTTGTGTGGTCCTCAACAATTTTCTCAAGCACTCCAGCATGTTCTTGAAGGTTTCTTTGCAGCTCTTTCTGTTCAGTAATATCCCGCACAATTGACCAAAGACCAATAGCCTTGCCTTTCCCATCCGTCAATCGCCATGTTCTAACTGACGCAGGAAAAACTGAGCCGTCTCTTCGTACGTATTCTCTTTCAAACAAAACAGAGTGCCTTACTTGCAAAACTTTTTTTGCAATCTTCTCTCTTTGATCAAGCCATTTCTCGGGAATCAACTGCTGAACCGTCATGTGTCTTAGTTCCTTTTTTGAGTAACCCAGCATTTTGGCGTAGGCCAAGTTGCAATCTATCATCTTGCCGTTTAGGTCCCGCGCCATGATTCCATCTTGGGTTGTCTCGTATAGCCGTCTATATTTTTTCTCTGAAAGCAAAAGTTGCTGTTCTGACTTTTTTTGTTCGGCAAAATCACGTGTAACCCTTTTTTTCTGGTCGGTTACGTCCATAAATACTGAAATGCAAAAGGTCTTTTTGGGGCTATAGATGTAGACTTGATACCACTTATCTTCGGGTTTATTGTAAGTCTCAAAATAATTTGGCACATTGGTGGTAGCCACTTTTCCGCAAATCCGTAACCAGTTTATCGGGGTTTTTTTCATTTTTAAATTAAACGCGAGTTGCTTTTTTCTCGACACGTTCTATTTTGAAAGGATGTATACTGTCATATGCCTTGTTGCTTTCCAGAAGGATATAGTCGATTGGTTTGTCTTCTTGGTTATAAATTATTTTATAAACAGCAATGCCTTGAGGAAGATTATCAAAGAGCGTTTTGAACTGTTGACTATTCACGCCCAGTTCTGCAAGGAAATCTTGGCTTGGAACAGGTGTTTTTTTCATTTTTAGTTGTTTTTGGAAAGAATGGATTAATGGGGGTGTCTGTTTGTTGACATCGGACGACTGGGCAACATCGATAGAATTCACTATCTCTATCCCCCAACTAATAATTGGGGCAGTTTGCATAAAAGATTTTCCAAAGTCTTACATGTCAATAAACCATTGGCAAAGAGTTGACATAAAAGCGTAAAAAACAATAATTCGCATTAATCCAAACTATTTCGGCAACTCTAACCCGATGGCATAAGTGAAAATGCCTCTGTTGGGAACCATTGAATAGCTCAAACCTGCCCAGGAAAACCTCTTCCTTGTCTGCTCCCAACCCCTTAAAAGCTGAACACCAACTTCTTTTTGCAAGGTGAAGGATACCCCGCGTTTTCCGCTCTGCAGAGATGCTCGTTTGGCTGTGACTTCTTCCCATGCACCAATTTTGTTGCCGAGAAGCGTTAAACCGTTTGAATCAACGTATCTTTTGAAAACGCTGGATCCTTGCTCGTTTAGAACTATGAACTCTAGGCACTTTTTCAATGTAATATTGGAAAAATCGATCTTGATGTTAATGGAGGTTGGCTGGCAATGGTAAGTCACTGTTATGGTTCCGCGGGGTTTGACGGTTACAAATTCGGTTTTAATATTTGCTAAGTCCCGAAGTTCCATAGCTTTGTTGAAGATGGGAGTCAGTTTTTTATGTTTCAAATATAACATTTGAAATTTCTTTCTTAGACTTGAATATAGGCCGTCATCGATGTAGCTGGCTTGCCCAAACTTTTTCAAAGAAACCGTATCTAAAGAGAAAACCTTAGTCAGTATACTGTCAGAACCAACTTTTCTGATCGACACATCCGCCGTGCTTGAGAAAAAAGTTTTATCCTCATACCTGACGATTGGAACTCCGAAACCCATCCCTTCCTCAATCAATTCACGACCATCAATCAAAAGGACAAGCCCTTTTTGGAGGGCACCAGTTTCTAAGCAATTGGGGCGACAGTCCTTGTAGAGCTTGACAGCTAAGCGGTCGGAAAGGTTTACAGTAATTGGCTCTGTGAGGTCGGTGGATTGAAGTTTTGTTATTGTTGTTTGAGAATTCAAGCGTACACCATTTCGTCTTGAATAATTTTCATTGCTTTAGGGTTAAACTCGTGATCGCGGACTAACGTTTTAGTGGAAGGAAGAGCAGGCCATTGGAAATGGTTTCGTCTAGCCAATGATATCTCCAATGGCAAAAACATTTACCATTAACTCCGTAAAAAGAAAAGCAAACAGGGTTACAGGATCGTATTTTGCAAAAAGCCAAAGACACAATTTCAATGTTTGAAGGGGATGAAGAGGCAATAAATGTACAAGATACTGGGAAGACTCGCCTGTGAGTTTCTTAATTTGAAAATGACCAAAAATAATTCTACGACGCTGCTCGAAATACTCATGGAATGTGCCAGGTCCAGAAATTAAGACCTGTGATTGTGAATCAAATTTTATCAGCCAACCTCTCTTCTTCGTTTCCACGGCAAGATAGGCATCGTCATTAACTGTTCCAGCAGGTATCGAGTTAACGATTCCTTTTCTTATGCAGAAAAGTTCGGTTGCGTGTCGAGCAAGTCCTGAATCATTTAGCTGTTCGAACACGTGACCGTGAAAACTCCATAGTAGCTGAACAATTCTGCCAACAAGCGAAGTGGGCGGGTTAACTGGTACGGGATTGCCGCAGACAATTCCCACGTTGGACTTCTGGACTTTTGCCGTAAGCCTTGAAAAGCTGCCTTCTTTTGGAAAGGTATCTGCTGAAATAAAAATTATGAGGTCTCCCGTTGCATGGGAAAGAATGTAGTTGATTGCTGATGCTTTGCCACTTCTTTTCTCTTCAATATGAAGCTTCAACCGTGAATCCTTCTCTGCAAACTCTCGGACTATGAGTGGCGTGTTGTCTGTGCAGCCGGAACATACTACTAAAACTTCAGAATCAACAGGTAGAGCCTGCTTGAAAAGAACGTTGTTTAACAGTCTACCTATGTTTTTTTCCTCGTTGTATGCACAAATTCCAACTGAAACTTGATTCAACAAAAAACTACACTATTGAAATTATGTTTTAGGTTGATAAAAACTTTTATGTCTTATCACCTGAACTATTTGGTGAACGGTCAAGCGCCTAAAGCTTGCAGGATTGTATGCTTGTTTGTTTGATTCATTCAAAAATAAAATTTTCATTGTTTTATTCGTCGTTGGGCTATTTCTGATAGAAGCTTTCCTGTCAATGTGGACAGGGAACCTCTACGACATGAACATTTGGTTCCAAACGGGCGTTTGGATGAACCAAGGAACCAACATTTACCTGCCCGACAACCATTTGGGTTATCCGCCGCTTTGGGCGTTCTGGTGCCTTATAGCTTACCGAGTTTACAGCGTATTGGGAAATAACGTTGAGTTGTGGCGGTTTATCATCAAGCTACCCTTGATACTTGCTCAGTTTGGCCTTGCCTTTGCTATTGGAAGATTTGCCCAAAGCCGATTCAGCAAGGCAACTGCACGAAAGATTTTCCTGCTATCTTTGACATGGATTTTCTTCATCTACATCGGAGCTTTATGGGGACAACTTAACATGTTAAGTGCCCTGTTAACGTTCCTTGCCTTCTATGCGGTGATAAACAAAAAAAACACTCTCGGAGCAGTTTTGCTCGGGGCAGCCGTGGCGCTTAAAATATATCCCCTGATTCTTCTGCCAGCGTTTGTCGCATTCATCCTAAAAAACCAAACTAAGAAAGAGGCTGGAAAGTTCGCACTCTTCTCTGTGGCGTTACCTGTAGCCTTTACGCTGGGGGTTTTAGCAGTCTACCAGTGGGACCCCATTTACTTTCTGCGAACAATATTCTACTGGACACCTGTTTTTGAAACAGCAAATCCGCTGCAAATCCAAGGTGGATGCATGAACATTTGGAGCTTCATAAGCCTACTAAACGTCGATGTCGCGCAGGTTTGGCTTATCCGTTTCGTATGGATCCCAGTTTTGGTTGCAGCGGCAGTCTATTGGTTTAGAAAACCACAGATGAAAGATGTTGACTTGAATTTGGCGATTATTAGTTTCTACTTGCTCTTCATGGTGAGCTACGGTTGGGTAACTGAACAGAGCTTTCTGGATCCATTGCCCTTCATTTTACTCCAAATCGTAGCTTACCAACCTAGAAAAATATACATGTACGGGTTATTGGCTATTCAAGGGCTGGTTTTTGCCTTCTCAACCTTCAACTGGGGACCCTTCATCTTTACACCGCTACTAACAAAGTTCAACCCACAACTTCTCCAAGCAATACAGTTTCTTGACCCCAAATACCCACTCATCTGGACAACCAGAGGAATACTTGGTTTAGCTGTGAGCGTAGCAGCATGCATTTTTCTGGTTGGGCTAGCAAAGCCTAAGTTCTTTGAGAAGATTTTCAAGAAGAAAGCGGCACAGTGACGCATGCCCTATTTTTTTCTTAAAATAGTCTCTAATATTTTGATGGCTAAAATGTACCATAACACAGTGACGACAAATCGGGCGATTAGTCTCCAAATGCCTATCTGCAAATCGAATGTGCCTATATCAGTCATTATCGGTGGGTATACAAGAAAGAAGAGCTGCGGGATAGCATAATTCAAAAATAGAAATGTAAAAGGGATAACCCAAGCCAAATGAACTGTTTTCAGACCCAGTTTTCCAGCGCCAAACAAAATCAGAACCAATGGCAGCAGTATGTTGAGGTTTGGTTCAGAGAGCCATGAACGCGTCAGGAAAAAGATAAGCAGCAAAACAACTGCGCTCTCTACCAGTTTAAGCAGGGTTTTTGGCGGGTTCCGATAGATTAAGTAGTATCCGAAGATGATGCCAGGTATCCAGAGGTAACCTAACCAGTCATAACCTGTGGGTATTGTAGCTGACTTCTGAAAAATCTCAACGCCGTTAAACAGGGTCATGCCGCCAGCCATTCTAAAGTACGAAGTTACTTGGCCAGGAGAGGCAGGTGCCATCCACCCGAGTAGGTTAAAGAGCAAAAACCAAAAAACAACCACAAATACAGAGGCAATCAAGAGATAAGTTAGGTTTTTTCGGCGGTTCTGAGGCGTAGAGAAAAATAGCGGCAACCCAATGAGCGGTGCTGAGATGGGTTTTAGTACAATGCCAAGCGAAAGAAGAAGCGAGCTTTTCACAGCTTTACCCATGCTCAACAGATAAAGCGAAGCCAAGGACAGAAGCGCTATAAGGGTGTCGAATTCGCCCCAAGCCGCGGTGGTTAAAAGAGTAAAGGGGTTGAATAGCAGAAAGAGCCAGGCAAACTGGATTCTTTTTTGTGGCATGCCAAGGTTCTGCATGACTGCTTTAGTCAGGTATGCGAGGGCGATGTTGCTGGCGATAACGGGGATTTTTATGGCAAAGTTATAGAGGAAAATGTTCGGGAGAAGGTTGTAGGTTAAGCGGTAAATTGCACCTAACAGTAGAGGATAGAGGGGAGGGTACCCGATTATTGGGTTTACGCCGATGAGATGCGGGTTAGAGAAAACCGTGATGACATGGGGCATGTAGGGATTTAGCCCCGAGCTAACCAGGTAACCTGCATCTATGAAAAGGCGTTCGTCGTAGTAGTGCCCCAGAAAAACCGCGAGGGGAATCTGAACTAAAACACTTAGGATCACAGCTACTATATCGCAGTGAGGCTTTAGCGAAGCCAAGATGCTACCACTCAAAACGAGTAACCAACAATAGAGTAAATGGAAAGTTGGTTATAAATAACAAAGGAAAGCTGACTTTGTAGGATGATTTTCAATTCTTGTTAACAGATGTGCAGTGTTTTTTTGGGTTTTGTTTTAGAAATAGTCTTATGGTTGTCTTGTTGATTGTATTTGCGAAGTCTGCATGCCGACTAATTTGCCGCCTGAAGCGATGGATAAGTGGGAGCTAGTTGAAGCTGCCCATACTCCTAAAGAAAAAATGGATGCCATGATTGAATTCCTAAAGTATGTTCCACATCACAAAGGCACCATGAAACTACGCGGCGAAATGAACCGCAAAATTGCGCTTATCCGTGGAGATTTAGAAAAAAAGAAGCGCATGGGCACAGGCAAGAGCAGTGGCGGACCCAAACTCTTCATAGAGAAGGAAGGTTCAGCGCAGATCGCTTTGGTGGGCATGACGAACGTGGGCAAAAGCGCCCTCATGACTGCAGTAACCAACTCAAAAGTCCTCGTTACACCAACGCCGTTTAGCACGCATGAACCTGTACCAGGCATAATGAGTTACAGGGATGTACAGTTCCAGATTGTGGAAGCACCCGCGGTTATGGAGGGAGCAGCAGAAGGAAAAGCAGGCGGCAACGTCACACTTGGCTTAGCACGCAACGCCGACGGGGTAATTTTGATGGTTGATTTAGAGCGTGACCCTGTTGAGCAGTTAGAGTTGATTTTGGCTGAACTGGAGAAAACCCGAGTTTTAGTCTACAAACCCAGCGGAAAAGTCGACATTGACAGAAAACACTCTGGCACAGCACTGCGGGTTGTCCTTGTGGGCAAATTAATTGATTGCAGCATGAATCAGGTTGAACAGTTGCTCCGCGACTACAAAGTCCACGATGCAATCGTACACATCAGCGGCGAGGTTACGCTGGAAGACGTTGAGAACGCAATTTATGAGAGCACCATCTACAAGCCCGCGGTAATTGTAGCTAACAAGCTGGATTTGAAAGGCGCTCAAGCAAACCTGAGGCATCTGAAGGAATTTGTGAACGGAAAATTACCTATCGTCGCCATTTCTGCACAGAATAGGATGGGGCTTCAAGAACTGGGAAAAGCACTGTTCGATGCACTCGGCATTATTCGAATCTACACCAAAGAACCTGGCAACAAGGTGCACGCCGACCGTCCCTTCGCACTCAAAAAGGGTGCCACAGTCAACGATTTAGCCAAGAACATCCATAAGGAGCTCCTGATGAATTTCATGTTTGCAATGGTATGGGCTAAACGGTTACCTTTCAGCCCCAAGAAAGTCGGGATGAACTTTGTCTTAGACGACGGCGACATCGTGGAAATCCATGCTAGAATCGTTTAAACAACATAAGAAAAGCAATTGAAACTAAAAAATGGTTTAAAATTAAAATAAAAGATTTTGTTGGGCAGTTTATCTGCTGGATTGTGCGACGCGTTCGATTTCGTTGCGTTTGGCTATGGCGACGCTTTTTATGTCTTTATTGGCTGCGAGTACGAGTTCGTCGGCGAGGGTTTCCTGTATGCTGCGTGGGTTGTTCTTGCTTGATGCACGTGCGCCTTCAGTGATGTGGCGTATGGCAAGGTCGATTCTGCGTTGTGGTGCAACGTCGACGGATAAATGGTAGACAACTCCACCGTAGCTGACACGTGTGGTGTCTTCGCATGGAGAAGCGTTTTCGACGGCTTGCACAAGGACCTCTATTGGGTTTTTGCCGCCTGTGCGTAAGTTGATGATTTCGAAGGTTTCTTTTACGATGTTTGTTGCTTTGGCTTTTTTGCCGCTGTTCTTTCCAGACCGCATAAGGCCGTTGATTAGGCGTTCTACGATGTTGACTTTGGCTTTGCGGAATCTTTGGTGTTCGTGGCGTCCCATGCTGTGTGGGGCAACCATCGGTGTCAAATTGAGGTACCGCTGTAAACCTATGTCTTTAACTGTGATGTCTTTGAAGCTCCATTTCTGGAAGAGCTTGATTTCCTGTGGCTGAGATGAAACTGTGGATGTTGTTTGTGACATAGTTTTTACCTTGCTGGTTTTTGTTTTCGTCCGTAGACGAGTTCGTTTAGGCTTACACCGTTAACCATAACGACTTTCCATCTGACTCCTGGAATGTCTCCCATAGCACCGCCTCTTGTTCCGCCGATACCCTCCACGACAACTTCGTCGTGTTCGTCTACTACGTTGAGGGCGCCGTCACCGGGCAAGAACGCTGTGATGGTTCTGCCGTTTTTGATGAGTTGTGTGCGGACACATTTGCGGATGGCGCTGTTGGGCTGTTTAGATTCGACACCAACCTTCTCAAGCACGATGCCCCGGCTCTGGGGTGCACCTTGCATAGGGTCAACTTTCTCATCTAACATAAGCATACGACGGTTAAAGTAACGATCTGACCAACGGAAATTCTTCCGTTTCTTTGCTAACTGCCTTGCGGCAAATTCGCCTCTTGGAGACTTGGAACCCATTCTAAAGTATTCCTTCTTTTTGCACATGCATAGTCAAAGAACTTATATTTAAACAACACGAACATCGCACCAAGCTTTTTTATAGGTTTTTTTATACTTGCAACCTACGTCTGCGTATGTATGCTGAGGGAAGAGCCTTGGCTTGCGCGGTAGATTTGCAGCTTTCGAACGCGACAATACCCCAAGAATCTCTTAGAGAGGAATTCTGGCATGTTGGTTTCGAAGTGGGTTCAGATGGGTAAAGGTTTAAGTGCAACGTTTTGGCTTAATGTGCCAAAGGTGTAAAATATGCCAACTCACGGTTCACTATCGAAAGCTGGAAAAGTCCGTTCTCAAACGCCAAAAATCACGGCACAAGAAAGAACTGCCCCAAGCCCAAAAACCCGCACACGCCGCAACTACGAAAAACGCGTAATTCTGCAGCGGAAAGCTGGGCAAAACTGGGTCTAAATAGACTTTTTTCAAACTAAATTTCCTTTTTAACTAAGTGCAGTTTATTTATCTGCAATCTTAACCTTATTTTGGTACTTTCCTTTGACTAACCAGGTTGCCCTCAGAGAAATAATCACAACCCTACTTTCTATGCACATCTCCTACACATGAGGATGTCAACCGATTAAAAATTAAAGGTCGCAGCAAAGTACCATCTGGAAGCTGTACCAGCCAACGCTGATTTAATAAGTGCCTTAACGCCAGCTGAAGCAAAAAAACTCTTACCCATAATTAGAAGAAAAAATACCCGTGCAATCAGCGGCGTAACAGTCATCGCCATCATGACAAAACCCTATCCATGCCCACAACCCGAACCCTGCGCTTATTGTCCAGGAGGACCAACCCAGGGCTCTCCGCAAAGCTACACTGGATATGAACCTGCCGCGTTGCGTGGAACACAAAATAGTTTTGACCCGTACGAGCAGGTGAAAAGTCGAATCCGCCAACTTACTGCGATAGGGCACAAGGTGGATAAAGTCGAGTTAATCGTTATGGGCGGAACCTTCCCAGCGACTCCAATGGAGTACCAGACATGGTTTATCCAGCGTTGCCTAGACGCCCTAACAGGCAAAACTTCAGCAAACCTCGAAGAAGCAAAAGCCAACGCTGAAGTCAGCAAAACCCGCAACGTCGGCATAACCGTCGAAACACGTCCAGACTGGGCAAAACAACCCCACATCGACGCAATGCTTAACATGGGAGTAACCCGCATTGAGCTTGGCGTGCAGAATCCTGATGACGAAATCTACCGTCGAGTCGGCAGAACCCACACTGTCGCAGACGTAGTGGAAGCAACCCGCATAGCCAAAGGATGCTGGACTTAAAGATTGTTTATCACATGATGCCTGGAATGCCAGGTTCCAACCCGCAAAAAGACATAGCTGCCTTCAAACGGATTTTCACTGACTCAGCATTCAAGCCTGACATGATAAAAATTTATCCCTGCCTCGCCATCGCAGGCACCAAAGCTTACGAATGGTACCAAAAAGGCACCTATGAGCCTTATACGACTGAAGAAGCAGCAAACGTGATCGCCGAAATCAAAAAAATAATCCCGCAGTGGATAAGGGTGATGCGTGTGCAACGGGATATTCCAGCAAGACTCATTTTGGCAGGGGTAAAAAAGAGCGATGTGCGAGAGCTTGTCCAATCTAAACTTAAAGCTCAGGGTAACCAATGCCAATGTATCCGCTGCCGCGAAGTTGGGCACCGCATGGCAGTTGACCAAGTGAAGCCTGATTTGGAAAAAGTCAAAATCCTAACCCAACGATACGAAGCCTCAGAAGGACAGGGAATTTTTCATTTCAGCTGAAGACCCAGAAAACAACGTGTTGCTGGGCTATTTGCGTATGCGTGTTCCTTCTGCAAAGGCGCACAGACCAGAAATCACAGCTGTTCCATCTGCTATTGTGCGGGAACTTCATGTTTACGGGCAACTTGTTCCAGTTGGCAAACACTCCGATAGTGCTTGGCAACATAAGGGCTATGGACAAATACTTCTAAAAGAAGCCGAACGCTTGGCAGGAGAAGAGTTGGGGTTGAAAAAGCTTTTAGTTATTAGTGCGTTAGGAACAAGAAGGTATTACATGCGTTTCGGGTACGAGCGCGATGGAGTTTACGTTTCCAAGACACTGTGAGGAATAGTATGAGTCAAATTGAAAGTTCAGGTTACAAGGGCGAAGCGTTGCGCCTGCTAAAACTAGCCGACTGCGACATCGGCGACATCATAAGAGTTACAAGTAAAGGCAAAGTTTACGAGGGCATCCTGATTCCGCGCCCAGAGCTAGGCGAAGGCACAATCGTCATCGTTAAAATGAAGAGCGGCTACAACGTTGGCATCAAAGTAACCAAAGAAGTAAAAGTCGAGAAAATCGGTAAAGGCACCAAACCTACATTTGCATCTCCACCTATACCCAAACAAAACCCAGCATTACCCCACGTCGTAATCATGAGTACAGGTGGAACAATCGCCAGCCGAGTAGACTATCGCACAGGAGCTGTGCGCTCAGCAATTTCAGCAAGCGACCTCTATGGCGTGGTTCCAGAGCTCGCCGATGTCGCCCGAGTTGACACAGAAATCGTCTTCAGCCTCTACAGCGAAAACATAACCCAAAAACACTGGACAGAACTCGCAGAAACCGTAGCCAAACGAATCGAAGCAGGAGTGGATGGCATAGTAATTGCGCATGGCACCGACACAATGGCTTACACTTCAGCGGCGTTGAGCTTTGCACTTCAGAACCTTCCAGTTCCAGTCATTCTTGTTGGTGCACAGCGTTCATCTGACCGACCAAGCAGCGACGCAGCAACCAACCTCATCGGCGCAGTGAAAGCCGCCGGAGAAGCACCTTTCGCAGAAGTAGGTTTAGCCATGCATGAAACCGTATCCGACACCGCAATCGTGGTGCACAGGGGTACCAAAGTTCGCAAGTGCCACACAAGCCGCCGAGACACCTTCAAATCAATAAACGGCTTCCCCATAGCCAAAGTCAAAAACCTCCAAGTAATCATGGAAACAGACCAGTACAAACGCCGAGACACCAAGAAAAAACTGGTACTCAAACCAAACTTCTGCGAAAAAGTTGCCTTAGTAAAATTCTATCCTGGATTGGACCCATCAATAATCGACTTCTACGTTGAGAAAGGTATGAAGGGTATTTTGCTGGAAGGTTCAGGCTTGGGGCATGTGAGCAAATTCTGTTTTGACGCTATCAAAAACGCCGTTTCTAAGGGCGTGTTGGTTGCATTGGCTTCTCAGTGTATCTGGGGACGCGTGAACATGAACGTTTACGATACAGGAAGGGATTTGCTTTCGTTTGGTGTGGTTCCGCTGGATGATATGTTCCCTGAAACGGCTCTTGTAAAACTCATGTGGGTTCTCGGACAAACCCAAGATACAGAAGAGGCAAAGAAACTGATGAAAACCAACGTTGCAGGCGAATTCACGCCACGAACACTTCCGCAGGACAAAATCGTTGAAGGAGTCCAATAAAATGACCATCGACTACGCTAAAGTCGGCTTAAAAGTCGGCTTAGAAATCCACCAGCAAATAAACGTCAACAGCAAACTCTTCTGCAGCTGCCCACCCGACCTTTTCAAAGAAGACCCAGAACTCACTTTCCTGCGCAGACTCCGCCCAACCCAGAGCGAGTTGGGACAGATTGACCCCGCTGCGTTCTTTGAGTTCCAGAAGGGCGTAAAAATCCTCTACGAAGCCAACCGTAAAAGTTCTTGCCTTGTGGAGATGGATGAGGAGCCGCCGCACCCCATCAACTTGGATGCAGTTGAAGTAGTTTTAACGGCTTCGCTTATGATGAATATGCAGCCTGTTGACGAAGTGCATGTTATGCGTAAAACCGTTATCGATGGCTCCAACACTACAGGTTTCCAGCGCACTTGTATCATCGCCCTTGATGGCTGGATTAAAGTCGGTGAAAAAACCATTCCGATGCAAGCCTCAAGCCTCGAAGAGGATGCAGCACGAAAAACTGGAACACAGGAAGAAGGCAAAACCATCCGTTACAGAATCGACCGTTTAGGAATCCCACTAATCGAAGTCGCCACGGCACCAGTAATCTACTCACCTATGGAGGCGCAGGAAGTTGCGTTTGCCATTGGCAGAATTCTCCGTGACACAGGAAAAGTCATGCGTGGATTGGGCACGATTCGCCAAGACCTCAACGTGTCTTTGCCAAACGGAGCATTAATAGAGATTAAGGGTGTTCAGGAACTCGAACTCATATCCACCGTTGTCGAGTACGAGGTTCAACGTCAACTGGGGTTAATAGCCATTAAAGAAGAACTTGCCAAACGCGGCGTAAAAGCGGAATCAATCAAACCCGACTTCGTAGATGTAACAACCAACTTCAAAGACACCAAAAGTAAAGTCATCCGAAAAGCAGTCGACAAAAACCACAGAGTCTTGGCAGTCAAACTATGCGGCTTCGCTGGCTTAACAGGTCGCGAATTGATGCCTAACTTCCGCTTCGGAACAGAACTGTCTGACCGCGCCAAATTCTGGGGCAGAGTCGGCGGCATTTTCCATACTGATGAAGTGCTGGCAAACTATGGCATCACACCTGAAGAGGTAGCTGCTTTGCAGAAAGCTGTCGAAGCGGCTGAAGGCGACGCGGTCGTTTTCGTTGCTGACACAGCAGAAAACACACTAGACGCTCTCAAAGCAGTGGTGGAACGAGCCCAAGAAGCCTGCACAGCTATTCCCGCCGAAACAAGAACTGCCAAAGACGACGGAACCACACGTTACATGCGTCCACGTCCAGGCGCCGCAAGGATGTACCCAGAAACCGACATTCCACCACAACCCATAACAGAAGAACTCGTGGGAAAAATAAAGGCGAATTTGCCTGAGCCAGCTGACAAAAAACTCGCCCGACTCATAAAACAGTACGGCTTAAACGAAAAATTAGCCAAACAACTCATAGACTCCGAATACATCGGCATCTTCGAGGAAAACGCCAAAACCAGCGGCGTCGCAGCCTCCACAGTCGCAGCGTTCCTAACCGAAACAGTCAAAGCACTCAAACGTGAAGGCATCCCAACCGAAAATGTCACAGACCAGCAAATCAGCAGCATCTTCAAAGCTGTCGGGTCAGGTGAACTTGCCAAAGAAGCAATCGCAGACGTTTTCAGTTGGCTGTCGAAGAACGAAGGCAAAACCCTTCAGGAGGCAACAAACGCTTTGGGACTAAAAATGTGCACTGAAGCAGATTTAGCACCTATCATTGACCGTATAGTCGCCGCTAACAAAATACAAATCGAGAAAATGGGCAAGAAGGCTTTCGGCATGCTTATGGGTGCAGCAATGAAAGAAGTCCGCGGTAAAGCCAATCCTGAACTAGTGAGTAAACTCCTAAAAGAACGGCTTCAATAACCCCTTTTTTACTCTTAACCTATTTTCTGCCACAAATCCTAAAAGGTATAGCACAGCTTATACATTGAAGAGGCATATCGATGAAACACATTGAAGCACGCATAAAAACACCATTCGGCGAAGTAGTTATTGAGGGCGAGAATCCACAAGATATTCTTGACATGCTTAGCAACATTCCAGAGAATTTTGTTGAGAAACTCTCAGATTTTGTCTCAAACAAGTTGACGCCTTCAGGAGCACAACTTAAAGGCATAATTGAACCCACAACCGAAGGTCCAGTAATTGTTACTAGGGAAAACCTCACCCATTATGAGGCTGTGGGCTTGGTTCTTTATGCTTCCGATGATAAGAGAAACACAGCAGCACAGATTCAGAAACTTTTGGAGTCAAGCGGCATAAAAAGCATGGTTCCCGCTAGACTCAACGAGATGACTAAGCGTGGACAAGTCTTCAAACCTGACCCTAACAAACCCGAGTTTAAACTTACGATACAAGGTGAGAAATGGGTTGAAGATAACGTTCTCTCCAAACTCAGAGGCAAAATGAGTTGAGCGCCAAACCCGAAAAAATCACTGTACAAATAAAATACAAAGAACTCGAGCAACAGATTAGCGCTGAACCTCAAGAAGCATGGTTGCTCCTCAACAAGTTCTTTAAAGACATGATTCCTTCCTTTGAAATCGCCCAAAAGCTCTGGCTAAACATTGATCTGGAGCAGCTTGCCAGCGACCTTAAGGGTATTGTGGCTTTTTCTGATGACGGTATAAGTATGCTAGCTCCCAAAAACAAGCTGAGGGATAATGAAGCATTGCTGGTTTGGCTTGTTGCGTATTTTCTTGGAAATAAACTTGGATTGGTGCAAAGTGACTCGGTTTCAAAAGATGAACTGCAGATAAAGCTTGGGAAAAGCGGCAAAATAACCAGCACACGACTAGGCGAACTTGTAAAGAACGATTTTGCAGTGAAAATGGCAGATGAAAAGTTTAGGATAACAACGTTTGGCGTTCTTCAGGTTCAAAAAGAGATTATTCCGAGAATCAAATCAAAAATTGGTATCTAAATTTTTTGAGCCCTGTCTTGTTTGGGCAAAATTTATTACCTTCTTGCTACAGTTTTTTATTGAGGATCTCTAATGAATTTTGTAATATTAATGACCTTAATTTATTCAATACTGAGTAGCTTGGGACTTGGCGGATTTGACATTGGTTTCCTCATAGTACTCGTCATCATAGGTTTGATAATCATTATTCTTGTCAAACTTTTCCTAGTGCTGATTCCTGCGATTCTTGTAGCTGTCGTTGTATATTTCTTGACTGGTGGCGATTTGTTCTGGACGGGCATTGCTTTCCTAGTTGTTGCGGCACTGTCGATTTTGTCTAAGCTATAGTTTCAATCCTACCCAAACCTTTTTTCTTTGCTTTGCTCCTTTGACATTTGGTAATTTTAAGAAACCTAAGTTTTGAACTTATTTTTCTCAAGTAAAGCCTTACTTGTATTATAAAGCCATGTTTTGGTTGTTTAACAATAGAGCATTTTCATAAGACTTTTATATTTGGTATGGAGTTCTTGCATATCAACAGGATAGGACAGGGACCCTAAATTGACAATGATGGAACCAAGTAAAAAACCACTAAACGTACTCATTAAACAATTGCACGGCAACATTGAAGTTGTTCTGAAAAACGGCTATGAATACAAGGGAAAAATGATAAAGTGCGACGGCCACATGAACATTCTCTTGGAAGGCGCAACCGAATTCAAAGATGACCAATTAATGACCAACTATGGCAATGTGTTGCTTCGCGGAAACAACATCCTCTACATTGTCATGGACGCCAGCAAACATTAAAACTTCAAGCTTCTGGCTTCTCCAGTAACGTAATCGCAGGCTTCTTTCCCAGCCAACTTTACGTTAAATTTACGGCTAAAATAAGTCAGCACGTTTTTGATATCTCTTTCAAGAAGTTCCGCCTGCATTTGCGTGATCAGTTTTTACCGCTTGCGGCCAATCAATTATGAGCAAGTCACCATCAGGCTTTAGGATAATATTGTATTCGCTGATGTCAGCATGGATAATATGTGCTTTCATGTAGGCTTTTCTAAGGTTTCGAAGGATTTCTTTAAGCACTTTTTCTGGTTTACCGATGTCTCTGTATTTCGAGAGTTGCGCTCCTTCAATCATGCCCATAGCTATGACATGACGGTTTTGGCTTATTGGCTCTGGAACTGAAACTCCATTTTCGTAAACCAGCTTCATAGCGTGAAATTCTCGTTCAGCCGCCAAATGAGACTGAAACAGCCAAGTGGAATGTTCTCTGGTATAGCCTCTTTTACGTCTAGTTTGCCTAAAACTAATCCTTCCCAACCGATGAAACTTTACTGCAATTCGTTTACCATCAGAGTTAAGGGCATCATAAACATCCGCTTCTTTTCCCACACCTAAAGATTGCCCAAAAGAAACGATTGCGCCTGCTTTGACAAGGGCGTTAATGGCTAAGCAGTCGTATCCTGCATAGTTTAGGGTGTGTCCATTGTAGGTTTCTTTTGTCCGGTAAGTTAAGCCCAGCTTGTTTAATTTGCCCAATGTGAAGTCTATGCGGTCCATGGGAATTTTAGCATAGCTTTGGATCTGTTCTATTGGGACGAATTCATGTTTGCTCATTCCTGCTTCTATTATGTTTAGGATTCGGAAGTCTTCACTTTCTAACTCTTTGAATACATGGACTGCCACTTCAGCGCTTGACATAGACTATTTAATAGATTGTTTTCCACTATTAAGACTAGGTTTTGTATAACAGTTTTTTTTGGGTGGACCTTATATGGGAGAAGAGAGTTTTAATGGGCTGTATACAAAACCGTTCGCCAAACAAAAGTCATTAATTAGTAAAAAAATGGTTTGTAAATATGGCTGTAGATCAAGGAAACGTTTCAAAGGTACTTTCAGTCCTTTCGCATCCGTTGCGAAGGGAAATATTACTAAACCTTAGCAATAACACTGAGTCGTCCTTTACAGACTTGCTAAACTTGCTGAAGGTTGATACTGGAAAGCTTAGCTTCCACCTCCGTTCATTGTCACCTTTTATAGAACAAACCCCCACTGGAAAATACAAACTAAGCAGAGCGGGAGAAAGCGCAGTCCGCGTGATCCATGACGTTGAAAGTTGGGCTGAAGTCGCCGATGTAGAGGGAAAAGCAAGCCAACTTCCACTTGCTTCTTTCAAGAACAGGGCTTTTGCTTTCCTTATCGATTTTGCCATGATTTTAGGCATTACTTCGGCAATTAGTTTAATTCCTAACTTGATATCGCTATCCTCAGATATCTTGATTGGAAGCATCAGCCAAGTTCTCTTCATCACAATCGGGTTAGTTTGGCTTTACTCGACTCTACTTGAGGGATTTAACGGTCAAAGCATAGGCAAACGCATCTTAGGCTTAAAGGTCGTCAGGACAGATGGAAAGAAAATGTCCTATGACCACGCTGCAGTGAGGAACTTTGGAAAAGTCTTACCTCTCTTACCATTCGACTTGCTTTATGGTTGGCGAATAAAGAACAATGCGTTCATGAGATACTTTGACAAATTTGCAGGTACAACAGTCATCAACTTGCGTTCCCATAGACCTTAATTCTTTTGATCCAACTTCTTATTTGTACCTTGTACATAGTTTGGTTGGGATAGTTGCATGACCGATAAGGAGCTTAGAGTTTCAAAAATAAAAAGCGGAACAGTTATCGATCACATTCGAGGCGGATTTGCCCTAGATGTAGTCAAGATTCTGGGAATAACTGGCAAAGAAAAAAGGATCATGACAATAGCCATCAACGTTCCCAGCAAACGCTTCGGAGTCAAAGACATCATTAAGATTGAGGGAAAAGCATTAAGTCCACAGGAAGTAAACAGGATTGCCCTTGTTGCTCCACATGCATCAATAAACATTATTCATGATTACTCGGTTGTGGAAAAGTTGGAAGTTAAGTTGCCTGCCACCATTGAAGGTATACTAAAATGTGCAAACCCATGCTGCATAACCAACGCCGACGAACCGATAGCCTCCAAATTCCATATCAAACAAGAAGACCCTTTAATGCTAAAGTGCCACTATTGCGGAGTCACAATAGAACAATCCGATGTTCTAGGACAAATTTAAGACAGTTTATCCTTTGCCAACAAGAATAAATCTCTAAAATCTTTCTCAGTAAATGGTTTTCCTTTACCTGTTTCTGGACACTCAAGCGTAAAATCAAAGACATGAGTGTTTGTGGTTTGGTCAAATTTCAGTTCAAAGGGATAAAATCTGCAAATCAATGGTCTCAATGTGTAAATTGTGCATTTGTTATCTTTAAGAAAGAAACATCTGCCTTCAAAGTCTTTTTTCATTTCATAACAGTAAGGCGTTTTATCAACTATTTGCTTTGTGAAGGTTTGTTTTGGCAAACACGTCGCTTCAGATATTGTGTTTACTTCTGACTCTAGAAGAAGAATGTGTCTTGTTTTTTGTTTTGTGTCACCGCAGCATAAACCGCATTTACTGCATTCGAAAAGCAGGTTGTTTGGGGAGATAAAGTCCAATTTGTTTCAACAGCATAAAGGCTGAAGCTTGAAATAAACCTTATTTTTGGTTTCTAGTTTTTAGGGCTGTTTAGTTCGGTGTCCCTCGCCATACTGGAAGGGTCGACCAAGGTTTTTTTCCAGTTTTTTCTTAAACACTTCATCCATGTTCATATTGGGGCAAGCTAAACGACTGGCATCTAAAATGTAAAAAATGACGTCGACGAGTTCCTCTGCGATTTTCTCTTCAGGCAAACCTTTTTTCCAAGCATCACTAGCTTCACCTAACTCGATGAAGGCAAAAAGCAGCTTTTTGGGGATATCTTCAGGCTTGTTGTAGAAACCCTTCGCTACAACTAAGGCTTCTATTTCTTTTTTCATCTCTTCAAGATGCAAGAGCTAACTCTCCTAGTGCTCTTGAAAAAACTGTACCCAATTATATAAAGAATAAACTGGAAGATTTATCTCTATATTGATGGATTGCCAACCATTTGTTTTATTAGAGCTGAAAGGCGCCCTGCTCTCGCCGAGCTATCATCTTTTTTCGTAAACAAAATCCAAGCATTGTCCCAAAACTTGAAGCCTCAAATCTTTTAAAAAAAATAACTTAAAAAGATCTAAAAGGACTGCTTAAAATTCCGAGACAAAATTGAACCTGTTGCCACATGAGTCACAGGTAAAACGTGCAACACAAAACACAGCGTTCTCTAGTTTTTTGTCTGGTTTAACAAGTACTTTCCCACATTTTGGACAACAAACTCTATGACACGAAAACAAGCAATCAGCTTGTGTATATGAGTATTAATACTATATGAGAACTTGTTGTCACAAATAAGAGCAACAAACTTTTCCCATATAATAGTCTACGCATTTCGACAAATTCTTACGTTCGGCTCTGTTTTTTCAAGGATCTAAATTATGGTTTAGGCTTACAAATTCGTATTTTCTGGGAATCCTTATACAGTAGCTACGGAGCTTGTCAAAGCGAGCGTTTAAAAATAGTTTTGAAGAAGACTATTTTTTGGGCTGGAGAATAACGGTTGAAAGCATTCCTTCATCAAGGTAAACGTTGGCTGCATCAATTATCTGTTCACTCGAAACAGCCTTAACTTTAGCTATGTAATCAACGAGCGCCTGCTCGCTCTTATATTGCAGCTCTAAGTAGGAAATAATCTCTAAAGCTTCCCGGGGATTATCCATGCCTCTTAGGATACCGCCAACAATCAGGTTTTTGCATCGTTCAAGCTCATCAGAAGGTACATTCTCTGTCTTCAGCTTTGAAAACTCGTTAAGAATCATTTTCTGGGCAGTTGCCAAGTTCTTGTCTTTTACAGCACAGTTAACTTTGAAGAAACCGAAATCTAAACCCTTGTTATGGTCCGAGTTAACATCATAGGTTAATGCGTTTTTCTCACGCAGCTCCACAAACAACCTTGAACTTGTGCCACCACTAAGAACCGCACTCAACAAATCTAAGGCTGCTGCATCTTCATGGTTTGAACAGACTGTTCTTGCACCAATACTTAGATATGTCTGGGCAATTCCAGCTTTCCTCTTAATGATCAGCGGTTTTGGTTTAGCGGTTTCAAGAGGATAATTCTTTTTTGAATACTTCTCAGAAGCATGTTGACCTTGGAAGTTCTTGAGCACTTCTTCAACTGATTTTTCTGTGAATTTGCCGGTTAAGATCAAAATCATGTTTTCGGGAACATAATTAGCGCTGTGAGCCCGAATCAACTGATCTATCGTTAGTTGTTTGACAGTTCCAGGGGAGCCTCCAACTGGACGCTTCACTGGATGCTCTTTAAACAGACTCTTGAGCAGTAAATCTTCAATCATCTCATCGGGGTCATCTAAAGCTTCTGCAAGCTCGTTGAGGATTATTTTGCGTTCTTGATCGAATTTTTCTTTGTCAAAACCACCGCTAAATAGCAATAGGGACAGTATGTTGGAAGCTTCCTCTGTTTTCTCCGGCAAGAAATCCATCGTACTCATCATATGCTCATGGTCAGTGTACAGATCTAAAATTCCACCAGAATTCTCGATGCTTCGAGATAGCTGAATTCGTTTTGTTGATCCACCTGCTACCATGTGCTCAAGGAAATGGGCTACACCGGCGTTTTCCGCTGGCTCTTGGTTTGAACCGTACTCAACAGCGACGGACAGTTGAGTGGTGTTGGCCGACTGCCGGGGAAAGAGTAGTACTGTTAGACCATTTGGTAGCGTATTTCTGTGCCAAGATATAGCTGTAGTCACATCCATAATGAATCAGGCGTTTCTAAAAAAGCTTAAAGAGCCACTGTTTTTGTTGATGGTCACTTTCCAAGTGGAAATTGTGCAGGAAACGGCGTACATTGGAGCCGCAAAAAGGCCATGGCAACCAACTCGATTAATCCATAGTAAAGAGCGTATATTCCAACGAACACTTTTCCAGTAGCAGTGTGTAGGATGCCAACTGGACCCATCCCGAATCCCCAGTTTTTTAGCGTTAGCTCTGTATTTTTTTAGAAACTCCTTTAAGAGCAGTTTATTCTATTGTACGGTTCAAGGCTACAGGCGTATGGCTAAAGCACTGCTGGATGGCGATAATTTAAACAAAAACTCAGTTGCCTCAATGCAGCCAATATTGACCACAGAAGACATGGTGAGCCTGCCCATCGAAGAGCTCATGGCTCGCTTGAAAGCTACATCCCAAGGGTTGACATCGGAACAAGCAGCAGAACGCCTTGAAGTTTATGGCAAAAACGAATTTGCCCATGAACACAAACATTCCGCCCTCAAAGAGTTTCTTTCACACTTCAAAAGTCCATTAGTAATTATTTTGTTAATTGCAGGCATAATTACAGGTACCTTAGGTGAAGTTGCAAACACAGCTATAATATTAACCATAATTTTTGTCAGCGTAGTTTTAGATTACTATCAAGAGTCTAAAGCAGAGAAAGCTGCTCAACTGCTAAAACAAAAAGTCACCACAACTGCAACGGTCCTCCGTGACAACGTTAAACAAGAAATAAAGTTACCAGAAATCGTCCCAGGAGACATAATATTCCTTTCCGCCGGAGACATTGCTCCAGCAGATGCAAGAGTAATCAGCGCTAAAGACCTGTTCATTAACCAGTCAGCACTAACAGGCGAGTCGTTCCCAGTAGAGAAAAGTCCCAATCCAGTGAAAGGAAGCACTGGGTCAATTATTGAATGGAACAATTACTGTTTCATGGGTACCTCCGTAGTTAGTGGCACAGCAACAGCTATGGTTGTCAAAACCGGAAGCTTAACTGAATACGGCAAAATAGCTAAAAAGTTAATAGAAAAAACCCCAGAAACCGAATTCGAACGCGGCATCAAAGGTTTTGGCTTCCTCATTATGCAGGTAACTTTCCTCTTGGTCATGTTTGTCTTCCTAATTATATCTGTACGCAACCCCACAACCCAGGGTGTAGTAAACGCATTGCTTTTCGCAGTTGCCCTGGCAGTAGGATTGACTCCCGAACTTTTGCCCATGATTATTACCATCAACTTATCCAGAGGCGCCATGGCTATGTCCAAGAAAGGTGTAATCGTAAAACGGCTTTCTTCCATAGAGAACTTTGGAAGCATGAACGTCCTATGCACTGACAAAACGGGCACGCTAACTGAGAACCGCATTAAACTTATCCTAAACGTGGATATGGACGGAAAAGAAGATGACAAAGTCCTTCTTTATTCATTCTTAAACAGCCAGCTTCCAAACCGGATTACGCAGCCCACTAGATGAAGCCATTCTTAAAACACAAAGAAATTGATACTTCCAAATACCAAAAAATCGACGAAGTACCCTTTGATTTTATCCGAAGACGTGTATCCGTGGTTGTTGAACGGGAAGGTCAAAGATACTTCATAGCCAAAGGAGCCCCCGAAGAAATCCTCAAGGTTTGCTCTTACTATGAACGAAACAAACTGGTAGCAGACCTTAGTGAGGAAACACGCAAGAAAATCGAGCAAAAATACCATGATTATAGCGCAGAGGGGCTTAGAGTTTTAGGCGTTGCCTACAAACGTCTCAAAGTAGACAAAGCAGTTTACTCAATAAATGATGAAAACGACATGGTTTTTCTAGGTTTTGTGGCTTTCCTTGACCCTCCAAAAGAAACAGCAAAACAATCACTTCAGCTGCTAGGTAAAGCAGGGATTGAACTAAAAATCCTCACAGGCGACAACGAGTTAGTAACAAGAAAAGTCTGCGAAGAACTCGGGTTTGAAGTAAAAGGTGTAGCTCTTGGCAACGACATCGGCAACATGCCTGACGAAACATTGATGGTAATCGTTGAAGAAGCAAACGTCTTCTGCCGCGTCAACCCAATTCAGAAGGACCGCATAATCACCCTACTAAAGAAGAACGGACACGTCGTCGGCTACATGGGAGACGGCATAAACGATGCTCCCTCACTAAAAACCAGTGATGTAGGCGTATCGGTGGACAACGCCGTTGATGTTGCAAGAGAATCCGCTGACATAATCCTATCCAGAAACGACTTAACCGTCTTAGCGGAAGGTGTCTTGGAAGGAAGAAAAACCTTTGGCAACACAATGAAATACATCCAGTTAGGCGTCAGCTCAAACTTCGGCAACATGTTCAGCGTCGCCGGCGCAGCTATTTTTCTGCCGTTTTTGCCTATGCTGCCAGTCCAAATCCTTCTAAACAACTTGCTTTATGACATGTCTCAATCCACTATCACAACTGACAAAGTGGATGAAGAATACGTTGAGAGACCGAAACGGTGGGATATTGCATTCATACGACGTTTTATGGTGTCTCTTGGTCCAGTAAGTTCGCTATTTGACTTTTTGACTTTCTTTACTATGCTATTTGTCTTTATCCCGATTGTACCTCTAGCCGTATTATCCATTCAACAGCAGCATCTATTCCAGACAGCTTGGTTCATCGAATCCTTATGTTCACAAATTCTAGTCGTCTTCGTTATCCGAACTAGACGAACACCTTTCTGGAAGAGCAGACCAAGCAAATATCTATTGGCCAGCAGCTTAACAATAGTTGCCTTCGCATTAATAGTGCCATTTACCCCGTTAGGTGAAATATTTGGATTTGTTGCGCCTCCACCGCTATTCTATGCAGTTTTGGCAATACTTCTAGGAGCATACCTGTTACTTGCTGAAGTAGTAAAAACCTGGTTCTACAAACGGAATGCCTACCGCCTTGAACAGGTATTGGTACCAAAAAGAACCTTCTATATAACCAGAACAGCAAAGTTGATGCAGGATATGATAGCAACCTTAAGCCTTCAAGTCGAGGATGAATTTACAATAGAAGTCGTTAACGGATGACTTGAACAGCGTCATAACCTACCCAATTAACTCAAACCAGATGGCACGCAATCTTCAGTATCTTAGACGCTCAGGTTTAATCAGCGTAGACTGGAACAAACGAACCATAAAACGTCAGAAAGCATTAGGTGAATACGTTAAGAAAAGCATCATCGGTGGACCCATTTGGCTAAACATCAGGGAAGATTGGCAGAAAATACATAACATCCTCCTAAACAAACATGGAGCAGTAAACATTGAATACCAACAAGTATTGGCTAAGTGATAATGGGGTATCTGGAATTCAACTTCTATTGTTTGCGAAATTTAAGTGAACGCCTAACCGTCAAAAATGAGCCGAATAACCAGCCGATCCTTTCTCCAAAATGAAGAACCAGAATAGGCTAAGCCAGAAAAAATGAAAAATGGCTTATGGGTTAGCTGTAAGTTCCGATAGTTGCTTCTTAGTTAACCCAATTCCCGGAGTAGCGTCGAGTCTCTTTTTCACTTCCCCATTCTTGAAAAGCAATACCGTTGGGTAGTAGTCTATCTCGTATTTATCGCATAGATCAGGCTTATCATCAATCACTATACTCATACATTGTTTCGGATTACTTTTTGCATACTCCTGAAAAATCGGCAAGAAACGTTGCGAGTGGGGACACCAGGAAGCGTAAAAAAGAACGAACGCTTTCTCCTTAGATTTCAAATCATCATCAATATCGTTTTTACCTTGTTTTGATGCTCGTTTTTCATTTTTGCTCATCTTCAATCACCTCTCGATCTCCTTCTGGATAATGACTGCTATCACAGAACGGCTTGTTGGTTGATTTTCCACATCGACAAAGAGTCACACGATTCCTAACTTCATAGAGCATGCCTTGACTTGAATAGACCGGAGATGCCACCGCGAACCCAAATCGGACCACTGACACCCATGCCAGGGTCCTCGATTAACCCTATAGATTTCTCAAGTGATGGCTCAATGGTTTTACCAGTTTCTTTGTCCATAACTACAAGTCGACCAGAGGGGCAGTCGCAAGCATTTTTGATAGCGTTCTGTTTTAGTTTGGGGTCATCTGAAAAGGGAATTTGCTGCCAGATGTCGCCTCCTCTGTGGCAGAAACGGGCAGATGCACAAAGAATCTCTGCATCCTTAAGCTGTTAAGGCTGGCCCATCAATTTCTTTTGCCATTTTCTCGAATGGTTCATTATCGCTTACCTCAGTTCCGTCGAAATTCACTTTCACATGGGTTGAGTCGCAGAAAGGCTTATTCTTTGATTGCCCACATCGACACAAAGTATAGGTCTCTGGCGTCTTCATTCTATCACCCATGATCCATTCTACGGGAATGCCTGTGTGGTCACATTTTATCGTTGCCGGAAACAGGGGTATATTTCCAGAAACCAGATATGGTCCGTTCTTGAGAATCCTGATTTTAAAGTTATCCTTTGGAGTTGGCGGTTTTTGTTCCAATTGGTTCCATCTCTATTTAAAATTATAAGAATGCTCGATTGGTTGCTATTTCAAAGAATCGTTCAGGGTTAGTTAAGTTTTTTGTCTCGTCGACGATGAGAATCTTGTATGGGTTATGGACGAGTTTATTGTCGAATGTTTTTAAGAATTCTACTGAAATCAAATACTGGTTTTTTTCACTGAAAAATCTTATTAGTATAAGTGTGTTATAGACAATCGATAAGAATGGATCCTCAATGCGAAATAATCGGCAAATATGTTTTGCCAATCTTTAGGTCGATGCTTGCCAAAGAACTCGTACAAAAATACCATCTTTCACAGACAGAAGCAGCCAAAAAACTAGGCACTACCCAAGCCGCTGTGAGCCAATACCTAAGTTCAAAACGTGCCTACAAAGGTACCGAGCAAGTTGAGCAGTACTTGCCCAAAATCCAAATTATGGCGGCTGAAACTGCCCAGAAAATCGTGAATAAAGAGATTGCCGCCAAAGATGTTACTTTTGATTTTTGTAGGCTTTGCGTTACTTTTTGCACAAAAGATTCTGTGAAAACTGGAGTTTTAAACCCTGAATATTACATTTGACCCAAAGACAGAAAAAAAGGAAAAGCCTATCAATACTGGTTTAAAGCATTCGCAACAAATCTGCCTTCGTAATGATGCCTATCACAGCACCTTTTTTGGATACTAAAACAGCTGAGTAAGTCTGCAAAAGACTAGTAATCAACGACAAAGGTGCATCCTCGTTTATCTGCGGGAACGCTTCTTCCATTATGTCTTCAGTCGGTAGTTTGGAGATTTGATCTATGTCTTTTCCTGAAAGGATTTGATGTAGAATCGCCTTCTCTGAGATGCTGCCTACAGGTTGTTTTCCATTGAAAACTGGTAGCTGCGAATAACCGTGATCCTTCATTATTTTTACTACTTCAGAGATTGGCTGGTCTTTTTGAATGCTTAGGACGTCGTTGTGGAGGATTTTTTCTGCTTGGACTTTGGTTTTAAATTCTAAGCGTTCGAGAACGTCGAAAATGGTTTTTACTTTGGTGTATGATGAGTCGATGGTTCCTGCTTCGAGTTTTGCGATTAAGGATTGGCTTACGCCTGCAGCTTTGGCTAGTTCCGACTGCTTTAGACCCAGTTGTTTACGGCGTTTAGCGATGTCTTCTAATGTAGGGAACATGGTTGTGTAGTTGATTTGCTGATCTAATATTCTTTTTGGAATATTTTTTGCAAGAATCCATATAACGCTGTTATTCCATATTTTGTTCCAACCTAAAACCAAGAGGCAACAAAAAATGCCAAACAAAAAAATAGACACTCTCGCCCTCCACGCAGGGCAAGAAACTCCTGACCCAACAACAGGATCAAGAGCAGTCCCAATATACCAAACAAGCTCATACGTATTCAAAAGCACAGAGCACGCAGCAAACCTGTTTGCCCTAAAAGAAATAGGAAACATTTACACCAGAATTATGAACCCCACAACGGACGTCTTCGAAAAACGCGTCGCAGCCATCGAAGGCGGAACGGGCGCATTAGCCGTCGCATCAGGCCAAGCCGCAATATCCCTTGCACTACTAACAATAACACAGCTTGGCGACGAAATCGTCGCAGCCAACAACCTTTACGGCGGAACCTACAGCCTGCTCCACTACACCTTCCCAAAACTCGGCAGAACAACAACCTTTGTCGACTCTCAGAAGCCAACCGAATTCAAAAAAGCCATAACACCCAAAACACGGGCAATCTACGCTGAAACCATCGGCAACCCCAAACTGGATGTCCCAGATTTCGAGGCGCTAGCGAAAATTGCCCATGAAGCAGGCATTC
Source organism: Candidatus Bathyarchaeota archaeon (assembly GCA_963777155.1). Lineage (GTDB taxonomy): Archaea > Thermoproteota > Bathyarchaeia > Bathyarchaeales > Bathycorpusculaceae > Bathycorpusculum. The sequence goes on from CAVZPM010000029.1 coordinate 31,805, forward strand.
CCTTTGTGGTAGACAATACAGTTGGTGTAGGCTTAGTAAAGCCAATCGATTATGGCGCAGACATCATTGTCACCTCTGCTACTAAATATATCGGAGGTCACGGCACAAGCATCGGCGGAATCATAGTTGACGCAGGGAAATTCAAGTGGAACAACGGCAAATTCCCAGAATTCACCGAACCCGACCCAAGTTACCACGGCGTAAAATACTGGGACACTTTTGGAAACTTTCCAGACTTAGGCAATGTCGCATTCATCTTTAAAGCCAGGGTTCAACTCCTAAGGGATTTAGGTCCCTCCTTGAGCCCATTTAATGCGTTCCTGTTCCTTCAAGGACTGGAAGATTTGCCGCTAAGACAACGCAGACATTCAGAAAACGCGCTCCAGGTCGCCGAGTTCCTCAAATCTCACCGATTAGTCAGCTGGGTAAACTATCCAGGATTAACCGACAACCCCAACAACAAGGTCGCCTCAAAGTACCTTAAAAAACACTATGGCGGCTTAGTGGGTTTCGGCATAAAAGGTGGCTTGGCATCAGGGAAAAAATTCATTGAATCAGTGAAACTACTTTCACATCTGGCAAACATCGGAGATGCCAAAAGTCTAGTCATCCATCCAGCTTCGACGACCCACCAGCAGCTTACAGCGCAAGAACAAGCGGCAACAGGCGTAACACCCGACTACGTCAGGCTCTCGATTGGCTTAGAAGACCCCGAAGACATCATTGCAGATATAGACCAGGCGCTTAAGGCATCAGCCAAACGGTAAATACCGCAAACTTTTCCTTTTTTATGGAGGCAAACAAGCTAATAACAAACGAAAAACCCAACCCAACGCAAACCTACACTTTTGCCCACTCCCCAGACGAGCTAACGTTGGAATCGGGCGAAAAACTAGGTCCAATAACGCTTGCCTACGAAACATACGGCAAACTAAATGCTGAAAAATCCAACGCAATACTAGTTGTTCATGCACTCACCGGTGACTCACATGCTGCGGGAACGAATGGTTGGTGGGAGAACCTGATCGGACCGGGCAAAGGCATTGACACAAACAAGTATTTCGTCATATGCAGCAACGTCATCGGCGGCTGCAAAGGCTCCACTGGACCATCCTCGACCAACCCAAAGACTGGAAAGCCGTATGGTCTGAGTTTTCCCTTAATTGGCATCGGTGACATGGTTGAGGCTCAAAAACGTCTAATTGACCACTTAGGCGTCGAAAAGCTCATGTCAGTCGTTGGCGGTTCAATGGGCGGCATGCAGGTTTTGCAGTGGATGGTTTCTTACCCCTATAAGATATGCTCGGCGATTCCCATAGCAACTACATTAAATCACACACCACAACAAATTGCCTTCAATGAGGTTGGAAGGCAGGCGGTAATGGCTGACCCTGACTGGAAAAACGGCGATTACTACGGCCACTCTCCCCCTGCAAAAGGCTTAGCGGTGGCAAGAATGATTGGGCACATAACGTACATGAGCGACACATCAATGACTGAGAAGTTCGGCAGAAAAACCCGAACCGGCAAAGAACCTTTCAAGTTTGCAGCTGATTTCGAAGTTGAAGGTTACTTACGTTACCGAGGAGACAACTTCGTAAAACGCTTTGATGCAAACAGCTACCTATACCTAACAAAAGCCATCGACAACTTTAACCTGCTTAACGGGCACAATTTAGGAGATGTCTTCAAAGGTCTAAGGGCAAAGGTTCTGGTGCTCGCTTTCAAATCTGACTGGCTCTACCCAGCCTATCAAAGCCAGGAAACTGTAAAAGCTTGCAAACTATCCGGCGTCGAAGCAAGCTATTGCGAATTAAACAGCACCTACGGACATGACTCCTTCCTATTGGAGACCGAACAGGAAATACAGCTTATTGGAGACTTCTTGAAAGCAGTAGAAAATGGCGGTAAACATAGTTGACAAAACAAACCCATGTAATCGAACACAAAGTCATTTCAGGGTGGGTTAGAAGCGGAGCTTCTGTTTTGGACTTGGGTTGCGGCGACGGTGAATTACTTTCTTTGTTGATAAGGCAGAAAAGTGTTCATGCACAGGGAGTTGAGCTCAACGAACAAGCTGCCCATAACTGCATCTCGGCAGGCTTAAGCGTGTTCCAACAAGACATAGACACAGGCTTAACCGAATATGCCGACAAAAGCGTGGACTATGTTATCTTAAACCAGACTCTTCAACAAGTCAAAAAACCCGATTTTGCCATAAAAGAAGCCTTACGTGTAGGCAAAAAAGTCATTGTGGGTTTCCCCAACTTCTGTTATATAACCGACCGCTTCCAGATTTTCTTCGGCGGAAAAGTCCCTGTATCTTCCTCACTGCCCTACGAATGGTATAACACTCCTAACTTGCATTTCCTAAGTATCGCAGACTTCAAAGCATACTGCAGAAAAAACCAAATAACCATAGAATATGAAGCGTTTATTTCGAAGAATCGGGTGGTTAGGGTTTTGCCTAACCTGTTTGGGGAAGTGGGGCTTTTTTTGCTTTCAAAATGACCATTGATTACAATTTTGGTTAATTGCTTGTTTTTTTGAACCAGACAAAGCCGACTATGGCGACAACGGTTGCGGCAAGGGCTGCAAAGGGATTTATAGTCTCTGACGCCAAAAAAGAAAAGCCCATGAGAACAACTAAAACTATGATAGAAAATACCCCAACTCCCGTGCCAACGACTAAACGTTTATTGCTCATCTTTCTACCTCGCAAACTTGCTATCAAATAGAAGTTAGGGGTTGTTTTGATTTAATGCTAAGCTTTAGAACAGCCTGTTCAAAGATTAGGACAGAAAAACGCCAAATTCAACTTA
>CAVZPM010000030.1:0-24510 GCA_963777155.1 Candidatus Bathyarchaeota archaeon
TAATAGGAAAACACAGAAAAGGTTAGCTTAAACGCAGGCGGAGTGTTCCCCTCTCTTCCTTTATTCGCCTGCGTTTGAGTTAGCCCTTCTCTCTCCCTTCTCAAAATCCTCAGCAAATTTTATGTTTGCATCAAATAAATACTTATTGACAACAGTTTTTCTGTTTAATTCACAGGTTGTTTTAGCCATATTTTCTCAATCAGGCCATTTCATTAAAAATCTAATAGAAACATTGTTGAATCAATTGGTGACCTGTTCAAGTTGTTATCCGATGAGCACACCGATGGCTAAGCTTAGCAATGGAACAAGTATCCAAGCTGCTACAACCTTCAGGAAGGGTTTTACTGTCACAAACTTGGTTTTATAGGATACACCGATTCCAAAAACAGCGGTTGAGGTCGCCTGTGTTATGGACAACGGAATGTTGAAGAGAGTGGCTACTTCCAAAAGAAATGTTGAAGTCATTAGTGTTGCGGTCGCATTGGCATAACGCATGAGAAAAAACTCCTGTGAAACTCTACGAGTTGCCCCTTCACTAAGGAAAAAAGAACCAACAAAAATAGCTGCAATGGCTGCTATAAGTGTAATAAAATTAAATCCGCCTACAGCAACTATCAGTCCTAATGTGTTTGCGCCCGTAACGTAGGCTGAAGAAAGGGATAACACGATAAGCAGGATCTTGTATTCTTGAAGACGACGCCAAAAGTTTGCTGGCCAACGTCTGTTTAAGAAGCGGATAAGGTAAAACGCTAAAGCAAATGAGACAAAAGGCACTAGGACCCAGGTCAAAACTACTTCTCCCACAAACAAACCGTTTGCAAGAGATTTTCCTGCAATAGATAAGCCTGCAAGCAGACCCACTATCGACATGCTCAAGGACATAGGTGCCCTAAATTTATATGCGAAAATAAAGACCACAACTGCAACAAGCATTGCTTCGGCTCTGAGAATTGAAGTGGCGTCGGGCAGAAGGGTATCTACCGAGTTGATCATTGTGGAACCTTGAATTAAAAGTCCAGTGGAAAACCCTATTGCACCCAAAAATACACCGAACCGTTTGGTGACAATTCTTGAGCCAACAGCTGGGCCTATGCAGGCAGATAAGTTGTTACCCGCAACCAGCATCACCGCTAAGAACACCAAAACAACGAGGGCAACAGACAACAATGTCAATCAGAATCACTTAAGAATTGAGGTCACTGTGGACACGATTACATCTGAGAGATCCTCGGCTGTGTCTAAAATATCGTCGCATTTGTGCAACATTTCGCTATAATGATAAAATTGCAGAAAATGCAAATGCGACGCAGCTTGATATAATTTGTCGAAACCTGTATCTTTTATGTCGTCCCCTTGTTCCTCTAAAGATTCAATTTCCTTTCGTAACTGCAAAATATTGGAAACGTTGCCGGTGGATAGCATCTGTTGCAGTTTGATAAGCGATTGACTAGTGAGAGCAAGCATGTCTTCAAAGACGCTTCTCCATTCTGTTTCCTGATTAGCTGCGAAGTTTTTGGTATCAGCTTTAGGCATACGGGACAGCTCTCTGCTTAAGTAAAAGAACAAATCCACTATATTGTCTGCCAAACGTATGCAGTCTATTAATCCGTCAATAATGTTGGGACTTACAGCACCAGAAGTGATTTCTTCGTTTAGCATAAACGCTATATCATCTGACTTCTTTTCCAAGGTTCTAACCAAATGCATGTTCTCCGTTAACAGTTGTTGGTTAGAACTATTCTGGTACATGACCTTCAAAATGACGTTGGCTTGGACCCCTAGGGATATCATCTGAGATAATTCACTGAAAATGTTTTTTTCTCCAAGCACTAAGATTCCTTTGAAGTTTTTCAAGGAAATTTCCTCAGCATTCTAGAATTCTGGAACATCGTCAAAGTTGTCAGAAGCAACGGTATTTTTTGAGTCGGTCCTTAGGAAATCTTCACCGTCTACAGTTACAATATGTATGTCTTGACCTTTGCGCCATTTGCCAATGGCAGTTCTAAAAACTGTAGTGTATGTGCACCCCTTCTTTATGTTAGAGATAAGTTCAGTTCTGGAAAGAATGATGTTCTCGCAGACAACACAGCCAAAGTCTGAGTGGCATTCGACAGAATCGATATGTTTCTGGTCGGGGCAAGTTTTTACTGCTGAGACTAGGTAGTCAGCCCATTTATCCATTGTTTCGCCTTCCGCTGTTCTATTTCGAAGTATTATTTAACACTTATTGCATTCAGCAGCCATACGAGAAAAATATTCAGTACGCAATAATTAAAAGTCATATTTTACAAAATCAGAAGTACTTTCATAACCATTGACAACTGCTACTTGTATTCCTCTTACAGAATGAAGTCCATAATAAGTTGTCTATCGACTGTAACATAAACTAAAAGGGGATAGACTGGTTTCTACCAGCATCAATCCGGTTCTTACAAAGGATTTTCTTCTACAGTTTTAGCCAAAGTAGAATACCCATAATCAAACCATAAATTGCTAATGCTTCAGCCAACGCAACAATCAAGAAGCTTCTAAAGAACGTTTCAGGTTTCTCAGCTAACGCACTGATAGCTGCGCTACCAGCTGCAGAAATTGCTAATCCCGCACCTAATCCAGGCAATCCAATTGCTAATGCAGCACTGATTGCAATGCCAACTCTGTCAAATTGTCCATTTGTAGTTGTAGTCGTAGTTTGATCTTGAATTGTGTCGATTGTTAACGCAGCTGCAACGCCCATGAGAGGCAGAAGCACAAGCGGAAGTATTACGAGCAATAATAGTTTAGTTTTCAAGCTACGTCACTCCATTAACACTGGACACAACAAGCTTAGCTATTAACTTTTTTCTTAATTAACTTCTTTTCTCTTCATTGGAGGAATAGTTCAACAGCCCTTCACTTATCATATTGGCTTTTTCCTTGAGTACATTGATTTCTTCGCGGATTCTATTCAATTCTTTTTCTGTTACCCGCTCAATATCTAGGTTAAATTCTTTGAAGTCTCCATCCAATCTGTTTTCATTTGTCAAAGAAAAGGTCTCCAACACTCATTTTACAACCAGAACAGGGCAATGAGCATATTCAATCACACGTTCGGCTACGCTTCCAATGAGGATTCTTTCGGCGCCTCTTCGTCCATAAGTTCCCAGAACAATTAAATCCATTTCTAAACCGTCAGAAAGATGCACAATCTGTTCAAACGGCCTTCCCTTCGCAATCAAAGAAGTTGCTTTAACTCCTTCTTTCTCAGCTAAACCCAGAATATAATTAACGTATCGTTGACCGTCAGCTTTAAGTTCCTTTTCAATATCTTCGCGTTCCGTTATTTTCGAAAATCGGTCAATTACAACTTCATCCAGAACATAGACAACCATAATTTGTGCATCATGCGTTTTAGCAATACTTATGGCATATTCTGCGGCATGAATGCTATAGTCTGATCCGTCTGTAGGAACCAATATTTTTTTTATGGTTTGAGAACTGAACTTCATTTTATTTACGCTCCTTAATTACACGTTTGATTATTTTAGTTCTAACAAATTCTTCTCGATCTTTTTCTTCCAGCACCAGTTCAATCCATTTGGCTGTTCTGCGGTATCGGGGGATAAGGACATAGTTTAATGCGTTAACCCGACGCTGGGTTCTGCGTACGTCATTGGCAATCTGAAATGTAGCTCCTTCAGCTCTAGCTAAATCAGCAATTAAATTAAGAACCCTATGAAATTGTTTGAATGCTTTGTCTAATTCTACACTGGTGTTGGCGAAGCCATAATCTGGTTTCACATCAGGTTCGCCTTGAAATTCTACAGAAGGCACGGTTACTCCCATGATACTTTTATAATCTATTAGGTAGTTAGCTTTGGCGCTTGAACCCAATGCAACGCTGGCAACTGACTCTGAACCTTTAGCCATATTTGCTTCCCTTAGATTCTGGTAAGCTTTCCCAAGAGCCACCAACAGTTCCTCGCGTGCTCTTTCAGCCTCAAATATACTGTTTCTTAATTCACGCAGTAGTATGTCACGTTTGCGTTCAAGGACCTCACGACCAGACTCAGCGAGGTTTAATGTCTTCTTTGTTTGAATCAGGTTTATTCTTGTAGGACTAACGTTCTCAGAGGACAATTTTATTACTTGACCTCACTAGCAAATTTTGGATAGTATTTCTTGATGTAATCAGGCTTAATGCTAGTTAATTCCTCGTCAGGCAGTAATGAAAGCACATCCCAAGCAATTGAGAGTGTCTGTTCGATTGTGCGGTTCTCGTTTTTACCTTGGTTGATAAGAGTTTTCTCGAAAGCTTCACCGAAACGTAAGTATTCTTTGTCTCTCTGACCTAAGCCTTCCTCACCAATGATGGTCACCAGCGATTTCACCGAGTTGTATTGGGCATAAGCCGAATAGAGCTGGCTTGAAACGTTAGCATGGTCTTCTCGCGTGCTATCTTTTCCAATTCCATCCTTCATCAGTCGAGACAAACTTGTGGACACGTAGATAGGCGGATAGATACCCTGTTTCTCTAAAGAGCGAGACAACACGATTTGTCCTTCGGTAATGTAACCGGTTAAGTCTGGGATTGGGTGTGTAATATCATCATTTGGCATGGTCAAAATTGGCATTTGTGTAATAGAGCCTTTTTTTCCGTGGATTCTGCCTGCCCGCTCGTATAGGCTCGCTAAGTCACTGTACATATAACCTGGGTAACCTTTCCTGCTTGGCACTTCTTCCATCGAAGCGCTGACTTCTCGAAGAGCCTCACAGTAGTTAGTCATATCGGTTAACAGAACCAAAACATGGGTATCTTGTTCATATGCCAGATACTCGGCTAAAGTCAAGCCAGCTCTTGGAGTAATAATACGTTCCACTGGTGGGTCGTCAGCCAAGTTGAGGAACATCGCAACATTTTTTATGGCTCCTGTTTCCTCGAAGCTTTTTCGGAAGAAGGCGGCATCGTCATGCTCTAAACCCATTGCAATAAAAACTATAGAGAAATCTTCTCCTCCACTACGTATTTGGGCTTGCCTAACAATTTGGGCTGCAAGTTCATTATGTGCAAGACCTGGACCGCTGAAAACTGGAAGTTTCTGTCCACGAACAAGGCTTGTTAACCCGTCGATGGCAGATATACCTGTTTGGATAAATTCCTTAGGGTATTCTCGGGCTACGGGATTTAGTGGGAACCCGTTTACGTCGCGTTTTTCTTCTGTGAAGAAGCGTGGGTGACCATCAATAGGTTCGCCGAAACTGTTCATAACGCGTCCAAGCATTTCTGTGGATACTGGAACTTCTAGAGGGTGACCGAGGAAGCGCGTGCGTGTCTCTGAGGGTGACAGACCTGTTGTGCCTTCGAAGACTTGTACTGTAACGGCTTTCTGTGTGATTTGGATAACTTTGCCCAGTCGTGTTTCACCATGTTGAGTCTTGACTGCAACCAGTTCATCGTAGCCTACTCCCTGCACGTTCTCAACAACAATAATTGGGCCCGAAATTGAAGCAACACCTTTGTATTCTAATCCTGATCCTGTTTTTGTTACCATAATAGTTACCTCAATGTTGACTCCAAAATCCCGAAACTTTCATACATCCGCTTCTCTAAATCGTCTAACAACTCACTTTTATCGTTGGGTATAGAAGATTTCATACGCATAATTTCCTCAGTGATGGGCATTTCTGTAACTTTGAAAATGGGTGCACCCTTGCTTACCACGTTGTCTGCCAATCGGTGGTAGTCCACGATTATCTTTATCATCTTGAACTGTTTCTGGGGAGAACTATAAGTGTCGATGGCATCCAACGCATTCTGCTGCAGGAAAGCAATTCGTATGATTCTGGCGGTTTCCAAGATCAAGCGTTGTTTATCAGGCAAAGCTTCGGGACCGACAAGTTTAACGATGTTTTTCAGGTCATCTTCAGCCTGCAGTATGCGCATTGCTTCTTCACGGTAGCTGTTCCAGTTTCTATCGATTTGTTTATGCCACCACTCTGCTAGATCTTGGATATAGCCACTGTAACTTGCCATCCAGTTGATTGATGGATAGTGTCTTGCAGCTGCGAGTTCGGCATCTAGAGCCCAGAAAACTCGGGTGAAACGTTTTGTATGTTGGGTAACTGGTTCTGAGAAGTCGCCTCCTGGAGGGGAGACTGCTCCGATGGCGCAGATGGAACCGACACGTTTGTCTGAACCCAAGGTTTCGACGACACCTGTGCGTTCGTAGAATTCTGCGAGACGAGAGGGTAGGTAACTTGGGAAACCTTCTTCAGCAGGCATTTCTTCGAGTCGCCCTGACACTTCTCGAAGAGCTTCCGCCCATCTGCTTGTAGAGTCAGCCATCAATGCGACCGCATAGCCCATATCGCGGAAGTATTCGGCAAGGGTAATCCCTGTGTAAATACTGGCTTCTCGAGCCGAGACCGGCATGTTGCTTGTGTTAGCAACAAGGACTGTTCGCTCCATGAGCGGGTGACCAGATGTTGGATCCATTAATTTGGGGAAGCTATCTAACACATCGACCATTTCGTTTCCTCGTTCTCCGCAGCCCACATAAATAATAATGTTAGCATCTGACCACTTAGCCAGTTGTTGTTGAGTAACGGTTTTTCCGGAGCCGAAAGGACCGGGGATAGATGCACTTCCACCTTTGGCAATTGGGAAGAAAGTGTCGATGACACGTTGTCCAGTTATTAATGGAGAAGTCGCAAATAGCCTTCGAGTGTGGGGGCGTGGTTCCCTTACTGGCCACTTCTGAAGCATGGACAAGTCAACTTTTTCTCCGTTTGACTCGATGGACGCGATTGTTTCAGTAATTGTGTATTCGCCTTTTGATGCAATCTTAATCAGTTTACCTTGAAGATGAACTGGAACTAGTATACGGTGCTCAAAGAGGGCGGTTTCTTGTACTATACCAAGTATATCTCCCCCAACAATTTTAGCTCCAATCTTTGCTGTAGGTACAAAAGTCCATTTTTTGGTTCTAGAAAGGGACGTTATTCCAGCTGCTTGTTTGATGAAGGCACCTGTGAGGTTTTTTAATTCTTCAAGAGGTCTTTGGATGCCGTCAAAAACGTTGCCGACGATTCCTGGAGCTAATTCCACTGAAAGAGGGCTTCCTGTACCCAACACAGGTTCGTTGAGTCTGAGTCCAGTGGTATTTTGGTAGACTTGAATTGTTGCTTGTTCGCCCTCTAACCGGATGATTTCGCCGATTAAACGATCGTTACCAACCTCGACCATTTCATGCATGACTGCTTGAGCCATACCCGTGGCTTCGACGACTGGTCCAGCAACCCTGATTACGCTTCCTTTAACTGGCATTTCCTATACCGCCTCTCCAAACAAGATTTTTGCCAGTTCAACACGTAAAACTGGTTTAAGCTCTTGCAACCGATTATCCAAAGTAACATCTAAGATTATTTTGCCGTCTCCCGTTTGGATTATGCATCCCCCAAGATAATTCCCAGTTTTTTCGGATAATTTCAATTCACAATGCAACTTCTTAGATAAACGTTTCAGCACATCTAGCGTTAACCAGTCTTTATCTTTTGCATTTACTTGTATTGCAAGATCTTTTTGACCAATTCTTTTAGCAGCGCTCTGTATAATCTTAAAAAGATAATCATGGTAATCGTCAGTCTCAACAAAATTCTCAAGTTTACTAAAAGCCTTCTCGAAGGCGGCATCGACTAAATCTTCTTTTGTCTGAAGCAGTCGATTCCTCATTTCCACCTCAGTTACGGAAACGATTTTTCGCTTTTCAGCTTCTGCTTTCAATTTGGCTTGGGTGATTTTCGCTCTGTAGTTTTGGTCTGCTTGCTCCTTTGCTGCCTTCAAAGTTGCTTTCGCTTCACCTTCAGCAGCCAAAATTGCGGTTTCTGCTTCTTTTTGCACGTCACCTAAAACATCTTCTGCAATCGCTGACAGACCATTTTTGATAGTCATATCAATTCACCGTTACATCTTGATACCTAAAATCTTACTGACCAATATCTGATAGTTGAATTTTATTTGCATGACCCTTGCTTCCAGGAATCTCTACAATTAATGGAGTTACGCGTTCTTGACGTATTTTGTCAACCTCTTCCCGCATGGAGGGATCAGTGGAGAATGCTTCGCTAATGATTATCACACCAACGTCGTTTCGTGCAAGCGTTGTATGTAGGGCTTGTCGTGCCTCGTTGTTTGTTGAGACTTCTGAGCCTTCAACACCTACGAGTTTAAAGCCAGTAATCATGTCACTGTCCCCAATTACGTAGCCGATCATGCCATCGCCAAATATAACTTTAAATGTTTGCTGGTAAATCAAACATTCTGTTAAAAATGTTCCGACCAGAAAGAATGACCTCTACATCGATAATCTGCGTTAAGAAAGACGTAGAATTGATTTTGGAATCGCTTAGTAGCTTTGGAGAATTCCACATTGAACAAACTGCTCAAGACAATTCAGGTTTAACTGAGAACAACCAGAGCATCCAGAAGGTTGAAGGGTCACTTGCAGACGTTAATGTATTGATTGATCAGCTTATTCAAGAAAAATCTAGCCTGCTTGGCATTTTCAAGTTGCCTCAAACCACTAAAAGTCAGGTTACAGCTGAGAATTGGCAGACTCTCTTGGAAACCACTAGCCAAAGAATTTCAGTTCTTAAAAAAGAAACTGACAATCTAAATGAAGCCCTATCTTGTATGCAAGAAAAAACTGAACAACTCAATCACGTCAAAGACATGTTGGAACGGCTCAGAATAATGGACGCAGACCTTGCCGCCATGGAAGATCTAAAGCTAATCTATGTTGCTGTGGCAAGTGTGCCGACTAAAAACTTCTCAGGGTTAGAAACAGCCCTCGAAGGAGTCCCGATTTTTATTAATCGATGCTCTTTAACCAAAGAAGTAACGTTTGTTTGTTTAGCCCTCCCAGCAAAACATCAATCCAGACGTCGAGAAAATCCTAAGAACGTATCATGCGGAAATCTTTCATATTCCCAAAGAATTGCCACACGACGTTACTGAAGCAATTAAAGAAGTTGACAAACAACTAAAAGAAAAATCAGATAAAGAAAAAATACTTTACGATTCACTAAAGAAAATAGGTGAAGAAAACAAAGAGAATCTTGCCTCATTGAAGGAAACTTCGGAAAACATTCTCACTCTGCTGCAAGCTGAAAGAAAAATACTCAAGTCAGGTCGGCTCGCAACTGTCAAAGGATTCGTGCCACAGAAGAAAGTTCAAGAACTCAGTGAAAAAGTCACTAAGATGTTGGATGGAAAAGCTTTAGTGTTAGAAAACGAAGTGGCAGAAACTGTAGATCCGCCTACAATGATTTCCAACAACAGATTTGTAAGGCCTTTTGAAGAACTCACTAAACTTTACGGTTTACCCCATTATAAGGAACTAGATCCGACCCCCGTTATTGCTATGACTTTCCCGATTCTTTTCGGATTAATGTTCGGAGATCTTGGTCACGGATTAGTTCTATTGATAGGTGGATTAACTATTGGGAAATTAATTAAAGTCAACCAAGGCATAAAAAACGTATGCTACATTATGGCTGCCTGTGGTATTGCAGCATGCGTCACTGGAGTTTTGTTTGGCGAATTTTTTGGAGCAAAACTGCCGTGGGGCCCTCTTTGGTTTAGCCCATTCGAGAATGTATTTACATTCCTGATTTTTGCCCTAATAGTCGGCATAGTACAGATAATCAGCGGCATTGTTTTGGAGGGGGTGAATTTCGCGTTGAAACATAACTTGGCTGATGCCCTCCTAACCTCACTGCCCAAAATTGGGTTCTTCTTGGGAGGAGTTTATCTGATTGCCGTTTACCAACTAAACTTTGGTGTATGGTTTAGTGGCCCAATATTAGCAGCAATAATCCCATTCATTATCCTAATCGTTGGAAAACCAGCGTACTTGGCTGTAGCAAAACCGAAAAAACATGCTGGGGGAGAGCATGCTGAAATGGACACCGTTTCAGGAAGATTGTTTGAAGGAGGAGACTTGGTTACACGTTTACTCAGCAATACAATATCCTACTCACGAATTCTCGCCTTGCTAATGGCGCATTGGGCACTCATGCTAGTGACTTACACAATTGCGGGTTTAGTTGGAACCGCCTCAATCTTAACCTTGATCCTTAGCGGCATTATTATAGTCGGTGGAAACATATTCGTTTTGGCGCTAGAAGGCTTAATCGTGTTCATACACACGTTGAGATTGCACTTCTATGAGTGGTTTAGCAAGTTCTATCAAGGCACAGGATCAGAGTTCAGTCCATTCAAACAGAAATTTATTCATACCGACTTGATTCTTAAGCGAAAAGAAACCTCATAGGGTGCCTAAAAACAATAATAAATTAAATTAGAAGTTGGTTTCGAATTTCTTCAGGTTTAATCGCTGAATCTACACCCAAACTTATAACCGCAAGGTTGTAAACTTCCACCTCTTTTTGTGTCAAAAAGGCAAGTGGTGAACCTATATTAAATGTCTCACTGATAGCACTTGATTTGGCATGTTGAAACACTGCTTTCTTGAAGGCTTTTCCCGCGGTTGCTATCATTTCCTCTGGAGTTTGGGCTTTAGCAAAGTATTTTCCGTAGTAACTGTCAAGAACAATTTTAATTGCTGCCTCAAAATCTATTGCGGTTACTATAGCCTCCATTGTAGATTTATCAAGGTTGATGTAGTTTTGAGGAACCACCAACCTCAACCAGTTAGGTTCGTAATTTAATGCTTTCCCCCTCAACACCGTAATCAATCCATAGCCATCGTTTTCTATGCTTGAATAAAAGTCTGCGTAAGATTGCTCGTTTTTGCTGAGGCTCACATAGCCATCATAAAGCTTTTCGTAAAAGAACTTGTCTAAAAATACATCAAACGATGCTGTTGAAGCGTTTTCTTCATACTTTTTAAGCCCCATATTCAACAATGAAAAATACTCTGTGCCCTTCAAAGCATGAATTAGTTGGATTGGAGAAGAAGCTTTAGCGGCTTCCTCCATGAATCTGCGCCTTTTAAAGTAATCTTCCACCGTAAAGTAAATTTTCATTAATTTCTGTTCAGGACTTAGTTTAGCACTGGTTGCTTTTATAAGCCCCTCTATTTGCTCAATTTCGAAGCGCAGAAGATAGAGGCTTAGATATTTTCTTGCGTTTTTTGGCGAATACTTTACTATTTTTAGGTAAGTTTCAATGAGGTTTTCGTTGAATGCTCTTTCAAGTTTACGGCTTGTAATGGGGAGAGATAATTTGGAAATTTGTTCTTGGTAGCCAGTATCTCTAAGTTGGGCAGCTAATTCAGTGAGATTTGTATTTTCCGCTAGCGATTTGAGTTTGGATTCGCAGATAAGTTTGCTTCTTTCTGCGCCGATCTTAGGTAGAACAGAGGCATAACGTGTTGTCTTAGTCAAGATTATGTGTCCTCAAGTACAGCATTTACAACCGATGAAACCGCCTTTTCCATATTTTTTTCTGCTTTAAACTTCAGGTTCCTAGCGACTTCCTCATTAGTTTTCAAGTGTTCTTGTCTTTCCAGAATAGCTTTCTCTATAGCTTTCTCTAAAAGATTCTTTGACTCGGCTTCAGCGTAGGTTTTACTGTTTTCAATAAGTTTTTCAGCATCCTGCTTTGCGAGAAGAACCATTTTTTTTGCTCTATCTTCAGCATCATTCTGGATTTGCTCCGCTTGGGCTTCGATTTTTTTTAATTCATCCCAAACTTTTTCCATTATTCCACAGGCGTTATAGGTTTAAATGTCTCTAAAGTTTCTTGCGGTTTCTAAAGTTTCTTGTTTAACATTGCAGGTTTGTCAAATAGGCAAAGGTGTGTCTAGTTGAGCATCATTTATGCGGGTGAATTGGGAAAAGGCATTTAAAAAGGGTCATAGAAGTTATTTAGAAGTTGGCAACTGAATAATGGTTAAGAAAGAAGACAAGACTAAGAAGCTCCATCTTGAGAAAATAAAGCTGGAATTGAGCTTTGACTACCGTTCTTCACGGTTTTTCTCTCTTCTCTTTCTATCGATCTACGCTTTGGCTATAGCAATTTTCTGCGTGGAATACAACGTTATTCCAGGACCAGAATTCCTTGTTTTAGGCATCCTGTTTTACACTTCTTACAACCAACGAACATGGCGTGCCCTAAAGGATTGGCTCCCATTTGTTACAGTATTCATTTCATATGAAATTATGTACAGCTTTGTTGGAACAATCTCCCTCTACAACCTCCATTCTGGACCACGCAATTTTGACGTACAATTATTCGGTCAGCTTCCGAGCTTGGTTCTTCAACAGAGTTTTAGGTTTCCAGCCTTAGACTACGCAGGTGCGGTCTTCTATGGAATTTATTTCTTTGTGCCAACCGTATTCGCGTATATCGTTTGGAGAAAAAGCCCAAAAAACTACTGGAAATACATAGTTGCTTTCGGCGTATTAACCTACGCAGCTTTGATAACTTTCCTTTTCTACCCTGTGGCGCCTCCATGGTATGAGTTTAACTCAGCTTTCACTTCCTCATACACTGGTCCTGTAGTCCAAAGAGTCTTAGTTAGCTCGGTTGACGTTAACCTTGGAATCCCAGTCTACAAAACATTGTTTGACTTCTTAGGCGGAAACTTGTTCGCGGCTTTTCCAAGCATGCATTCAGCAATGCCCTGGCTAGTTTTCATATATGCCTTCAAAATCTGGAGATGGAAATCCCTGCCAGTAGCAATAATCCCTGTTGGAACCTGGTTTAGCGCAGTCTATCTTGGCGAGCATTATTTCGTCGATGTCTTAGGAGGTATAGCTTACGCGACTGTGGCGTTTATTGCGGTGGAGACGCTCTTGCCAATTCTTGCAAAAAGAAGTAGTTTCTTAAAGAAACATATGCCAAGCTAACTCATTTAGGATACCTCCAGTTTTCCTGTTCTAAGAATAAAATTTGCTTTTGGATTAAACTGATGCATACCTAGACTCTGGCAAAAAAAGTACAGGCGGCATCAAACGAGCAGAGAACTTGGGGCAAATTTAAATTCTACCCCTGCCTAAGGCACATAACAAACGGTAGTACTCATGAGACGGATTCCCACGCAGCTCATCGGTCCAGTATGCAAAAACCCCCAACTCCTAAAGAGCTTTGCACGAGGCGGCTACAGGCAGTTTGTAAAATCCAAAATGGATTATCGAAAAGAAAACGGCGGCAGTTCGTCACTTTGGCTTTTAAGCCTAAGAATTACTCACCGCTGCAATCATAGATGCGCAATCTGTGCCCAGTGGGGCAAAACCGGGTACAACTCAATAGAAGATACCCCAAAAGTCGCAGGCGAAGTTCCAATTGAAACTTACAAAAAAGTAATCGATGAAGTCGCCCCAAAAAAAGTCCACGTTTACATAACAGGCGGAGAACCCTTCCTCTACGAACCACTGGTTCCTCTTGTTAACTACATGAAAGAAAAAGGTCTAACAGTTCAAATTGTTACCAACGGGGTTGGACTTGAAAAAAATGCCCAAACCATAGTAGATAACGGATGGGACATGATTTGTGTCTCATTCGATGGTCCAAAAGAAATTCATGACAAATGCAGAGGAACCCCAGGAGCACTTGAAACGGCTACCAAAGGAATCATGGCAATCCAGAAACTAAAGAAGGAGAAAAAAACAAAGAAACCAGGAATCTTTGTCCTAACCACAATCTCAAAAAACAATGAATCAACTCTGTTTGAGACAGCAAAAGAAGCCGAGAAACTAAACCCAGACGGAATGATCATTTATTATTCTTGGTTCACAAAAGAATCAATCGGGCAAAAACACACAAAAATTGCTAAGGACAAACTAGGTATAGCACCTTTTGCGTGGAAAGGCTATGTCCGCGATACGTCAATATTGGATATTGAGAAAATCGCCAAGCAAGTTCAAAGAATAAAGTCTGGAAAATTCAAAAACCCCATCTTATTTGTGCCTGACCTTAAACCAGAACAAATCAGAACTTACTATACTGAGCCGGAAAACTTTTTTGGGTACAAGAAATGTATTTCACCCTGGTTTCAACTGGATATTATGCCAAACGGAGACACTGTCACATGTAGAGACTTCCCGGACTTTGTCACGGGAAACATCAAAGAATCAAGCATCGAAGAAATCTATAACGGCGAAAAACACCGAAAGTTCAGACAAGCCCTTAAAAGCTGTGACAACGGAGTCTTCCCGATCTGCTCTCGATGTTGTGGCCTAATGGGATACTAAACATGGTCGCACGCTAAAGGAGTAAAACACCGTTGACCAAACAAACAAGTAACCAGCAATACAAACAACAGACAAGCTCCAATTCGACGATAAAGACACCTATTGACGTTGCCGTTTTAACATTTAACAGCGAAAGAAAACTGAGGGAATGTATCGATTCAGTTTACAGAAATATACCTGTTAACAACCTGATTGTTGTTGACGGTTTCTCCACTGATAATACCACAGCAATTATTCAAGAATACAAAGAAAAATATGGTAAAGTTATCTTTGTTCAGGAGAAGGGAACGAGGGGCAGCGCAAGGCAAACTGCGATTGGATTGGTGAAAACTGACTGGTTTGTGTTTGTGGATAGCGATGTGATTTTGTCAAACAACTGGTTTGCTCATGCTGAAAAACAAGTTAGCGATAAAGTTGGTGGTGTGTGGGGTATTGAAATATGGTCAGTTCTAAAAGATACCAAAATTATAGGTTTATTTGAGAGAGTTACTCTGAAGATTTTTGAGAAAAGAGGCGGAACCCACGACCTTCTGGTCCGTACAAAAACAGTGGAAGACATCAAGATCCCCTTTGAGCTACATACCTACGAAGATGGATTCATCAAAGATTGGATTGAACAGAAAGGTTACAAAGTCTTAGGTGTCTACGAGCCTTGTTGCATCCACTACCGGCCAGAAAACGTGTGGACACTCCAAAAACATATTGAGTTTGTCGTTAGTGATCTAAAATACGCCGTTCATCGCCCCATGCTGTTACTCTCGTACGGCTTCTACTCAGTTATCGTGGGCTTCCAAATTTTCGCAGGCAAAAACGACAAACCAAACAAGAAATCAACAAAATAGAAGAAAACTAAGCAGGTTAGCTGTGGACATATCACTGATGTTGTTGCAAACAAGTAATGTTTCGGAAATTTCAAGTTCTTTGATATTTTTCAAATTTCACATATAGACCCATTTTAACATTCTATTTGTTGAAAACCTGTAAGTTTCAATTTGCTTCCACATCTACCACAAGTGATGACAAGTTCAGCAATTTCTCCATTGTAGATCTTGGTATCTATGATTTCATAGTTTTCGCTTGTTTCGTCTTCAGGAGAGATCTTTAATCCACACTTTGTGCAATTGAATGATCCATCTTCTTCTATAGAAGAAGAATTAACAAGGTATTCAGATACTGCATTTTTTTGATTTTTCATCTTCATGACTGACCTTTTTCCTTGAATCTTCAATAATTATTTCTATTAATTAATAATTATGAATTGAGAATTAGTTAACAAAATATAGCTGTTATGTATTTTTTCAAGTGTTTGTTGAGAGAACACATAAGCTGGATATTGTTTTTTGTTGTCTTGTTGTACAGTTCCTTTGAGGTGTTGAAATATGGTTTTCTAAGTAATATTTCACGTATTGATATGTTCTTGTGTCCGACAGTTAGGCGGCATGGGGTAGTTTGGTATGCTTGCGGTATGTGCGAGGGTTTATCTGGCACTTTACGCATTATGAAGACGTAAGAAATGTATCTTAAATAGACACATTGCTTACACGTACAACAAATCAACAGGAGAAACATTAACATGATGAAAAACTATCAAAAAGAAACACAAACAAAACTAACCAAAGGCTTACTAGACATGATAATCCTCGAATACCTACAGCATGAACCCATGCATGGATACCAACTAATCACAAAAATCCGCAAAACTTACGGTGTGTACTTTGGGCCAAGCACAGTCTATCCTCTACTAGGAACACTAGAGAAAAAAGGCTATTTAACAAGCTCCTGGAACATGGATGCTGACAGGCCGCGAAAAGTATACCACATAAGCAATGATGGCAAGAGTGTCCTTAACTTCACCGAGAACCAACTAAACGCCATATGCAAAACCATGGTAACAAACAACAAAAACCAAATACAAATAGCCCCCACAATTTTTGCCTAAATGGTACCCTATATTCCCAAGATCCTTTTTTATTGGGTAACTTTCTAATTTGATCGGTTATATTAGGTGAGCTATCCACACGGTGTATAAGGTCAAAGTGATGACAAAAAGAATCCCCCAGAGAGCTTTGTTATATTTGTAAATATCTTTACCACCCATGGGTTCTATTGGAAAAGTATCAAAAAAGGATTAAAAATAGACATCTCCAACTTCTAATTCAAGAGAAGAACTTAGATGCCAGTATCTTATGCATTGCATTTTACAAAAAAAGTGGAGACTGAAAAAGGGCTGCCAAAGAAAATTATTTTTCTCTTTGAACAACGAAAGCGATTTTGACAACTGCTCTATATTCAACGATCTTGTTGTTTTCAACTTTTGCTTTGCAGCTTTTTAGGTAAATAGATTTGATGTTTTTGATTGTCAATGCTGCTTCTGCCAACGCGTTCTTGGTCGCTTCTTCCCAGTTTTTTGGCGAGTTGCCAATCAGCTCGATGACTTTTACAACTGTCATTTCTTTGCCTCTCTAAGATACTATATGTGTAACTCTCTATTATTTTTTGCATTGATTGCAAAAAGTTTTAAAGAAGTCCTATTCAATATATTAGTGGTGATTTTGTGTCAGAGTCAGTTTTTGAGTGGTATAAAGATAAAGCAGGAAAATATCGTTTTAGATTGAAAGCAGCTAACGGAGAAATAATTGCGGTCAGTGAAGGCTATGCATCAAAAGAGGGTTGTGTAGGCGGTATTGAATCTGTTAAGAAGAACGCTGCAATGGCCAAAATAGTGGAAGCAAAAGAGGAAAAGTAAGAATCAAAATTTTCCTTACAAAAGACATATGATCTTTGAGGAAAAAACAATTTCGCAATCTCTTTTTTTTAACTGACCTTAACTTGTGGGTTAAGCTTAAAAAGAAATCATTCAAATAATAAAAGAGGGAGAATCTAAATGGATTTAGTTGCATTACTAATACAAATTGTTGTAGGCATAATAGTTGTCGCACCGATACTTTGGCTTGTTGGAAGAGCATTAGTAGGCGGAGCAAAAGCAAAATTCACAGACGCCATCATGATAGTTGTTCTAGGAACAATTATAGGCGCTATCGTAGGAGCTTTAGTAGGCAGTTTGATCTCGGCAATAATAATGTTTGTCGTCTGGCTTGCATTGATTAAACACTTCTTCGATTGTGGATGGCTAAAAGCATTCGTAATAGCAGTAATCGCTGTCATTGTCTTCATAATCATAGTTGCAATACTTGCAATCATCGGCATAGGAATAGGGCTATCACTGGGCTTCTAACAATATTCCTCAACTTTTTTTCTTTCATGAATTTTTCTGTTTTTTGAGGAAGTTCAATGTATCTAGACGATAAGAAAGATCTCCAAAGAATAATCGATGAACTACCTAAGGCGTTAAGATCACTTCTTGAAGCTGAGTTACTAACTGGAAATGAAATAGTTGAAGTAGGCCATAGTTTCCCTGCGCCACCAATTGGCGGGTACATAAAACTTGCGAAACCAATATCAACAAATTTAGACATGACCAAAGCTGAACTAATATTTAGTGAGCGTGATAACTCACTTTACTCTGGAGAGTACACGGATAGCAATAGACGCTTCTTCATACTTACCCCACCTAAACCATCGATGAAAATAAGGATAGGAACTAAACGTCTCAGACACAAAAAAATCGGTTTTGAGAAAGTAATTCGAAAAACTGATTCAATTAAATCAAACTTGGTTTCACCGCTTCAACGATTCGAAGAGAGTATGGATATCGATTATGAAAAGTGGCATGACGGTATAGGATACGATATAGATGCAATAAGGTTAGCTTCTCCAACAGAACGCAAAGCAATTGAGAAAATGTTAATCCAACATAACCCGCGGGACTGGCGAGACATTGAAGCCCTTGCCCAAATAGACACAAAAAACGCCCGAGACACCATGAAAAACGCAATCAAAGACACAAACCCAGCTGTCCGAATCGCAGTTACAAGATTCGCTCCAAATCTGGTCACAAACAGTGAACGAACGCAATCTATCGTAAATGCTCTGCAAAATGCTGGAATATACAGCGGTCTCTCACAAACACTTGACGATTTAGAAGAATATCATCCACCCGAGGTCAAGAAAGCATTATTAAATGGATTATTAAGCCGAGAAGGTGATGTTGCCGTCCTCTTTGCTGCAATGCTTTTCTATCTGTATGGAAAGGCAAAAGAGCCCTTTGATATGAAACAACGTCCCTTCTTTCTGCGCTTTAACACCAAAAACAAAGACGAACGGGTGAAAGCGTTCATAGAATTATGTAACCAGCTAAACATCAATTCTAAAGAATATTTGACCCCAAAATAAACTTGGGACTAAGAATACTCGGGAGCATAAAGATTAAATTGCAGTATTAAAAATCCATGGCGATAAGAACCTTACCCAGCAGTATACGGTTTGCCATCAACAATATTGGAAGAATCAATATCGTTTAGCAACCCGTTTTGTAAGACAAGGTTGTATGTGTTATTGTTCAAGTTGTTGCCCCTAAAAGTGTTTTCAGATGAGTTGAGCAACACTATACCGCGATAATTGTTTTGGATAATGTTGTTTTTGATAAGGTTGCTGGATGAATTGTTTATGAAAATTCCATTAAAGCTGTATGTTATTGTGTTTCTTATTAGGCTACAGTTGTGAACATTATTCAGAAGGATTCCTCCACCTGCTCCAATTGAGAAGTTGCCACTGTTTTGTATTTTAAAGCCAGTGATGGTTACGTTGTCGCTGACTATGGTAAGCAAGGGGATGTTTAGCATGTTGTCTCTGATTGTTGCATCTTCATTTTGGCTGATTAACAAGACAGGTTTTGTTATTACTATGTTTTCTTGATATGTTCCGGGTTCTACTAAAACGGTTGCTCCTTGATAAGTTGCGAAGGAAGTCATTGAATCCTGGATACTGTTGTAACCTAATCCATTGTCGATATTTGTTATTGGGAAGTTCATGTTTGTTCCGAAGTCGTTTGGCCAATAAAGGATTTTGTTATATTTGATTTGGATTAAATTCTTGAACTCTGGGTCACTATAGACGATGTCTAGGCTTGAATTAAATTGGTTAACGAGATTAGTAACGTCTTTGTACATTTTTTGTGTCCAAGTGTCGACCTGGTGATATTGCCACACTGAATCGTTTGGGCTTCGGAAACCAAAGCCATATTCCTGTGGCAGTACTACTGCTTGGTCTGTCTTGATGCTGCCGTGTTTGCCAGGATTATGCTGTACATAATTCCAGAAGCTTTCTAACGCGTCGAAATGTTCCTGCGTCAAGGTGGTGGATGTGTAGTTTTGTGACGAGTCGTAGACAGCAATGTAGCTTGCACCTGAATTGTAGGCTAAAACCATGTCATCGTACATTTGAGCACCAGATTCTAAATAAGGCGACTGATTGTAGGTCCAAGTAACTATGGCACCCCAAAGTTTGTTTTGAACATTTGCTGCTCCTCTTGTCAGCGAGAGTTGCATTTGACGAGAGTTATTCCAACCAAACTGGGTTAGAACTGTATCATATCCAAGTTCATAGTCAAACCAGTACAATGCATAATCGGATGTAAACAAAGAAGACTCTGAGTTTCGCATGAAATCAGCCGTAGCCGTTACGCCGCCAGCACCGTGAGTCCACAACCAGAAATAATAGTTAGAATAATCCAAATAACTTTTTGGCGAATCAGCTAAAACTGGATTAGTTATAATTTCAGTGATATCAAGCTGACTTCCGCCTGGTTCATCATAATAGTATAAGCCAAGCAATTGATTTCCATAGCGCTCTTTTGCTGATGTAAACCATAAGGACGGAGTGTAACCGATACCTGTGTCATGGTTAAAATCTTGAAAATAAACTGGCATGAAATACATTCCAGCGTTATAAGCATAATCACATGTCTGGTTGAGCAAGACCTCATTACTGATTATCAAGGGTGATGCGATGATAAGCAAGTTAGTATAATTTCTAACTTTATCAATCAATGCTTCGCATTCGCCAAGTGTGCTGTTCCACCCTATCTCAATTCCTACGAAGAAAGGTTCAGACGAATTTGAGGTTTGGTTTACTGAGATATAAAGAATATCCAAAACTACAAAGAAAGATGCGAGCATAAGCACTATTAACAAAATAGATAGAGTTTTTTTATGTTTCAACGCCGCTTTTTCCTTGTCAATTTGTTTATTATATCAATTGTTGCAGTTGTTTAATTCTATATCTCATTTTAAACTGGAGGGAAATAAATTCAGTGTTGAGTAGTTTCTATTTCAAGGACAGCTGAGCAAATAACAGAGAACATTTACGTGAAGATTACTACAACAAAATGTCCAAGAAATGGTTCTAGTAATCAAAAGGGAATATATTGTCTTATTTGATAATCCTTGGAGATTATTTGAGTAATATTAGCGTTTAACACATTTTCCCGATGCGGCATCAAAATGGTTTGTGTCACCGTAATCGCAGGTTTTGCAGTCGTTTTTGATGTCTTGACCAAACGGGCAACCCTTCAAATCAGCCATACATTCACCTCAATATGGTAGCCCGGGAGAGATTCGAACTCTCGTCAAGGACTCCAGAGGCCCCTATGCTTGACCACTACACCACCGGGCTGCAGATTTGCAATAAAACATCGTTCCAACTATTAACTTTAACTTTCCCCAGCTTTCCCATTGTCTCTTTCTTTAAGCGCTTCGCGAACGCAGTAGCATTCTTGACTAATCCTGTTGTAGCTTTCGCAACGCCAAAGCGTATCAACGATGGGATTTTTGCTTTTTCCATAACGGGTTGAACAAAACACTTTACGGGGATACTCAAAAGAGTTATGGCTGTCGCAGTTCCCGCAATATTCGCCCGCGTCATTATCCATTTATTTTCCTCCCACTAAAAGTTTTTCTCGCTGCAAAAAAGAGTCCCGCTTAAAGTCTTCACCTAGCCGTTCTGTAACCGAAGCAACCAAAAAAGGAAAAACCATCAATGCCTCACCGATAACCATCACGTGGTCAGCTGAACCCTTCATCTTACCCCAACTCACCGTCTCCTCCAACGTCGAGCCCGACAACCCGCCTGTCTCAGGGCGATCCAAAGTGATCACTATACCATAATCCAAACCCTTTTTGGATGCTAAAGCCGAAGACTGGATGGTGTTACGTGGGACACCGCCGCCGATTACTATCATACCGTTCTTTGGGGATTTCGCGCAGATGCCACAGATAGTTGGCACGTCTTTGAAGGCGTCAACCTGAAGCACGTTCTTCTGGTCTTGCTGGGAAGCGTGAAGCCAATGGATAAAGCCGAATTCTGAATCGCGCACCGCCGGCAAAAAAATTGGAACACTCTCTTCGTATGCTGCACGCAAGATGGAGTTTTCGTCTGTTAGCCGTTTGCCCAATTCATAGGTGAATTCATCTGAAGCTAAATGTTCACCTTTGCGGTCCTTGGCTATGTCAGTGTACATTTCTGAAAACTTGTAGTCTAATCTGACATAATCCTCTTCAGGCACAAAAATGTCGTAGATGCGAAAAAGATGGTACTTGTAGAGTTCGGTGTCATTTACCGCCCAGCCGCCCTTGTAGTGATGCCCCCCAACTGCTTCTATGGCATCATGAACCATGCAGGCACCCGTGCTTACAATCACGTCGACTAAGTGTTTTCTGATTAAGTCGGTAACTATAGTACGCATGCCCGCTGGAACCACCGCGCCTGAAAGCGCCAAAAAGATGGTGCAGTCTTTGTCTTTGAGCATTTTCTCGTAGATGTCACACGCAGCTGCAAGCCGCCCCGCCCCTAAAGATCCTGAGTTCTTGAACTGTCCGATGAGTTGGTCAACGGTCAGGGCACCATCTATTTTTATGTGGTTTACGGGTTCTTTGAGGTAATCTTTTCTATCCATCAGGCTGCGCCTAAATGTTAGTTATTGGTATTATGGAAAAAGGTTTCTCTGTTCGAAGTGATAAACTTTCAGGAAAGAAAAAAAGAGCAATAGCCCTCAGTACGAGTTTTTCGTGTAATCAAAATAATACACCCATTGTCCAGGTTATCTGCTTGAATAAAGTCGGTTTCTACACTATTTGTAAAACATTATTTTGATTCATTATTGTGGTAAACTCTATTAGAAACAAGAAATCAAGTAGGTAAATAATATTAAATCGTGGGCTAAGGGCACTTGACAGTATGAACAGCAAAACAATCGGCATAATTGTTGCTTTCACCGCTCTAGCAACGGCATTAAACGTAATCAAGATACCAGTACCTTATCTGCTAACCTTCAGCTATACGTTAGGAGACATAGCCCTGATCGTAGCATTTCTTCTTTATGGTCCAAAACCCGGAGTCGCAGTCGCCTTCCTAAGCACAATAATAACAATGATAATTCTCCCTGGACCCGCCGTTCTATTTGGTCAACCATACTATCTAATTGGAATTTGCACTATGCTCCTGGGCGTATACGCTGCCTCCATAATCATCTCAAGGAGAAAGGAGCTTCAAGTTAGAGGCAATACAGTAATTTTGCTCACCGCACTCGCAATTTTGACCAGAACAATACTTATGTTTCCTTTAGACTACACCGTCTTCGGTGCCTTAGTATCTGTGGTATCGGGTTTGAGTATGGCTGAGGCCTATACATTAGTTAGAGGGACACTACCTATGATTGTTCTGTATAATGTCACAGTGCCTCTTTATGTGGTTCCAACTAGTTATTATTTAGCAAAGAAACTTGCTAAATACCTGAAAATACAGAACACTATACTGTTTCATGCAGAAACTTTTCCAGCTGACCAAGCTTACCAGAAAAATGCTCAATAGATAAGAAATGTTAGGGTATGCTGAGGCCTTGGCATAAGGAGAAAAGAGCAAATGCAAAAGCTCTTCTTTAACTATGCTACTTGTTAGTAATAGCCAAAGCCTACTCAGCCCCTCATCTCTGCACTACTGGAACATTTTCTTTCTGCCCTTAGTTGTCCCTTGACAACGTAACTCTGCTTACAAAGGTTTAACTATAAAAAACTTGCTAGAAAACAAAAAATAATTTGATTTTATTACAAAATTTCAATCTAAATCTTAATAAAAAATAATGAATCAGAAAAAAACTTTTAAAAGTTTAAAGACAGCTTACCCGACGCTTACTCTCTTTCAGGTTATGGCAAGCCTTTTATTTCCAGAAAGTTCTGCTTAATTCGGTGAAATGATGCCAACAGTCAAAGATATCATGACAAAAGAGGTCGTAACAATCGACGAAAAAAGAAGCGTCTTTGAAGCAGCACAACTCATGACCCAAGAAGAGTTAGGATGCCTAATCGTCATAGACAAAGCCTTGCCCGTTGGAATAATAACCGAACGCGACATAGTCAGAAGAATCGTGGCAAAACGCAGCTCCCTCGACCTCAAAGTGTCGGAAGTCATGACTAACACACTCATAACAGTAAGTCCAGATACTTCACTTAGAGAAGCAGCAAGGGTAATGTTGGCAAACAAGATAAGGAGACTACCGGTTCTCAAAAACGATAAGCTGGTTGGGATAGTGGTTTCCTCAGACTTCGTGCGAAACGTAGGCAAAAAGACAACAACAGAAGAAATACTGGATGCCTTAGGACGCTACCCAACAGGACCAATAGCATAAAACAGCCATCAAGTTTTCTTGAAGTTTTCAAATTGTATTTTGTAGTCGCTTTGTTTCCATAAGAAATCGTAGGAGTTATGCCCTTGATCAAGGTAGTTAATGACATCTACAAAGTCATCGGGGACAATTAGAATGAGACAGAAGTATTTGCCGTAATGTCCTCTAAACATGGCAAGTTTACCAAGCGTATCTTCAAGGTTGTCTCTGATTCCATGCGGTTCCAGCACGACTTTCCTCCCTCTGTGGGTATATTGTGGCAAAAGAAAGTCTGGTTTGTATGTAAACGCTGGGTTATCTTTTGAGAGGTTAAACTCCATAAATTCATAGGTGAAAATGACTTGTTTGCTTCGCAGAAAATCGTATACAGCAAGCTCCAAATCTGAAAAAGCCCCTGGCTCAATGCGTTCGCCAATTCGATTATAATGGTAAACGACGGTTAAGTACCGCATCAGTGGCTGAAGAAATTCTTCATGTTTCTGAATGAAAAACTTCATCGATTTCTCTAAAGAAGCAGGCGTCAGGTCTGAGTATTCAAGCCAAACACCCAAGATAAAGAATGGAAAGTCAACCTTCGCAGGGTCATCTGAAAAAAGTTCTCTTGCAAAAGTAGTTAATTTGTCAGCGTCAGCATCGAATTCTTGGGTGTTAATCCACCAGCTCTCCGGCTTATTTTTGACACTCAATTTAAAGGGCAAGTTTTCGTCACTGCTAAGTCCCAGTGCAGCATAGACCCT
>CAVZPM010000031.1:0-69606 GCA_963777155.1 Candidatus Bathyarchaeota archaeon
AGAACCCAACATCGCAATATTAAAATAATGGGAGGACTGATGTGTTAACGAATTCACAAAAATTAGGATAAACTAATAGAGGATATGAAAAATGAGCAAAAGTGACAAACCACACCTAAACATTATCATCATGGGGCATGTTGACAATGGAAAATCAACAACCACCGGACACTTACTCTACCTAGCAGGTGTAATCGACCAACGAACAATCGACGCTTACAAAGAAGAAGCCGAAAAAATGGGCAAAGCAACATTCCACTTCGCCTGGGTTTTAGACAACTTGAAGGAAGAACGAGAACGAGGTGTCACAATTGACCTTCGATTCCTGCAATTCCCAACCAAGAAATACAACATGACTGTCATCGACGCACCAGGCCACAGAGACTTCATCAAGAACATGATTACCGGCGCAAGCCAAGCCGACGCAGCAGTCCTTTTCAGCTCAGCCAAAAAAGGCGAGTTCGAGGCAGGAATTGGAGCAGGCGGTCAAACTCGTGAACACGCATTCTTAGCATTCACCTTAGGTATACGCCAACTAATCGTTGCCATTAACAAGATGGATGATGCCTCCGTTAACTGGAGTAAAGAAAGATACGATGAAATGAAGAACGAAATTTCAAGAATGCTCAAAATGGTCGGCTACAAGATCGAGAAAGTTAACTTCATACCAGTTTCAGGCTGGACAGGCGACAACTTGATCAAGAAGAGCGAAAAGATGCCGTGGTACACTGGTCCAACCCTGATGGAAGCATTCGACTTACTTGAGATTCCGGCAAAACCAACCAACAAGCCACTACGCATTCCCATCCAAGACGTCTACAGCATCACGGGCATTGGTACAGTCCCAGTTGGTAGAGTTGAAACAGGTATTCTAAAACCTGGAGCAAACCTAGTCTTTATGCCATCTAACAAGACAGCTGAAGTTAAATCCATCGAAATGCACCACACACAAATCCCCATGGCTGAGCCAGGCGACAACATCGGAATGAACATCAGAGGCATCGCAAAGACTGACATCCACCGCGGAGACGTCGCAGGACCAGTTGACAATCCACCAACCGTTGCAAAAGAATTCATCGGACAAATCATCGTCATCTACCACCCAACAGCAATCGCAGCAGGGTACACACCAGTTCTCCACTATCACACTGGACAAATCGCTGTTAAATTCACTGAGTTGATAAAGAAAATCGACCCACGCACAGGCCAAGTCTCCGAAGAGCACCCAAGCTACCTCAAAACAGGAGATGCAGCATGGGTACGTATGGAGCCACTCCACCCAATCGCAGTCGAAGCATTCATTGACTTCCCAGAACTCGGCAGGTTTGCAATTCGAGACATGGGCACCACCGTCGCAGCAGGCGCCATAAAAGAAATAACCAAAAAGGGACCATAAACTCCCTCCAACATTTTATTTTTTGATTTAAGTCCTAATTTTATAATTAGGTATTCTCACTACTACTAGTTTTCTATAGGTACCATTTTTGTTGTTGCAGCTTGACAGTCACAAGTCTATTTATTTCATGTTGTCGAATTGCTTAACTTGTGGTGAGCAGCAGCATGGATTGTAAAAATGGGGAAACTTGCTTGATAAGGAAAGTTTCTGTTGCTGAAAGCGATGAGAGGTTGGAGCAAGTATCTTTAAGGGATGTGCCACTAGAAGACAGGAAAAAGGAAGCAAAAAAACCCCTGTTCCTAATAAGATATGAGTGAACACAAAATTCTTTATTTTGTAGCGTTTATGTAGTATACGTTTTGATATTGAGTTGGTAAGGTAAACTCGTTGTCCGCGTAGACTATATCTGTTTTTAAATTGTGTTTTTGTAGGGTTAGCACCATAAGATCCCAAATCTGTCTTGTCTGATTATCTGCCTTGAATATTCCCCAAACCTTATCTTCCATCCATCTGGTTCCCCACCCATAATTATGAGGTAAAACCAATGCCGAATCAGCTTTAATGGAGCCTCGGATTTCATTGGGATTCTTAATGACATCTTTCCAGAAGGATTCTAAAGCTTGAAAATGCTCTGTCAGCATGGTACCATAGGGATTAGAATCAGAGTCATAATAGTTGAATAATACAATGTATTTTGCTCCGCATTCGTAAGCAGTTCGCATTTGGCTTAGGATTTCTGAACCGTTGTCAAGGTAAGGCGGCTGTTGGTACTTCCAAGTAATAACCGCTCCCCACTCTTTACCCTGCATTTGTGCGGCTCCACGGACTTGTGCAATCTGCTGGTTTAATGTGAGGTTCCATCCTAGCTGACTTAGAACTACATCATAGCCTGATAGGTAATCGAACCAGTAAAGTCCATAATCTGAAGTGAAGACTTTCGTGTTGTTCTTTAAATAGTCAATGTTGTTTTTATCGCGTTCAATGAACCTTTGTGCTGTTTCGTTTACGTCCTTGAAGGGTCGAATGTTTTGGAGTTGCTGGTAGGTGCGGTAGCTAAAACCGTTGGTTGCTGCTTTAACGATGTTTACTGTGCCATTAGGGTAGAAGGTTGCTTCGTTATTGGTGTCTGAGTTGCTTGGCTCATATAAGTGTATGAAGCCGTTGAAGTCATAGTTAATCTGTACACCATCAGGTTGCTGAACAAAAACGTCGCCATACTCCGTCTTTGTTATCTTGTCGCCTGTGGCCGAATCTTCAAACGTAACGTAGTTATCGAGCATTTTTCCACCCGCCTCATCTGCATAATAAACGCCCAAGAAATGGTCACCCCACTTCTCTTTTGCGCTCTCAAGCCAACTTGAAAAAGAGGTTTGGACGTAGGCACCAAAATAAGGCAGAAAAAACATTCCCGCAGAAACTGCATAATCCCCCAATTCATCCACGCTTTTGAAGTCCCGCTGCAATAGGCCAGACTGCAAAACAAAGAGGTTCGTGTAACCTTTTACTTTATCAATCAACATTTTCCCATCTGCGACCGAGTTCCCACAATAGGCTACCCCTACATAGGCGTCCGCAGGTTTGCCTGAAAAGTTATTTTTAGTGACAAAAAGTGCCGCTGACAAAAATGTGATTATAACTATGACCGTCAAAGCTGCTACGTATAACCTCTTCATTGAATGCCTCAACATATGGTTAATCAGGGTCAGTTGATAAGATTTTCTTTTAACGATATTTTTTATCAGTTTCAAGTTCTTTACATTGAAAAGAAAGAACGAAATCTCGTGTAAATATTACACAATAACTGCAAGGCTAATGTGCATAGTTATGTTCACCTGTAGCACAATATTTTGTTTTTCACTTGTTTCCGAAGTATTAATAAGCGCAAAGAATCCACCCTAACCTGGGGTATTAGCCTATGTTTAAGCGGAAGCTGAAAATTTTTCTAATTGCATCATTGATACTTGCATTAATTTTACCAACTTATCTTTCTTTTGTTTCATCCTCAACTGGGAGCATAAAGATCAACACTACTGGCGACAGTACACCTGGACAACAGGTCCAAGCTGGAGGCAACTTAAACCTTTATCTTGGCGGAGTAAGCTGGATTAGCGAGAATTTCTATCTCTTCTTGACGCAGGATAGTTCTTCGGAAATAGGTTCCGGCTTAGTTTACACACCAACATTTTCTGTTTATGATGTAGCCAATGTAGCTACTATTAAAACATATTCAGGGGAATATGGGACTTGGATTTCAGGAAACAACTGGATTAACGGTTCCATACCCTCAACTTCTGCTCTTGGAAACTATTATATCAAAGCAGTCGACCAAATAGGCTTAGTTGCAAAAACTGATACCTATCTCACAATAAACCCAGTGGCTTATAATTCAACTCTAAACGTTTCGCCTTCCTCAGGACCAGGCGGATTACCAATTACTTTTACTGGGTCAGGGTGGCCCGCAGGATCTAACGTTCAAATTCTGTATAATGACCCCGTTTTCGGTTGGAAAATATTGACCTCAGTTAACGCTAGCATGTCAGGTCAAATAAGCGTTACTTCAGAAGCGCCAGATCTAAAACAGTCCATCGGAACATATGATGCACCTGAAACATACACTTCTATTTCCTACCGAGCACAAGTTGCTAGTGGCTCAATAATCAGTTTCGCTAACTATGATGAGTATAAAAGGGGCCTTAAAACAGTCGGAAACTCTACTGCTTATGGACTTTACGGCAATGGTACAAACCTGATTTCAAACGTTCGTGCAATGGTGGATGATACTATAGCAGTTTCAGGCAACTGGTTCCATCCAGGTCCAATCTACATTCGATGGGACGGGGTTAACGTCGTCGGAACCGTTTCTAGTAGCGAATGGTTAAACGCAACCATAATCGGCACTACTGCAACCAATGGAACTGGCTTTTTCAGCACTTACGTAACGATTCCACACGCTAACGCAGGCGAACACTACATAGCCATTGAAGACTCCCAAACCAGAGTAATAGTTAAAATCTTCATATCCACCGCATCACTACAGCTCTCCCCAGCTTTCGGTCCCGGAGGTGCCACGGTCCAATTTAGCGGTTCAAGTTATCCAGTTTCATCGGCAGTTGACGTTTACTATTTAGACCCGGTCTTTTCGACATGGAACTACTGGACTACTGCATCCTCTGATGCTTCAGGTCAAATATCTTTCAGTACCGAAATGCCTGACCTACGACAGTACTCATACAGCGGTGACAGCAACTATTCCTCCACAGTTTCGTTTAGAACTCAAGTCAATAGTGTTGCCTATTCTTATGCAGATTATCGAGAATATGCACGGGGACTCCAGCAAGTCGGAACCAAAGTTGCCTACTCTCTCTTTGGGAACGGCACAGACTTATCTTCAAACGTAAGCGTGAAGCCTGGTGATAGTTTGTTTATTTCTGGCAAATGGTTCCATCCCGGCATAGTTTATGTCAAATTCGACGGCGTTAATGTAGTGGGTACAGTTACTGGGCAAGAATGGCTAACTGCCCAAGTACTCGGGTCATCTACTGCTAGCCAAACAGGTTCTTTCCAAACAACAGTAACGATTCCAACCGCCAGCGGCGGCTCACATTTCTTATCTATAGAAGACACCCAAACGAAGCTGATAACCAAAGTAAACGTTTCAGCTCCCATAATTCCAGCAGCAACTCCTACACCCGCCCCCATTGCACCCACGACTAACCCAACTAGTAACCCAGCACCAACAACCACCCCCAACCCCTCATTGTCTACACCAACAATTGACCTTACCTGCAGAAGCACAACTTCACCCAGCGGATCTAACGTTGAAATAAGTGGCAACTTGTTCCTCAACGGCAATCCTGTTACTGGTTCACCCATCCTGCTCTCATATAGCGTTACCGGCGGCAACGCTTGGGAAAGCCTAACACTAGTAAATACCTTGTCAGATGGGAGTTTCAAAGCTATTTGGCAACCTGATGTAACTGGAAACTACCTGATTAAGGCAACTTCAGACGCAACTTCAACCATGAATGGAGCAAGCAAAACCATCAACCTCGCACTAACACCTGATTCCGAGCACAACGTATTCACTTTGACATCTAACTCGACGATCACGCAGTTTACCTTCGACCCAGATAGAAAAAGAATTAAGCTTTGTCGCCTCAGGACCTTCAGAGACAAAGGGTTACGTTAACATCTACATTCCTAAAACAATTTTAGGCGACATTTCAACGCTTAAAGCCTACGTTGATGGCAACCAAGTAAGCTTCACCAGTGAATCCCAAACAGATTCATGGCTTATTTCCTTCACCTACTCGCATAGCACACACACAATAACCATGGCAATGGGCGATGCTGCACAGTTATCTAATACTTACCTGGATTCACTTCCTCAATGGTTACTCTACGCTATACCCATCGCGTTAGTTGTCCGTCATAGCGGTTATAGTGGTCGTTTTAAAAACCGGAGCCAAAAAGTCTACAAAACTCTAAAAACCAAATTTCTTCCTTTTTCCTTTTATGCATCGCTTATTACGCCATTTTTTTAAGGGATATGATTTGGTGAAAGCAGTAAAAGTAAAACTAGCCTATGAAACATTGAAGAAAATGGAAAGAGACCTGAATTTTTTCTGATAGAGCTCCTTATTTAATCGAAAACATCATTAATCGCTTTTGCAATACCGCAACCTTAGAGTTGACCATATGTCTGGCAATGAAACGTTGGTTCCATTTATTGGCGAGAAAAAGAAGCTTGGTGAAGAACCCACTATAATCATGGATAGCCGTGAAGCGAGTAGTGCCAAAAAAATAGCTTCGGGTCTTGTTGAAAAAGGAGCCAACGTAAAAACACAGCTGCTGGAAAAAGGTGACTATATTCTCTCCGACCAATGTGCCGTGGAACGCAAAACAGTCAACGACTTCGTCTACACACTTACAAGGAGGTATTTGTTTGAGCAGCTTTTCCGCCTTAAGGATGTTTACCCCAAATCCCTAATCGTGCTGGAAGGTTATTTACCGATTATTTACAAGTATAGTAGCATCTCGCCTGCAGCCATCTGGGGTGCCATGTTTAACCTTGCCAAAAATGGCATCGCCATAGTGAACACTGCTTCCCAGAAAGAAACGGTTGATTTTCTATATACAGCGGCTCGACAAGAACAAGTTATCGAGAAAAGAAGTGCAGTGGTTCACGCTTTCAAAAAATGTGATACCCTCTCTGATGCACAGGTGTATTTTGTCGCTAGTTTGCCAAGTATTGGGCGGGAAAAAGCAACGGCTATTTTGGATTCTTACCAGACTCCTCTCAATGCCTTGATCAATGTGGATGATTGGGAGAAGGCTGTGCATGGTTTAGGACCTGTAATAACGAATCGTGTGAAGGATGTTTTAAGCACACCCTATAAGGATAAAAAATGTGAAGAGACTCCTCCTTAATCTTCCTTCTAACCGTTAAAGTTTAAAGCCATGCCAACATTAATGTAAGAACTCACCAAAAACACCCTGCAAAAATAGGCTGTTAAGGGGGCCGTCGGCTAGCTTGGTCTAGGCTTGTAGCCTCGGGCGCTATAGACGAGGATTCAAATTCCTCCGGCCCCACCAATCTACTTGACTTTTCAACCATTTCTTTGTCAAGATACAACCAACATTTACCATAGTAGGATTTACATTTATACCCAATTACATGCACGAGAAGAGGTATGTTATAAGTCTGGTCAATTCATTAGACATCAATTTCTTAATCTTCTAATTTCTCAAAAAATAATTGGGTCTTTAGATATTAGAGAATCAAAGTGTTTTGTCTTTGGCCATTTATTGCGTTTTGAATAGGTATTGAGACTGCTTTGAAATTTTACTTATTGCCTGTGTTTTCGATCGGTACCCAATGAGGGCATGTTCCCCAGTAAAATACGTGCTTGCTGAAGTTACAAACCAAGTAAGAAAGATTGCAAAGATTACAATTAGCACATAACTTTGAAACAAGATTGTATTCTTGCGTTTCTTCCAATCTTCATGCACTATTACACTTTAGATGTTATAGGAAATATAAATCGTGTTTCACCTCTCAGATTATATCAAGAATTGAAAGTCGAGATCACGTTTCCATAAACTCTTACTAAAAGGCAATATGAAACGAGGGGTTCAGAGTTTTGTGGAAGATGCAAAGGGTGATGGCGAGCCATCAAATGCATTCCCTCTGAACCCAATTTTACGAGAGCACGATTAATCTCTAAAGCTTTACGTTTACTGAATTCATATTTAAAGAAAGGATTTGTGATTAATGTTTTCTTGAATTGAACGTGTTGTATTTATGTTGTACACATATACGACGATACGTTTGAATTCTGAATGTTTATATTGAAACCAAATAAAGTGTAGTTATGCCTCAACAAAATGATCAGAAATCAGAGCAAGTATTCCGTAAACTGCCTGATTGTGGCTACTCAAAAGAAGTGGCTGAGGCAATTTGGCGATGGTATCATCCTAATAAATAGGTTCCAAAGAATTCAAATTCCAAGTTTTAGGTATCACATAGAAAATGTTGCTATTTAGGGGATTCTTTAAAAAAATAAAAAAGCATTAGCTTTGACGCATTTTGATAACAAGTATTGTTCATGTTATTTGTTTGGTCATCTTTCGCCAAGAATTGAATATTTTTTTTCTTTTAAGAAACAATAAGTGAAGAATATTAGCTGATTTAGTATTATTGGGGTCTTAATGGACATATAGTTAGAAAATCTTAATTCTAACTTCGTTCATATCTGAAATAAGCAAGTTTTCTTGCATGAAGAGGAAAGGGAAAAAATGTTTTGTCAGGGTTGTGGTGTTGAAGTAGGTCAGCAGGATGTATTTTGTAAGTCTTGTGGAAAAAATCTTCACAGCAACCAAGAAACTGGACTCTACTCTTTTGGTCCTTGGCTTGTGAACGTTTGTTTTAGTCGCCCAGGTACTTTTGTCTTAATGCAAAAGAATGATACAAAAATTGTTCTTACCAACCAACAAATCTATGGATCTTCCACTTTCAATAATTCTCCAAGGTTCCAAGTCCCATATCCAACAATTCTTGCTATAGAAAACTTTGATTTCCGCCTTAACTTGGGTCCATGGAAAGTTCTGTGGATAAAGTATATGGCACCCCAAAAGATCAAGGAAGTATCGATAATGTGTTTCGGTTCCGACTCAGAACACATCGCTAAGGCTTTCAACATTATTAGTTTACATTTGCCCAGACCTTTGCCGATGTAGCTTACAATATTGCTACTTGAAGTTAGTTGAAGTTCAATGGTTTAATTAACTTTCATAGAATTTTGCCTATGTTTTCATTTCATTTCCTGATAAATGCCGCAAGCAAATAATTATGTTATTTTTAGATTTATTCCCTTCAAAATAATTATTGAGGAGTTAAGGAGCTAGTTTTCCCATACAGATAGCCTTGATGGTTGAAGCGCCTGGGTAGAAATAAAATAGCGCTCGCTGTCTAAGAGCAAGCTTAGTTTATGTTTATTAACAAAATCGGTTATCAATGCAAGATTGCCGTTATCAACCAGGTTTTGTTCAATAGTTAAAACGATTCCGTCTTTTAAAGTGTCAAGCATCTTTACATCTAAACTGCAGCTTGAACCAATTTCTCTTTTAAACACCATAGCCTCAAATATCTTCATTTTTTTCACCTATCCAAATTTAGCCTCGCACGTTAGCCAAAAATATCTGGACCAGTGAATGCAAACTTGGGTTATTTATAATATGAGCTTGAGCTCTCTTAAGGCTTCGCCTTATGCGAGCGCCATGCCTATGCCTTCTGCCACCCGTTGACCTTATTCTGAGTCTGCTTTGTAGAAGTTTCTTGCTTGCCGAAGATAGATGTCTTTGTTTTCGTTGCGAAGGTGGGTTACTATGTTGCCACTGCGGATCTGCGGTTGATATGCATCATTACTTTGCAGAATGTAGTAAAAAGTAGTTACCGATTTTTTGATTTCTCGTAAGCATTCGAAATGGCTTCACTGGTTAAAACACCAACAACCTTCGTGGGTATCGCCCTGTCAACTACTGGAACTAAATCAATTTTTTCTCGCGTCATAATTTTGTTAGCTTCAAGAATTGATTCATCATCAAAAACTGAAATGTTCTTCAGCGGCATCTGCATAACCTTCATGATGTTACGCTCCTCAGCTCTAACTTTCATCAATTCATCCCATGTGACAACACCTTGAAAAACTCCGTCTTTTTCCACCAACGTATCGTGATACCGGTTTTTGAACATAACTTCTATAGCCTCCGTCAAGCTTTGATCAGGACTAACTGAACCGAACTCGTACTGCATAACATTTTTGACCCGTACACCCGCTAATGCTGTGGAGACAATGGTTTGCTCAGCTTCTTCACTCGCGCCAATGTAAACAAAAATTCCAACCAATATCAACAAGAAGTAATTGGGGAAAATGAAGCCTACAACAACCATCACAATGCCAAAAATTCTGCCCAGATAAACTGCGTATCTGGTCGCGTCCGAGTACTTCATTCGTTCAGCCAGCAAAGCCCTGAACACTCTACCGCCGTCCATTGGGAAGGCTGGAATCAAATTGAAAACGCCCAAGAGGATATTTAGGGTGGCAAGGTCGAAGATGAAATTTCCCGTAACGGATACGAATATTGCAAGCTTGAATAGCTGCGGGAAAAATATCACCCCGACAGAAAGCAGACTAACACCTATGACCATACTCGTAAGAGGTCCAGCAACAGCCATCCGCCACTCCTGAGACGGATTATCGGGGATTTCTTCGATCTCGGAGACGCCCCCTATTGGATATAAAATAATTTTTCGAACTCTAATTCCATAACGTCTCGCGACTACGGAATGCGCTAGTTCATGGAAAATAACAAAAATAAATAAGAAAAGCACGATGAAGAATGTGTAAAACTTCTGAGTGGGCAGTGACAGGACAAAAACTGCAGCGATCAACAAAAAGAAGGTTATGTGCAGTTCGATAGGTATACCCCAAGCTGAACCTATCTTAATAGAATTCTTCATGACTAAACAAGGGCACGATAGACTTTTTTAAAGTTTCGAAAGCAAACGCTTAATCCTGATATCAGTTTATTTATGATGAAAAAACCCTACAAGTCACAAAAATTATAAAGCCATCCACCTTTAGCATGGATATTAAATAAGAAGGCTTTACATGCCCGAAACAAAAAGCGGAATAAAATGGAGACAGACAAATGAATAAGAAAATTTTAGGTATTATTATTGCAGTCGTTGTTTTGTGCGCCTTCGTGGCTGTTTTTCTAGCTGAATATGCAATGGCTACACACCAACAGCCGACAGGAGTACTGGATTTTACTGTTAGTGCCTCAAGTGATTGCCTCAGGTTTCTAAACAGCTCAGTGGGGACAATCTATGTGCCTTTTACTACTGCGGCAAACCAGAACTGGCAATTAACCGTTAATTGCACTAAAATGCCTGGAGGCGCCAATGGTTATACCGATGTCTATATCTACAAGGGTTACTGGAATGGCGGCGCAAACTATACTTGCAAAGCAAGCGACCTATATCTAATACTTGACGACATACAAAGCACAGATTGCCAAATACGCCTAGGCACACCTTATATTGAGACCTTTGGCGCATCAACCCAGCAAAGCTACACAGTGTTCTTTGTGGTTCCCCCAGGCGGACAACAAGCAACCTTTCACATAACACTAAAACAAGTGCAGTAGTATATGAAAACTAAGGGATTGTTTAAGCAATTTGCTTAAGCATTTTATTTAGCAATCACCTTCTTTGCACGCTGTCCATGCAATATTGTTATATAATTGCTCTAAGATAGGCTATTTGAGGTTTGTCGGCATGTCTGAATTTGTATGGAATAAACCTGTTTTGTGTATTTTTAAAGAGCGAGATGTTAACCCTGAAATTGACCCATTCGTGGTTGTTAAAGCAAAAAAACTAACGCTTACTAAAGTGGCGGATTCTAAATATTCTGGTAGTATTGTAGATTCGTTTACGTTAATGGGTGATGCCGACTACCTTACTACCAAAGAAGGTGCAGCAGACCACTACGTGATGTGTTGGTTCGACGATACCGAGCCAGATATGGCTAAGGATTTAAGGCGTCTAAGAGGTGTCACCCTTAGCGGGAAAGTCACATGTACTGAAAATGAAAAAACGAGAAAACGAACATACAACGCTGCATTCACGGCTGAACACGCTAAACTAAAATAACCTCTTATTCTTAGGTCAACCGATCAAGAACTAACCATTAAGCCGTAACTTTACCATAAGGAGCATCGCTTCAGCACGTTGGGCTAATGGTGAATTTTGCATTTTTTTTAAACTTACTCTTAAATATAACTGAATAAACTTCTATGGTAAGGTCTTACACCATGGTAGAGCAAATATTAAGTGCTACTCTAATTACTGGTAGAACAATTGATCAAGGCGTAGGAAAAGAGATGGGGAAAGGCTCCAAAGAATACTTTGACAGCAGTTCGGTCTGTTTTATAGATAAGTCTGACATGCTAAAACTGGGTATAAAAACTGGGTCAAACGTTCAGGTGACCTCTAAGTATGGTTCTGTCATCGTTAAAGCAGTAAAATTTCCAAGCGGAATCACACCTGGAATGGTTTTTATACCCTGTGGTTTATGGGCAAATGCAATATGCGGCGACGAAACTTACGGCATGGGTATGCCTATGTTTAAGGGGTTCCCAGTTGAAGTTAAAGCTGCCCCAAATGAAGCTGTCTTAACCCTCGATGAGCTTCTAATGAAAGAATATGGACGGTAAATTGTCATGACAGAAACAAAATCCGTTGTTTGTCCAATATGCGGCTGCTTATGTGACGACTTAGAAGTTACTGTGGAAAATAACGAAATCGTAAAAATGAAGAATGGCTGTGCCCAGTGTGAAGCCAAAATGGTTCACGGGTACAAAAGCGAAGAAAGAATTCTGAAACCGATGATTAGAAAGGATGGCAAGTTAGTTCCTGTCTCCATGGATGAAGCCGTTCACAAGGCTGCTCAAATTCTCACCGATGCAAAGTATCCGCTTCTATTCGGCTGGAGCAGCTCAACCAGCGAAGCGCAGCGAGTTGGTGTCGAATTAGCGGAAGAATTAGGCTCAGCATTGGACAACTGCTGTAGCGTTTGCCACGGACCATCAGTTATGGCTGAACAAGAAATCGGTATCCCTTCATGCACTCTTGGGCAAATCAGACACCGTGCAGACTTGGTAATCTACTGGGCATGCGACCCATGGGCTTCACACCCAAGACATCTTGAAAGATACACAAGTTTTACTGACGGTCGATTTGAAGGGAGCGAATGGAAAAATTACATGCAAAAGTTGAAGGGTGAGGCAGGCATGAAAAAGGTGGAAGCTGCTTCAAAACTAATAATGGGCAGCACTATTCCTACATTTCGTCCAAAGGTATGTGCTATCGATGCTCCCAACGCTCCGCCTCAAACAATGCAGAAAGATGGGCGAAAACTGATTGTTGTTGATGTCAGAAAAACCATAACTGCCGAGGCAGCAGATTATTTCCTTCAGGTAGAACCAAACAAAGATTATGAAATAATAGACTCCATGAGATGTTTAGTGGCTGACCAAGAACTTGATGTTGACAAGGTTGGTGGTGTTCCAGTTGAATACCTTAAAGAAGTAACTGACGCAATGGTAAACTGCAATTTCGGTGTCATCTTTTTTGGTCTTGGCTTAACTCAAAGCGCAGGCAGATTCAGAAACATTGAAATAGCAATCGCACTAACACGTGACCTTAACAGAAGAACCAAGTTTGTTATTTCGCCTATGCGTGGGCATTTCAACGTTACGGGCGCAAACGTGGTTTTCGCTTGGCAAACAGGCTATCCATACGCAATTGATTTTTCACAAGGCTATCCACAATACAACCCTGGAGAATACACAGCAGTTGATTTGCTCAGACGCGGCGACAACGATGCGACACTAGTTATTTCATCAGATCCAGGTGCAAACTTTCCTAAGGCATCAATGCAAAATATGATGAAGCACCCAATAATCACCATCAACCCAGACATGAATGCTATCTCAAGGCTTGGCGATGTAGTGTTTCCAACTCAGTGGTGCGGTATAGAATACGAGGGCACCGCTTACCGAATGGATCTGGT
The DNA here is from genome assembly GCA_963777155.1 of Candidatus Bathyarchaeota archaeon. Lineage (GTDB taxonomy): Archaea > Thermoproteota > Bathyarchaeia > Bathyarchaeales > Bathycorpusculaceae > Bathycorpusculum. Next base: position 13,534 of record CAVZPM010000031.1, read on the forward strand.
GCCAATAATGCTCCGCAAAGTTGTTGAGCCACCAAAGGGCGTTCTAAACGACGAAGAACTATTAAAGAAAATACTAGACGAAGTTCGAGCAATCAAAGCCAAAAATCCAGAAACAGAAACTAAAACCGAACTTAAAGCTCGCAACAAACTGGCACCTCGGATTGAAATTAAACAAAGAAAGAAAACAAAAAAAGCGGAGGTCGCTTAAATGACAGAGTTACTAATAAAAAACGGCTTCGTCTTTGACCCCATTAACAAGATTAACGGGGAAAAAATGGATATAGCCATTAAAGACGGTAAAATCGTCCACAAAGTGGGAAGCAAAGCCCAAGTAATTGATGCCTCAGGATTAACTGTAATGCCGGGTGGCGTTGACATTCATACGCACATTGCAGGTGGAGAAGTAAACACCGGCAGAGTAATTCGTCCTGATGACCATGTTAAAGATGTAGAGCGCAAAACAGTAATGACTCGCAGTGGCACTGGCTACTCAATTCCTTCCACTTTCACTACTGGTTACCGTTATTCTCGTATGGGATATACAACCGTTATGAATCCATCAATGGCGCCACTGCAAGCTAAACATACTCATGAAGAATTAAATGACATACCCTTGCTTGACAAAGCTACTTATCCGCTTTTGGGCGACTGGTGGTTTGTGTTAGAAAACTTATCTAAAGGCAAAGTTGAAGAATGCGCTAAACATGTCGCTTGGATGCTGGATATAACCAAGGGATATGCAATAAAAATCGTTAACCCGGGAGGCTTGGAATCTTGGGGTTTCGGACACAACGTCCACAGCATCGACGATCAAGTAGCCAACTTCTGCATCACCCCACGCGAAATAATATGTGGCTTAGCCAAAGTCAACGCACTACTCAACCTACCTCATTCTATACATCTTCACACTAACAACCTTGGATTACCCGGCAACTACACTACCACACTTGATACAATGAAGGCGTTAGAAAGCGTACCTTACAACGGCAAACCCGTTGGTCACATTACTCACTTACAGTTCGCGAGCTTCGCAGGAGACAGCTGGGCACACTTTAATTCAGCATCAGAAGAAATTTCAAATTACATTAACGCCCACAACCACATGACCTTTGACATGGGTCAAGTCATATTTACAGACACCACAACCATGACTGCTGACGGACCCTTCGAGTTTTCACTCTACGAGTTAGGCGGCCACAACAAATGGGTTAACAGCGACATTGAAACCGAAACTAGCGGCGGAATAATACCCTTCCACTACAAGAAAAACAGCCCCGTAAACGCATTACAATGGTCCATCGGACTGGAATTAGCTCTACTCATCAAGGACCCTTGGAAAATGTTCATGACAACCGACCACCCCAACGGTGGACCCTTCTTTGCATATCCAAGAGTTCTCGCATGGCTCTACAGCAAGAAAGCACGCGAAGCAACCTTGAAACATTGTAACAAGAAAGCCCAGAAAAAGAGTCTGCTACCAACAATAGATCGTGAAATGTCACTCTACGAAATAGCTATTATGACTCGGGCGGGCCAAGCAAAAGCTCTAGGGCTTTCAAACAAAGGTCATCTTGGCGTTGGTGCAGATGCAGATGTTGCAATCTATAACATTAACCCTGAAAAACTCGACATAGCCAAACAATTCAAGATTGCACGCAAAGCCTTCAAACACGCAGCATACACAATCAAAGACGGCAAAATCGTTGTGAAAGACGGCGAAGTCGTAAACAACAGTACGCCAGGCAGAACTATGTGGCTTGATGTCCAAACCAAAAACCCCTGCGTAATCGACGAGGAAATGCGACGCAAATTCAAACAGTATTGGACAGTCGAATACGACAATTATCCAGTGTTTGACCATTACTTGAGGGTCCCAGAAAAATTAACCATCGAGGCCAGTGTCTAAAATGATCGTCTTAATTCCCAAGAGAAAATTTGAGGTCCCTGTTCAAGCAGCTTGCATCAGCCCAGACGTTTTCAAGGGCAAAGACACAGCTGAAATAGCAAACCTACCCGTTACCGAAGGAAACCGCAACTTAAAACTCGGTGACCTCTTCGAAATCCAAGAAGACAACCTTGAAACACCCTACATCACCATAAACGGCGACGTAGGGAAAGTCAAGCGCATCGGCTCAGCAATGAAAACTGGCGAAATCCTTGTCAACGGCGACGTAGGAATGCACACAGGCGAAAAAATGGCAGGCGGCAAAATCACGGTAAACGGCAACATAGGCGGCTGGTCAGGGAACGACATGAAAGGCGGTTTAATCGAAGTTCACGGCGACGCAGGCGACTACTTAGCTTCCCCATACCGTGGCACAAGTACCGGAATGAAAGGCGGCATGATAATTATAGACGGCAAAGTAGGAAGCGACTCCGGATGCTACCTGCACGGCGGCGTACTCAAAATCAAGGGCGGAGCAGGCAGGTTCCTTGGTTATCATATGAGTGACGGGGTAATCTTGGTCGATAAGGAAGTTGATATCCGCCCTGGTGCATGTATGACTGGCGGCAAAATCGTCATCACCGGCACAGTTGAAGAGGTAATGCCAACCTTCACAATCGACAGCGTAAAACCCAAGGTCAAAATCGACGATACAACCTCAGCGGTGGGGCCATTCTATGTGTTTCTAGGCGACTTAGCAGAACACGGCACAGGCAAAATTTTCGTTTCTAAAGCTAATAACCCTCAAATGAAGTTCTACGAAAAATACCTCTAAATTTATTGTTTGGGCTTTTATCCACTTTTGTCTCATTTTTACGCTAAACTAATATGATTTGTCGGTGCTAACGAAGCCGAATACCTTATGAATACGGCTGATTCAAAATCAACAAGCAAGAGTGAATGTTATGCGTCAAGTTGACATGACTAGGCTTGACTTATCGACGGGAAAAGCAGAAAAAACTAAGGATTGCGTTGCAGAAGAGGTTCCTCTCCAAATCACCTTAAACACAGCCTATTCGTTCATTATTTGGTGTTCACCGTCGCAATTCAAGGAACTTGCGGTTGGTTACTTGCTCTCTGAGGATATTTTGAGGTCAGTAGATGAAATTCAAGAGTTAACCTCCAACGAACCTCAGATTAGCTGCCAAATCAAGCTAAAGGCAACCGTTGACTTGGATGAACGTATGAAAAACTCGCGTCGAAGCACCCGCATTATTCCGTTGATCAAAGCCAGCACCTCAGCCTACCAACATGACGAAAAAATTTCCAAAGTAAAATCCACGCTCACAATTAAAGCCCAAACAATATTCGACGCCATTAATCAAATTAATACCCTTGCCAAAGGCTTCAAAGAAACCGGCGGACTCCATGACTCAGCCATCTTCAAAGCAGACGGCACAATAGTGGCTTTCTCCGAAGATGTGGGGCGGCACAATACAGTTGACAAAGTCATAGGAGCCGCATCACTCAGCAAAGTGAATTTCAGCGAATGCTTCATGATAATAACTGGGCGCGTTCCGGGAGATATGATTTACAAGGCAGCAAAAGTTGGCTTGCCCATTGTGGCTTCTGTGGCAGCAGTCCTCAATTCGGGGATTTCGTCGGCGGAGAAAGCCAACATTGCTCTGGTCGGGTTTGTGCGTGGGAAACGCATGAACGTTTACACTGGAGCCGAAAGGATAATTCTGTAGGTGCCCGAAATGAATAGACCTGACATTAAACGTTTACCAAAACGCGCCAATCCGATGGATGCACAAAAACGACTCCTTGAGGCAATACGCTCAAACATAATGCCACGTGAAAAGGTATCGTTGCAGGATGCTGTGGGCAGGGTCTTGGCGCAAGAAGCCATTTCGAGCATTAACATTCCTGATTACGATAAAACCTTCATTGACGGCTACGCTATCAACACATCTGACACAAAGGGTGCCTCAACCGCCAAACCTGCTGTCTTCAAAGTTGTCGGTAAACTGTTCCCAGCCGACTACCCCACATCAATCGAAGTTACTCGTGGTAAAACCGTTTATGTTGCATGCGGATCACCCATCCCTAAAGGCTCAACCGCTACAGTGAAAGTTGAAGAAACCCGATTAAACGGTGACCAAATCGAAGTTATCCGAGAAATCCAGCCGGGCGAAGGCATAATACCACTCGGAGACGACATGAAAAAAGGCGATCTGCTTCTCAAGAGAGGTCAAATTATCAGACCCCAAGATGTTGGGTTGCTTGCATCCATCGGGTTTGTTGAAGCTGAAGTGTTCAAAAAACCCAAAATAGCCGTTATTTCCGGCGGAGACGAACTAATCAAACAATCTCAAAAAACCCCCAAGAAAATCGCAAACAACTACGCCCTTGTTGTTGCCGGTCTAGCTTTCGAATTGGGAGCCCAAGCGGAAATGGTTGGAATAATGTCAGATTCTATGGAAAAAGTGACTGAGAAAATTACTGAAGCTCTCACTGACTCGGATGTTGTTGTTACAATTGGCGGATCGTCGGTTGGAGTCAAAGACTTTGTTCCTGACGCTGTTAACGCGCTTGGAAAGCCTGGCGTAATTGTGCAGGGTGTTCTGCTGCGACCGGGCGCAATCTCAGGTTTTGGTATAGTGGACGGCAAGCCAATTGTTATGTTGCCAGGGCACATAGGTTCATGCATTGCTGGGTTCTACCTTTTTGTTGCCCCCTTAATCAGCCACTATCTCTGCTTAGGTGGCGACGGTATGCTTCCTAAACTGACTGCTGAGTTAGCGCAGGATTTAGAGACCGGTCCACAATTCCGATTCCAGCTTACTCATTTAAAACGGTCTGACGGAAAACTCTTAGCTGAACAGGTTGAAGGTGGCTCAAGCGCCCTGACAACTATCGTTAAATCAAACGGGTTCACAATCGTGCAACCCCACACCAAATTGGCAAAGGGCAGCAAAGTCGAAGTTTACTTGTTTGGCAAACTTGAACTGTCTCAACTCATTAGTTAGATACTTTCGAGGGCCAACGGTGAACATGTGCAGCTTTCCCCATAACCCATGATTCACACCATGCCTTATCAGCTAACGCCCGCTCCTCCAAGAGGAGGCAACGGTTGTTTTCGTAAGTTTTGGCTTCGATGCGATAGTTGTTTGCCGCGCTCATGTATGCATTTTTCCCTTCAGAATCCAATAAAGCGCCCGATTCGGATTCCGATTGTTTGTGTGACAGAGTTAACAAAGCCTCCCCCAAGTTTTCCTTAGCTAAAGCAGCCCAAAAAAACGAATCACAAACCTCAAAGTTGCTCGCACAAAATGCAAATATTCTCTGTGCATCCAAAACCTTGCCTCCCTGGAACATTTTAGCTCCTTCTCTGATAAGACGCAAATCAGAAATCGACAACGTGCCCAAGTTTAGCTGCACGTTTTCCGTGACTAGCCCATGGGAGTGGCGGGTTTGCAGCCGATTTAGGTCCTCTTTGGAGTTTATGTTGATGAAGCTTCTAAGTTCGGGGTCGAGGGTTTTTATGTCGTTTACTGGAGAAACAAGTAGGTTTTGCTGGCACCTCTTGGAATGTCGTCTGAGCGTGGACGCTTAAGATGCACAAAGAGTCTCTGTAATTTCCAAGGCGCTTGCGCGTTCTAGCACCATCATCAGGGTTTCAAGCCTGCCGTTTGGCCACATCGGAACAGCCACCTCAAAACCCTCTGCCTGATTGAACATGTACTCAGCTACTTTGGGCTGCAGAAAGGGCATATCACAGGGCAAAGTAAAGCAGAAATCTGCTTCAACCGCTTTCAGACCCGACATGATTGCAACGTTTGGACCGCTGATGTGACTGATTTTTTCGTCAACAACAATCTTAATGTTCGTTAAGGCATATTTTTTTAGCGTTTGTTCGTACTTTGCTCTGCGTTCCTCATCATTCACGCATACAACAACGTCATCCACCACGTCCTGAACGTTTTGGATTGCGTGGATTAAGAGGGGCTTTCCATCCAGTTCAGCGAGGGCTTTATCCTGCCATGTTTTATCTATAGTTTGGAATCTGCGGGCTCTTCCCCCTGCCAAAATCAACGCAGCTCGCTTAACCATAATGTTTCCCTCAATCAGAATTTTTCTTTTTTAATTGCGCTTTAACCAGTTCCACAAGCCGTTGTCCTTCCTCAGGAACTTTGATGACGGGGATTTTTTGGTAGGTCGGGGTTTCAAGGGTTTTGGCAACTATACCTGCGACCGCTAAAATCGGCTCCACCGTTCCCTCCAAGGTCTCTTTTAATCCCTCTTGGTCTTTGGCAGTGATAATCTTTGGAACATCTTTTCTTTTGCCGATTAAACTGTGGAAACCTTCGATGAAAACAATATCCAATTTCTCCCCTTCCAAAAGGGCGGTCATTTTGTCTAAGTCGTCAAGCGACATCTCAGTCTTCTTAATTATTGCTACCTCTTCAGGCGAAATGGCAACGATGACTCTTGGCGCCTGCTTTTGCGTAACGCCAGGTATTGGATCCTTCCTTATCCATTGTAAAACCCTTGTGATGCACATGCTTTATTGAGCCAATCTGGTAGCCCTCAGCCGAAAGCTTAGAAATTAAATACTCTAAGGTAACTGTTTTTCCAGACCCGCTCCTGCCAACAGCGGCGACAACTAAAACCATATATTTGCACACTCCACTTTGGATTCCAACATTTCAGCTCTTATTGATTATCCCAACCTTTATTCATTATTATCATCTGCAAAGACGTTTAAAGAATCAGCATTGAAGTTTACTTGTATTTTTTCGCCAATAGTAAGACCCAAATTTTTAATGAAGCCTAAAGGAAGCCTCGCTTTCAACAGAAAACCAACATCAACAGTTACTTGGGCAGTTGATCGCATTTGAACCATCTCAGCTATTGTTCCCTCAACTGAGTTGGTCGCTGTGCCATTGGAAATCGGGTCGGCTGATTTTGAGAGGGTTATGTTTTCGGGTTTTATTGTAGCAATGATGTTTTTGCCGATTAAGTTGGGGGCTGAAGGCGCTAATAATATTATGCCGTTTGTTTCAATTTCCATTAACCCAGAATTTATTTCAACAGCTTTGCCCTTGAAGGAGTTAACTCCGAGAAACTTTGCAACATACCCTGAATTGGGTTTATCAAAAAGGTCTGCTCCGCATCCAATCTGTTCTATGTGTCCGTTGCCCATTACTGCTATTCGGTCTGACATGATGAATGCTTCAGATAAATTATGAGTAACGTATACAACTGTAATTTTTAATTTCTGCAAATAATTCTTGAGCTCCAGCCTAAATGACTCCCTCAGCTGTGGATCAACCGCGGAGACTGGTTCATCTAAAAGCAGTACCTGCGGCTCTGTAGCCAGCGACCTCGCAAGTGCCGTACGTTGCTTTTGTCCACCACTGAGTTGATGCGGATAGAACCTTGCATAATCACGAAGCCCCACAAAATCAAGCAGTTTCTCAGTTCTTTTTTTCACTTCTTGCTTTGGTAAATGCATTGCCTTCAATCCGTAGGCTACATTATCTTGAACTCGCATGTGGGGAAAAAGGGAGGTAGTTTGGAAGACGTAGCCGACTTTCCGTTCGGAGGGGTTGAGGCAGACTTTTTTGGAGTCGCTTTTTCCGTTAACTAAGACGTTATTTATGTAGATGTTGCCTTGGTCTGGTTTGATTAATCCTGAGAGGATGTTTAGGAGGGTTGTTTTTCCGCATCCATTGGGTCCAAGTAAGGTTAGGATTTCATTGGTTTTAACTTCAAGGTTGAGGTTTTTAATCACTTTTTTTTCGCCGAATGATTTGGAGACTGCTTCGATTTTTATCATTTTTTGTTCCCGAACCTTTTCTGTTCAAGCAGCTTGATGATTATGAGGATGCTGAAGGCTATTACGATTAAAATGATAGATAACATGATTCCGGCAAAAGGGTGATCTGAATACAATAGCGTGTAAATTGCCAAGGGCATCGTCTGAGTTACTCCCTGTAGGTTTCCCGCAAACATGAGTGTTGCACCAAACTCGCCCATTGCACGTGCCCAAGTCATCATAGTTCCAGTGATGATTGCGCGTATAGTTAGCGGTAAAGAAACTGTGAAGAAAACCCGCAGACGTGACTCTGATAAGATTTTAGCGCTGTTAATTACGTCGCGGTCCATGTTTTCAAACCCAGTTTTCGCTGCCCTCAACAGGAACGGCGATGCCACAAAGACTTCAGCGATTATAACTGCGATTGTGTAGCCTGGTATAACAAACCCAAACATGTTCAGCAACGGACCTAAGAGTCCTTTTGGCGCGAAAGCCAAGAGCAAGGCAACACCAGCAACAGCCGGCGGAAGAACAAAGGGCAAATCGATTACGGTGTCAATAATTGCTTTGCCAGGAAATTTTCTTGTCGCCATAAAATAGGCGGTAGGAACCGCCAAGATAAAGACGATTAGGGTGGCAATTGCTGAGGTGAATAAGCTGAGTTTAACCGTATCTATGATTTGTGAATCTTGTAGTTGAGAGCTAATTTGACCTGGCTCGATTCTTAAAAAAACCGCCAGGATTGGTAAGGCTACAAAAAGAAAGTATGTTAAAACGATGAGACCCAGAATCACCAATATGATTTTGTTCGAAAGCGAATTGCTGATTTTATGCTTCATCGTTTTTTACCGTTTGATTATTTAAAAAATGGTGAATAGGTGCTTAATATTCACTTTTACGAGTTGAAACCGAATTGCGTTAGTAACGTTTGTCCTTGGATGCTGGACCAGTAATCCATGAATTTTTGGGCTAATGCTGATTGAGTTGTTTGCTGAACGACGCCTATGCCGTATGTGCCTTTGGTGTTTACGTCTGCTGGGATTGGCATGAACTGCACTTGGGCGCTTGTCATGTTACCCCAGACTGCGTCAGAGACAAACACGATGCCTGCGTCGGCGGTGCCTACGTTAAGCGATACTGCTCCTACGACTTGTTCAACGGTTAATTGGTAGTTAACTACGTTTGCATGCACGGTGGCGTTGTAGTTTATGTAAGAGCCGTTAATGACATATGCCGCGTTGCCTACTTTGCCCCATGTTTGATCGATTTTCCAGCATGTTGTATTGGTGTAAGAACCTGAAGGAATCATCGGGTCAGCGAACACCAATTTTACTCCAGACTTAGCTAAATCTGCAAGCGATGTTATGGCTTTGGGATTACCCTGCGCAATTATCACAGAGAGGCTGTTTGTGGTGAAGTTCACGTAGTTGCTGTCGCCGTAGAGGAGTCCTGCCGTGCTTAGTTGTTTCGTCCATTTTTGGTCTGCGGACATGAAAACGTCGCACGGCGCGCCTGAGGTGATTTGGGTGTAGAGTGCGCTTGATGAGTCAGAGTTGATTATTAGGTTGCAGTTGTTTGCTTGTTCGAATGCTTGTGTCATGTTGGCTACGACATGGACTAAGCTTGATGCTATGTCCACTCTAAGATCTTTTGGTACTGGTGTTGGGCTTGGTGAAGCTGTAGGAGCAGATGTTATAACAGGTGTTGGTGAGGCTGTGGGTCTTACTGTCGTTTTTATCGTTGGTGAGGGTTTCGGTGTAGGTGTTGGGGAAACTGTTGGTGACGGTGAAGGTGTGGGCGTTGGTGTAGTCGTAGTGTTTGGGGAGGATGTTCCGTTGTATAGGAGATAGCCTGCTGCTGAAGCTAAGACTATGATTATTACCAATGCTGTGGCGATGAATTTGTTAATCATTTAAACCCTTTTCGATGTTATCAGTCAGTAATATCGAAATGTATAAACATTTCTCAAACAAAAACAACCAACCATCAAGAAAAACAAAAAATACCATCAAGATGCTGTTCCAAAAATTTTCGAACAAAAACTAAGCTGCTTGACTCAAGGCAACTTTTTTAAAATACAATCAAGCTCTGCTTGAGCGTTACGATACCGCTTAACCAAATTCCTGCCAAAATCTGTAACCTGCGAAGAACCGCCGCCCTTTGCACCGCCACGAACTCGCGTAACAAGCGGTTCACTCAAACGCTCCTCAGCTAAAGTTAGCCTATGCAAGGCATACCGATAGGACATCTCTAATTGGTTGGCAGCTTCCAAGATGGAGTGGTGGCTGTCTATTTCTTCTATTAGTTCTGCTAGGCCATTTCCAAAGACGGATTCACCTTTTTTGTTTACCATCCAAAGTTTGGTTTCATATCGGAGGGTTGGCATGTTAATCGTTTCATTTAATGGAGTGTGGGGAATTAAGTATAGTGTTCGTTTGGGTTTTTGTGCTTGTTTGTTTTACGTTGTGTTTATGTGGACATAACGCACAAGCTTTTAATAGTATATACAGTATATACGACACATGCCAATACATACTGCGTAAGTTTGGGGGAGGCAGCAAAAAGTTGCTAAAGCACATTAAAGAAATAGACAAAACCCAAGGAACCATAGTGGAAAAACAACAAGTCAACCCTGTGACCAAAAAAATTACCCTCTACGCCCCTATCATAGCAGCAAAAGCCAAAGCAGGACAATTCGTAATACTAAAAGTACACTCGGACAGCGAACGAATACCCCTAACCCTATCATCCTGGGATAAAAAGCAAGGCACAATCACAAATATATTCCAAGAAATAGGGTACTCAACAACCGAACTGGGGTCTCTCCAAGTAGGAGAAAAAATCCTGAACGTAGCAGGTCCTTTAGGAAACCCAAGTGAAATTAAAAATTTTGGGGTTGCTGCCGTCGTATGTGGAGGACTCGGCACAGCAGTAGCTTATCCAGTTGCTAAAGCGCTTAAGGAAGCTGGAAACAAGGTCATATCCATAATGGGTGCAAGAACCAAAGAACTATTCATATTAGAAGATGAAATGAGAGTGGTCTCTGATGAAGTATTTTTCACATCAGATGACGGCTCAAAGGGTCAAAAAGGATTCGTAAGCGACATTTTGAAGTCGTTAATCGCTAAAAACTACAACTTTGATATAGTTTTCGCAATCGGACCCCCAATAATGATGAGTGTAATAGCAGACATTACCCGTCAATACGGCTTAAAAACAATCGCCAGCCTCAACCCAATAATGGTTGACGGTATGGGCATGTGCGGAGCCTGCCGAGTCACCATCGGAGACAAAGTTAAGTTTGCATGTGTAGACGGTCCCGAGTTTGACGCTCACCAAGTTAACTTCAAAGAGTTAATGCAGCGGCTAAAAAGTTACTGTACGGAGGAAAAACATATTTTGACAGTTCAAAAACCCGGAGGTACTTGTCAGTGTCACGGTCAGTAAAAGAGGAAGCTAGACCTCATAATAGGTTTAGGGCAATTGAAGCAGCAAAACAAGAACCTTCCGCACGAGTAAAGAATTTCGGGGAAGTTGTTTTAGGTTACACGGAAGAGCAAGCAATAGCTGAAGCTTCCAGATGCTTAAACTGTCCAAACCCCAATTGTGTTGGCGGTTGCCCAGTAGGCGTTAACATCCCTGCGTTTATTTCCTGTATCAAAGAAAGAAAATATCAGGAAGCCATCTCAAAAATTAAAGAGAAAAACAGTCTTCCCGCCATATGTGGGCGAGTTTGCCCTCAGGAAGAACAATGCCAAAAAAACTGTATAATGGGCAGAAAAGGCGAATCAATCTCGGTTGGACGGCTTGAACGGTTTGTCGCTGACCTTGAACACGAGAAAGGCATGGTGGCTAAACTGGCTGAGGCGTGGAACGGTAGAAAAGTAGCTGTGGTGGGTGCGGGTCCAGCAGGGTTAACCGTAGCAGCGGACTTGGCCAAATTGGGGTATCATGTGGTTATTTTTGAGGCTCTTCATCTTGCAGGAGGCGTATTGGTTTATGGTATTCCAGAGTTTAGATTGCCCAAACGCATTGTTCAAGCAGAAGTTGATTACATAAAACGGTTAGGTGTGGAATTGCAGACCGATTCTTTGATAGGTAGACTCTATACTATTCCCGAGTTGTTAGCACAGGGTTTTGATGCAATCTTTGTGGGCACAGGCGCTGGTTTGCCGAAGTTTATGGGTATATCTGGCGAAAACCTCTGTGGAATTTACTCAGCTAACGAGTTTTTAATACGCGTCAATCTTATGAAGTCCTATCAGTTTCCAAAATCCAAAACACCTATCCACATGGGCAAGAAAGTGGTAGTCATCGGCGGCGGCAACGTAGCGTTGGATTCTGCACGCTGTGCAATACGGTTAGGCGCGGAAAGCGTTTCGATTGTTTATCGACGCTCTCGTGAAGAAATGCCAGCTAGAGAGGAAGAAATTAGCAACGCTGAGGAAGAGGGAATACAATTCAAGTTCCTTGCTGCACCAACAAAGTTCATAGCTGATGATCATGGACAAGTTAAAGCAATGGAATATGTAACGATGAAACTAACAGAGCCAGACGCGACGGGCAGAAGCAAACCTGTTCCAATCAAAAGTTCAGAAACCATAGTAGATGTTGACATTGTTATTGTTGCCATTGGACGTACGCCTAACCCAATTATTCAAAGCACAACTGAAGGGCTAAAAACACTAGTTGGTGGAATAATCGACGTCGATAAAGGGACGGGCTTAACCAGTTTGGAAGCGGTTTACGCTGGCGGCGACATAGCTACAGGCGAATCAACAGTTATTAGCGCAATGGGGTCAGGAAAAATAGCTGCTAAAAGCATAAACACCTACCTCAACAATAAAAAAGAGAAATTGCTATTGATGCATTCTGCCAAAGCAACTAAACCGATGTAACTCGCTTTTTTATTCTTCGTTTAAGCCGCTTGAATCTGGATTTGCTACTTTAAAAGCGCGGTTTACCGTCATCTCAGCCATGGCAAAAGCGCAATGACAAATTCTTTTTATATCATCTCGTGTTGAACAGATGCCGCAGACTAAATCCGCGCTCTTTGGTTGTCCAGTGAAGGATTTTGTAGCTATTTCAACTTCGGCTTTGTCCATTTTTTGCCGATACTTCATTATCTCGACTGCTCCAATCACATCCTTCGAGAAGAAAGCCCCAATTCCTTTAGTGTAGAGGTCTAAAACTTCTTTGCCTGTTGTAATCATAATCTGCAAGACGTCAGCAGGAATCTTTTGTTTCGCACCGTTAAGCATGATAATGTGCTTTGCGATGTCGGCGGCATAATCTGCAGCGTATTCCATTCGGTAAACCAGAATTTGGTGGTCCATACAGTCAAGGGGGTCAACATGCAATTCATTGGCTAAGATAGGATCTTGGGCGGCGTTACGTAGAATTCTTAGGATAAAAAAAGCAAAGTGGTCTACATCTTCATCTAGCGTCATCACTGATTTTGCCAGTTCAATATCGCCGCTTTGAAGCGAGTTAATGGCTCCTTCAACCATCGAAGACGAGATAAGATGCATGCGCTGGATTGCCTGTTCAAGGGAGGCTTTTGATTCGTCCATAAGACTTTGGATGTAGACGCATTTTGAGTCTGCTTCCATAACTCTCATATAGAGTCTTCCTGCCATACGGCGGATTGTCTTTGTCTGAGTAACTGAAAAAATCTTATCGGATGTTAGAATTATGCCTGAATAACCGTTGAGGAAGGCTCCTAGTATCTTTTGGCTTATGAGGAGGTCTTCTTCGTTTTGTCCCACGCTAAGTGTAATTTCTTTAGGTTCAGATTTTTTGAGTGCGGGGTGAACTACTAATGAGCGGTCGCGTTGGATGTTGAATGAGACAGAGTCGCCTTTTTCCAAGTTGTTTAGTTGCATCCATTCTTTTGGAAGGGATATAACTAGAGAGGATTTGCCTAAGGACATGATTTTTCGTTCCATACTTTTTCCCTGTTACTTGGATAGTATTAACAAGTTAATACGAGCTGTAGTCAATATATATTATACTGGAAAAAACAGTCTGCACTCATTTAAGGTACAATAACAGGTCAGGTCAACTAGGCATCTATTCTTAAACATTAAGCCTCGAAAACTTTCGCGTTCTTGAGCACACTAACGTTACCCTTGCCTTTTGTTACATACCCGACTTCGAAGTGACTGACTTTCCGCTTGTCTAGTTCACTTAGTAAATCATCAACGTTCTCTTTGTCAACTGCAATAAGCATTCCACCTGCCGTTTCCTTTGCTTCACCCTGTAGCAGAGGATAACCGAAAATTTCTGTCAATATAGGCGTACCACGAATAACCGCCAATTGATCAATAACGATATCGACATTGCTCAGAACCGCCATGTTACCAGCGTGGCCTTTCAATCCGAAACCCGTCACGTCTGTGGCTGCGTGCACAGGTACTTTCTGCATAGCTTCGGCGACAGGTTTGTTTGAGGTAATCATTCCTTCAATGGCTTCAGCGACAGCCGTCTCAACCAAATCCTCTGGTACCTCTTTGAGAAGTTCTCTGCCTTCCTCTTCCTTACGTAAGCGGTAAGCAGCCATCGCAGGCGCAATCCCAAGCGGCTTAGTCAAAAACAGCCTATCACCAACCTGTGCACCCTTAGTGTAAATAATTTTCCTTATTTCACTAACACCCGTTGCTGCACCACCAATGATTGGCCAAGGATTCCGAATCGTGTGCCCACCAACTACGGGTGCCCCCATTTCGCGGCAGAAATCACCAAACCCCTTAAGCATCCCAACAGCCAACTCGTCGGGCATATTCTCAGGAAATGCCATGATCGACAAAACACTGACAATGTCTGTTACGGCTAAAGCGTAGATATCGCTTGTCACGTTGCTACCGGCGATTCTGCCTTGAATTTCTGGTTCATCAACAATGGGTGTGAAAAAATCAAGTGTATTGAGAACCGCAAGGTTGCTGGTAATTTTTACAACGCTGGAGTTTTCCCATGGTCCAGCCAATATATCCTCACTAAAAGTCTCTGTTAAACCTGCCTTATCGAGCAATCCACCTAACTGGTACTGCGGGAGTTTGCAACTGCAACCGTGAACTGGAACAGCTTTTGTCAATCTGTAATTCAAATTTAGTTTGCCTCCAACTGTCGACATTATTCCCAAGAGCACATGGGAATTAAAGGTATAAAAATATTCAAATCTAAAAAAAGGGAAAAAATAGAGTTGGTCATTTTCTTTTTGCCTGTATGATTTCAAGAAACGCTTCAATTCTGGTTTTTATCTGCTCAGAATCACCCATTGCATAGTCCGTTTCAATCTTTAGCATCGGCAAACCTAACGTCTTCAACGCACGATCCACTTTAACGCCTTCAACGTTGTAATCGTGGCAGTTTTGCAGCGTGTAATAGATTACACCTTCCACTTTGAATTGCTTGGCCAAGTCAGTAACGCTCTTTATGCGTGCATCGTTTGGTGTAAAGCACGCACAGGGAATCTGGCTGTATTTTTCCACCATAGCCCGGAGCAAATCACTCAAGTTATCACCTTTTGGCTCAACCAAATTGGTAAAATACCGTGTGCCTACGCAACTCTCCTCAACAATCACTGAAGCGCCCGCCGCTTGGGCGATGCTGTGTACTTTCCAGTTAGGAATCGCCATTGGACAACCAGAAATCATAACCTTCGGTGCATCTTTAGCTGTGACACCTTCGCCTTTAGCCACGCGCTTGTCGAGTTCGTCGCAGAGTTCGTTGACTTTTGCGGTGAATCGTTTTACGTCGTCGTTGAAGCTGATTTGGTAAATGAGTAATGCATCTAAACCGCTGATGGGTGATGGGTTGTTTTGGCGTAAGTCGGATAGTCGTTTGAGTGCTTTGCGCTTATTGTTTATGAGTTCAATTGATTCTTTTAGTTTTTCAGCAGTTATTTTGTTCCCTGTAACTTCTTCAAGTTTAGTTTTGAAGGCTTCAAGTTCTTTGTACCAAAATTCTTTGCCTTGTTCTGTATCTGGTTTGTGTGGAACTTCCAAAACATAGGTTGGAATTAACTCGTTCAGGAGCTCGTAAACTTTCTTTTTGCCATCACAGGTTGTTTCTCCAACAACAAGGTCGCTTGATTGGAAGTACGGGCAAGTTTTGTTTAGCCTGAAGCCATAGAACGACTTAATTAAGGGGCAAAGATTTCTCGGCAAGACTGCTTCTGCATCAGGAACGGAAAAATCCGCGCCTCCACATAATCCAACCATCGTTGCGTCTGCCGCGTATGCGAGTTCTTCTGGTGCGTAGATGCAGAATGCACCGATGACTTTTTTGCCTTTCATTCTTTGATCGTTGAGTTCTTTAATTCTTAACCCATGGATTTCGGAGACTACAAAGTCAAAGTAATCCATTTTTTTTGGTCTGTTTTTTTGTGATAAGTAAACTGCTGTGTAGTACTGTCCTAGGATGTTTAGAAGTTGGTTGTGTTTTTCTATGTCCATCCCCAGGGTTTTCCACATTTCTACATAGTTTTCTGCCATAGTAGTCACATGCCATTGGGGAGGTTATTGGAAAGTCGTATTATTAAAATTTTTGATAAACAATATTAGAAATATTGATGTGTGCTTAATGTTTCTTAATTACGACACTAAACTCTGCACCAGACTTAACAGCTTCAACCACTTCATGTCCGTTGTTCTTGACCCAACGCTGAACATTATCAAACTCCAACTCCCCCTCGCCAATAACCTCCAACAACTGCCCCACAATCATGCTTGCCAACTTACGCTTAGTAAATGCTACTGGCAACGGGCACATTTGACCCCTAACATCCAACTTTTCAATTTCCAAAAACGTCACTAGAACACTATTACTTTATCACTATTAACTGTCCATTCGACAAGTTCATGAACGGTCGCGATTTTTACCCCATCAAAGAGGTCAGCCTGGGTCAAGCCACGCGCTTCAACGCAGACTACACAAGCCTTCACTTCGACGCCGCCTTGAATTAGATTTTCCAGGTTTTGGCCGTAGTTGATTAAGCCTTGGGCAGGTTTTTGGCCTTTTTTCGCGAGGTAGACGCCGTTTTCGAAAAGCCAGATTTTTACTTTGTGGCCTTCTATGTCGCAAGTTGCGGCGAACCTTAACGCTGACATTGCACGTTCTTTTCCGTATGGAGCTTCATTTATTATTAATGTGAATGTTACCAGACCGTCCACAACCTCAATTTTCCTGATAGGTGTTATTAAAAAAACTAATTTAAGGCTTTTCCAAACAAAAAGCAAATATCATATAACAAAACCATTCTAGAAGCACACAATTAAGGCGCAAAGCATATGGAAACGATAAGACTCGATTACCTTAACACCTTCCTCACGGTAGCCAGAACTCGTAGCTTCTCAGCGGCAGCCAAAGAACTCAAAACCAGCCAAGGCACAATCAGCCACCACATAGCATCTTTGGAAACATATTTTGACGCTGAACTATTCAAGCGCACTGCAAACGGTGTCGAAGTCACTAATGCAGGAGCAACCATCAAACAAACTGCTGAAAAAATCCTCCAACAAGCTCAGGACGCAAAAACAACAATATCAACTGCTAAACTTAGTTTGTCAGGAACAATAAAAATCGCCGCAAGCACTATTCCTGGAGAACATATAATCCCCAGCTTAATTGCTGGATTCCATAAAAAATATCCGGACGTAAAATTCAAGATAAAAGCTCAGGACAGCCTGGACAGTTTAACTAGCCTGCAAGCTAACGATGCTGATTTTGCGGCAGTAGGTACGCTGCAAGGGGTTGAGGAAAAATTTGATTTCCTCCAAATTGGCGAGGAACAACTAGTTCTCATTGTACCCTGCAACCACGAGTTATCAAAGCATAAAACATCTAAATTAAAAGAAATTCTTGCTTACCCGTTCATTAACCGTGAAGAGACTTCTGGAACAAGAAAAGAAATTGAAGGTTTATTCAAAAGTAACAGCATAAACCCTCAGCAGTTGCCGGTAGTGTTGGAGCTCGGAAGTACCGAATCGGTGATAACAGCGGTTTCGGAAGGTAGAGGTGTAAGTATTATTTCTTCGATCGCTGCTAAGAAAGCTCAATCAGCAAGTCTAATTAGAATAGTTAAAATTGAAGAGGCAAAAAATCCCAGAAAACTCTATATGGTAAGACCAAAAAGACAGCTTCTGAAGACTTTCGAGGCTTTTTGGGAATTCTGTAAGGATTATAAATTTAAAAATGAAGCTATCTTATGCTCCACTGGTTAGGAGTCATCTGTATCTTCGTCAAGTTTAACCCAGATTTTTCCCGACTGAACTTTCCATTCAAATATTTTTAGCTTCATGGATGGTTCTTCCTCGTATTCGCCAGTTTCCAAGTTGAAGCGCCAGTCATGGCATGGGCAAACAATTACCAAGCCATCAAGGGTTCCGCCTGAGAAACCGCATCCTTGATGTGGACACCTGTTATCTATTGCAAAAATTTTTCCTTTCTGCTTAATGAACAAGACGGGTGTTCCCTCAACTGAAACGCGCTTCATTTTACCTTCTTCCAAGTCTTTTTCTTCCAAGGCGTCAACAAATCCATCAGTGTTATCCAAGTATTTTATCTCCAAATCAAATTGGTTATGTGCAACGAACATTTAGCACTTGCTATGGCTTGTAAGTTCAAAACTTTTCCCTAATAAGCAACCTTAATTGCTAGACTAATCTACCTTTTTACTAGATGTTCGAAGTAAAGACGATGCGTGCTAGCGACCATGATTTTGCAACTCAGTTAGCCAATACCATGAACTGGAATATGGCACCGGAAGATTTTCAATTTATGGCTTCGCTTGAACCCAAAGGTTGTTTTGTTCTTTTTGACGGTTTAAAACGGGTGGGGATTGCTACTTGTATAAGTTATGGTAAAGTAGGTTGGTTTGGAAACCTCATCGTAGAAGCGGACTACCGTCATAGAGGCGCCGGGAGCATCCTTGTAACTCAAGCGGTTGACTATCTGCATGACAAGGGCGTGAAAACCATTGGACTTTATGCCTACCCACACCTGACCCACTTCTACGGTAGTTTGGGCTTCAAGTTCGATGAAGATTTCTCCGTTTTGCACAACGAAGATTTTGGGGCTATCACAGCTAAAGCTTTACCCACCGTTGGAAAACAGCAATTTTCCTCGGTAAACAAGCTGGATAGTCAATGTTTTGGCGGAGACCGAAAAAAGCTTCTTGAATCCATAATTCTTGAAGAAGGCAACGCCAGCTACTACATTTCAGATAGCAGCGGTCTTGTGGGTTATGTTGCAGCTACAATTTATGAAACCACGGCTTGGATTGGACCTTTAGTCTGTCAGGTGGCAAGAAACGACGTTGCAAATTTACTCATCAACGCAGTTCTAACCAAAGTGGGTGGAAAAAGCGTCTATGCTGTGGTTCCTAAAAAAGAAGTGCAGCTCTTTGAGTTTTTCTCTAGCTTGGGGTTCAAAGAAGAATTCTTCGTATCCCGGATGTTTTTAGGCGAAAAACCAGCAAGAAATTGTATATACTTGGCTGAATCTTTAGAAAGAGGATAGTTTATGGAAGATTATTGTAGGCTTTTGCTTGAAGATTTCTTGAAGACTTCTTTTTCAACGGTGAAAGTTCTGGTTGAAGGCGCCGCGGCTTTGAAGGGGCAGAACAGCAACCGCAAAGTTACGTTGTTTCGTTATGTTAACGGCAAAAAAGTTTCTTTTCCCTTTTCCGATGAACGATTCTACTTGCGCGGCTCGGTTGAATATACTAATCCGCAGCTGACTGTTGAGGAAGTTCAAGGAATCGTCGGGACCCGTTTGCTTGAAACATGCGCTAACTACTTCTTCGAACGTGGGTTGCATCAGTTCGACGACGGCGACGTAGTTGCGCTTATAGAGTTGCTTAAGAAACCCACCCAAGGACACATCGTTCCTTTTCTCCTGAACACGGATGATGTGGAGGCTGACCGTTATTCCATGAATCCGCTCAAGCAATCAATCGTAGATAGTGGTCAGAGCGCTTTTCCCGCTGCCAACGTTAAAACTGACCAGCTGAAAATCGATGAAGCATACCTCAAAAAATACGATGGCACATTAATTTCCCAAAAAGAAGCCACGCTAATTACAGAGAGTCTCCAGGCAAGCAATGGCTCATATCTTGATTTTGTTGATTCAATCAAATATTCCCAATTAAAAGAACTTTCAGAGTTCTTCGGTATGGACCTCTCCCTCTACACGTTGCGTATGCCGCTTTCAACCCTGAAGACAGAGAACAAAGATGGCTTGCTCCATTACATAATTCGAGAAAGCAACTGTGATTACGCTTCCATTGAGGAGGCTTACACTTGCATGGGGCGCAGTATGAAAAACCGAACAACACTACTGACAGTGCCGCATTCTAACAAAGGCTTTGGCTCCAAACGTGCAGCACGAGGCAAACTACATTTCGAAAACGGAAAACTGCTTGATGCAACCGTCAAATACAAAACCACCCCACTTTACCCTAACGCCATGGATCCCGAAGACATAGCCGTAGCAGTATGCGATGACAGCTTTACAGTAACAGGCGAAAAACTCTCTGACTACAGTTATAATGAAACTCCTTCTTCGCCCCAGTTCTTCCTATACTCGATTGGTTCCCCAGAGGACGCGACAGTTTGGCATGGCGTAGGCGCATTTGCAGCTCCGCAGCTTCTTCAAAGTTATCGTTCAGGTCGCGTAGCTTGTCGGGAAGGACGATTAATCAAGAATTTAACTGAAAAATACAACATCAAAGTGGATGTTCCTTTGCAGTTTAACCTCGCACCCGAAGGCATATGGAGCCATCCAATCCACCGCAACATAGACGCCAGCATCGGAAGCGTAGAAGATCTTCCCGATCTTGCGCATCGAGGAATGAGGCTTGAGTACCTTCCCGCTTTCAAGTAGGAGCAGATTTGCACTTTGACGGCTTTAGAATATACGATGTTTAGAATTTTGCGGTTGTTCAGGAAACTCCCCTTTAACATACTTGGGGTTGGAAACCAAAAGGTTATTTTCACAGAGTTTTTCAAAGGGTTCGAGAAAGTTGATGCTGTAAAAGGTATTTTTGGTGAAAAAACCGAGGAAGTTCTAAGTCACCTCACAGTGGAGATCAGCTGGACAATGGGCTACATGTATGTGGATGGTTCCGATGGGCACCTTGTGATAAGCAAAGGCTACCTCAACAATGGCGACAAAATTGACATTTACCTTGACCTAATCCATGAGTTGTGCCATGTGAAACAGTTCAGGGAGGGCAAAGAACTCTTTGATCCTCGATACGATTACGTCGACAGACCTACAGAAATTGAAGCTTATCGTTACTGCATTCAAGAGGCAAGACGGCTTGGATTAAGCGAGGAAAGAATCCGTTGCTATCTATGGACTGAGTGGATGGATGAGGATGATTTTAGGCGGTTGGCAAAATCAGTTAACGTTCAACTTGCCAGTGCTTCATCGTAAATTTTGAGCAATTTTTGTGCACATATGTCCCAAGTGAAGCTTTCAGATACGAATCTGCGACCGTTGGTGCCCATTTTTTCCTTCAAAGCTCTGTCGGAAAGAACCTTCAGCAAAGCATCCGCCAATTCCCCGGTGCTTCCAGGTTTAACCAGAAGCCCTGTTTCGCCATTCCGAACGGCTTCGTTGATTCCACCAACATCAAAAGCAACAACTGGAATACCTGATGCTTGCGCTTCAAGCAATACAATTCCTTGCCCCTCCTGAATGGATGGCAAAACAAACACGTCAGCGCAACTGTAGACTGCTGAAAGCCTATTGTCTTCGAGGTTACCCATGAACAGGAAATTGCCCAAAAGATTTGCCTTCTCAAGAGAGGCAGTCAACTGATTCTTTAGTGGACCATCGCCGACAATTAGGAATTTGGTATTAGCTTTTTCCTTAACCATTTTTTTAGCTGCTTCCACCAAAAATGGCAAGCCCTTACGAGGGATTAAGCTTCCAACAAAAAGAACACATGGCTCATCACCCAATCCAAACTTGCGCCTGATTGTCTTCTGAGTTTCCTGCTGGCTTGAATTTTTCGACATCAACGCCATTTGGAACTATCCGAACCTTGCTTTTGTCAATGTGGTAATGTTTTTGGATTTTTTCAAGCGAATAATTGCTTATTGTAACAATTAAAGTTGCGTCATGTGCCGTTTCCTCTTCCAACTTGGCAAGACCATGCATAAAATAGTTTGCAAGTCTACCCCTAACTGAATGGTAGCCTTCTTTTTTTGCCTGTTCATACTCGTCGGCGAGAACGCCATGGATTGTATGGATGAATGGTTTCTTGATTTCTTGTTTCTCAAGTGTTTTGGGGAATCCATAGCCGCTTACTGCATGAGCCTCATAAACGTCTGCGTCAATCTTGCCGGCTTTCTTAGTTAAGCTCCGGTTGAAGAACCAGTTGTCCAACGGAAAAATTCTGTCTGTTGAATAGCACGGGACAAAATCTACCCCATTAATGGAGGTGGTTTTTTTGAATCCTGCTTTCGTGCCGCTGTAAATGGTTATGTCTATTTGGTTTTGTAGTCGCTTAGTTGTTTCCATTATGCGCCGCTCAACTCCCCCAAAGTACAGGTGGGGCGGTTGGGTGTTGAAGACAGCTAAGCGAAACTTTTCCAAACAAAGGACACCTTCATCGGTTTTGCTGGACTCTATATTTGCAGGGTTAAGATATAAGCTGTACTTTCCTTGATGGTGAACAGCCTTAAATCTAAAAATTTTAGAGCATGTGTACATAAATGGATAATCTAAAGAATTATCTGGTTATTCATCGCCGTATCCATGTTCGAGTCTGCCATGCGTTTTTTTGTAGGAAAATTCATGTTGCTCTTTGTTGTTGCCGAAAACGTTTATGTGTTTTTCAAGGTCTTTTTGGGTGAGAAATATGCATGCGCAATGTGGGCATTTGAAGAGTTTGTTGTTGTTAGTTTCCTGCGTCATGTTTTTCGCCTAATGGACGTTTATGTGTATTTTCTTGCCGTCAAGCTCAGACTCGTGCCATTCAGCTTCAACTTCGCTTCGACTCACATGTAAATAGACTTTTCTAGCTCTAACTAAACCAGCCATCTCAGCTAAATACGGCTCCAAAAAGCCCATGCTCTCAGCGTCTAACTCGGCAATGTGTACAGACTCCAATGTTTCAGTGGGCACAAACCCCATTTCTTTACGTAGCGCCTGCACTCGTCTGGCTAAATCGCGCATGATGCCTTCGCCCAGCAACTTATCGTCTCGTTGTCCGCTGAGGAACACGGTTATTTCGTCTTCTTGGCTGGAAACCCAGTTTTCGCCTCCAACATACTCAGGAACCGCACTGGCGTATTCAGCTGCTTTAACGTTGGTTTGCTCCAAGAATAAAGCCTCAAGGCTCTTTAGAGCTTGCAGGGTTTTTTCTGGCGCCACAACGATTGTTTTAGCAAGTGGCCATCTGCGTTTTAGTTTTCCCTGTTGCCTTGCAGCGTAACTAATCGAAACAACCTTCAGCATAATGTCAAATTCTTCTTCCAAAGGTTTGTTGCGCAACTGCTGGTTTGACGTTGGCCAAACCGCGAAATTGACTGATTCTGGCAAGTCTGCTTCCAGTTGTCTGTAGACTTTCTGGTAAAGTGCTTCGCTTAGGTATGGTGTAACTGGGTTGAATAGTAACGTTATCGTCTTTAAGGTATGGTGTAGCAGTGCATAGATGGTTTGGCGTCGTTCAAAGGTTTCTGGTTCATCCGTCCACAGCTCTTTTCGAATCATGGGAACATAAAGTCTGCTGAGTGTTTCAATCACGAAATCCTCTAAAACGGCTACTGCAACATTGAATTCGCATGCCTCAAGCTTCTTGGTGTACTCTTCGATTTTCTGCTTGCAGTTTCGACATGAGCCACTGGTCTGCCGCTTGTAGTTTTCCCGCTTTAAACGCCCATTCTAAAGTGTATTTTTTAGGGTTAAACTTGTCGAAGGTGGCGTTCTGCATAAAGAATCTGCTTAGGTGGTAGAGCGTTGACAAGACTTGGTAGGGTCTTCGCGTTAGCTCTTGCATGTCAAAACTCATGAAGTCAACAGGCGAACATTTACGCATCATGTAGAAACGGCAAAGGTCAGCACTGTTCTTCTCAAGTAGTTTGTTGGTTTCAATGACGTTTCCCAAGCTCTTGCTCATTTTTCTGCCTTTCGCATCCTGCGTTAACCCCTGGAAAAGAAACGTCTTGTAGGGTGAAACAGGTTTTCCAGTCAAAATAATATTTTCTAGTAGAAGCGAGTTTGCCCAGCCTCGTGTTTGATCTATGCCTTCGGTTAAGAAAGCGGCAGGAATGAACTTTTCAAATTCTTCATCCGTAAACCGGGCAAATGGGGAAGCGCCGCTGTTGTGCCAAGTATCCAAGACAAAATCTTCGCGTCGCATAACTCCCTCGCATTTCTCGCATTTTAGCGTTATTCGATCAACCCATGGCTTGTGTAACTCAAAGTTCTCAGGAATCGCTTCTTGTGCCTTTTCCATTAGTTCTTTCTTGCTTTCGATCAGATGTTTGTTGCCACATTTCTCACAGGTCCACATTGGCAAGGGTGTGCCCCAGATGCGTTCGCGGCTGATGCACCATGGTTTGCCTTCTTTTAGAAAACCCAAGAAGCGGTTTTTTGGTTCATCGAAGAAACAATCAATTTTTTCGGCTGCTTCGAGGACTTTTTGGTTTATCTTGTCGGTTCGCAAGAAATACTCTTTGCGTGCCAGCCAAACCAGCTTGTGGTGGCTACGCCAGCAGGTTGGGTACTCGTGCTTGATTTTCTTCACTTTGACAAATGCGTTACGGTTGCGAAGCTCCTCAACTACCAGCATGTCTGCGTCGCGGGCAAATACTCCTGTGAAGATGCCTGCGTCGTTTGTGAATTTTACTTCGTCATCAAATGGAACAAAAATTGGGACTCCTCTTCGGTTTGCAGCCCAGAAATCGTCCTCGCCGTTGCCAGGCGAAAGATGCACAACACCCGTGGCGGTTTCCACATCGACAAAGTCTTCTGCTATGACTTTGTGGACTAAGGGGTGTTTAGTTTCGAGTTCTGCTTGCTTAGGAATGATGTCTTTTAATGGGTAATCGTATGCTGTTCCTTCTAAACTTTTGCCAGTCATAGATTCTGAAATTTGGTAATTTGTGATTTCGAGTTCTGCCATAACTGGCTCTACACGTTGCCGCATCATTATCCAGGTTTCTTCGCCAACTTGGACTTTGACGTATTCTGCTTTTGGCTGTACGGCAAGCATGGTGTCGGTTATGATTGTGAATGGCATGGTGGTCCAGACGAGGAAGTACTCGTTTTTTGTTCCTGTGACTTTGAATTTGAAGTAGACCGATGGGTCCTCGACTTCTTTGTAGCTGCCCTCGTAGCCAACTTCCGCGCTGCTAAGGCTAGTTTGGCATCCTGGGCAGTAAGCCACAACATAGTGTCCTTCTTCAAGCAGGTTCTGTTCCCAAGCACGTTTCAGATAGAACCATTCGCGTTCGATGTAGCTGTCCTTGTAGGTCCAGTATGCTTTGTCCTGATTAATTGCAATGCCCAGTTTTCCGTCGGCTTCAAGCCACATCTGATGGTAACGCATAATCGCCTTCTTGCATTCCTCGATGAAGCGTTCCATACCGTATTTTTCGATTGATTCCCGCTTGTTTCGTACCCCGAGGAGTTTCTCCACTTCCAACTCAACGGGTAATCCTTGGCAGTCCCATCCTGCCCAAAACGGCATGTAATAGCCCTCCATGGTTTTCCATCGGTACCGAATATCCTTCATTATGCGTCCACGTGCATGACCGATATGTGGGATACCGTTTAGCGTTGGTGGACCTTCTACATAACCCAAATTGCCCTTGGCAGTCTTTTCAAGTAACTCAAGCTTATTGCGGATGTCGTTTTTTGTCCAGAATTCCCGCATTTCCGTCTCGAGGGCAAGTGGAGTATAGTTGGTCGGCAAGCTGTGGTTTTGGTCAGCTTCGTTTTGGGCAGTCAAATCTATTACCGTAACGCAAAATATGTTAGAAGACTATATAAAAGTATAAACGTGGTCTTTTTTGCCTTCTCTCAAAAGTCTGTTTCCTTTCTCTTTGGTTGTTGTTGTAGGAGCTTTGTGTGGAAAAATATTTTTTCTGGTTGTTTTTTAAGGTTAGTTTCTGGTTTGGGTTGTGGTTTGGGGTTTGTTTGGTTGTTGTTGACGCAATATCAACATTTTCATGTTGGTTGTTGTTGAATGGATAGAGGTTGTTGAAGTTAAGAGTTTTTTTAAGAATGCAATATTCAACCTCTTGGAATCACTGCCAGAAAGGGTTCTGGCTCCATATCAACTGTCCCGTAGACTGCTAAGGCAACACTCCAGAAAACATTGCGCTCAATATTTAATTCGCTGCAGATGACTGTTCTCTGCGGTTTTCTATATGAGTTATTAAAATGATTTTGCAGGCTCTATTTTAGCGGAGTTCTTTTGATTTCTTTGATTTGATCGAAGTCTTCATCATCGCTTATAATTATCGTTGCTTTTCTGTTAAGTGCTGAGGCAACGTGTATTGAGTCGCGTGGACTTAGTTTGTATTTGTCCATAAGCGATTGAGCTTGAGCTATTATCGCTTCATCGACACTAATGAACTCTAAGTTCGGAAAACCTAGTAGTTTTTGTCCCAGAGTTATTCCACCACTTCTGCCTAACAATTTGGTTGCAACCCAAACAACTTCATCCCATGTCAAGGTAGATGTCGCTACGGATAGTTCTTTGTTTTCTATTTTTTGAAGTATTTCTTTTGCCCTCTTTGCTTTTAACTCCAAGTCCGGCGAATATAGTACGGAGTACAAAAATACGTTAGAGTCAACGTATTGCATGTCGTTGGGCTACCTCTTGATCCAATATTTCTTTGATGTTGACGAGTTTTTTCAGTTTTGGGGCATGGGTCGTGGTGTAGTACTCTGTGTAGCTTCCCTCGATTTTTGGTTTGCTTATAACTATTTCGTCGCCTCGGAGTTCTAAAATCACTTCAACTCCAGGCTTCAAACCAATCGCATCCCTTAATTGTTTAGGGATAACTACTTGACCTTTTTGCCCTATGTTTTTTTGTGGCATTTTGGACACCAATTAGTAGTTCTATTCAACTTAAATTTATACTTTCCCACCAAGTAGTGCCACTACTAACCTCGACCTTTAGCGGTGGACCTTTTCGCTCAACTGGAAAGTTAAAAAGAGCAGTCGGCAACAACCATATTCAACATTCTGGCGCTTCTAAACACACATTCATTTGAAAAAGAGAGATGCTTTCTAAAAATTTCGAACCTTTGTCAAATTAGGTTCCTACAAACTCAAGAAAACCACAAAGAATTTGGCCTACTCGTATCTTGTCAAGTATAGCGGTTTACTTGCTTCTTTGTGTCTCTCCAATAGAGGCATATCTTTTAGATAAACCACTTCAACAACTGCAAAGTCGCCCTTCTTGGGAACCTTTCCATTCAATGTTGGGGAGGGGTCGCTTTCTGTTGTTGACTTACTTGGTTTCTTAATCTGACACTGCATTAATGCTCACCTTTCGCATAAGGCTACAACTCTGGCAGTCCATGCTTTACCATTTGATTCAAACTAAATATAAGATATATGAATTCTAAATTCACTTTTATTATTCTACATTATGCGTTCTGAAAATATAGAGATAAAAAATGATTTAGCAGATTATTGGAGTAAAATATCCAATCAAAAAATGACTTCCCCTTTTTTGATATTTAAAACGTTTCAGATATTCGAAATTTATTGACTAAAACCCCGAGATTCAGTATCATTCAATTTTTTCTATTGTCTTTACACCTTGGAACTCAACATTATTTCACATCTTAAATTTGAAGAGCTTTCTTGTTTGGGTAGTCTATGAAGCTGTAGTATTTTGTGCCTTCAAGCTTCTTTACAAGCTTTTGGTCCAAAGTCAGCAACTGTGGCATCTAGTTTTTGGGTAAGCGATAGGAAAGCAGCGTCATAAACAGTAATGTTTAGTTCCATTGCTAGAACTATTGCGTCATTAATGACTTCGGAAAAGTTATGTATCGTGTAGAGATCCATCATTTCTGCAGCTTGCGTGAAAGCTTCTACGGCATCCTTTGCATCAAACCTATCCGATTCCTTGTATTTTAACGCGTTAGCTACTTCGTAGTAGTTCAAGTCCAAAGCATGGAAGTCATCATACTCTAATAATCTCTTGGAAGCCCAGTCAGAGTATTCCTCTGGCGTGACTAGTGCAGCAATAACAGATGAATCGACAACAATTTCAGCGGGCATGGTCGCGATCTTCCCTAATGATATCTGCCGAAGACGTTGTAACTCCAGTTTTTTTGTACAGATCGTTTCTGAACCTGTCAACTTGTCTCATTATCTGCTTTAATTTCTTCCTTTTCACCATTCGCTCAAGACATTCCCTGACCTCTTGGGCATAATCTAAGTCTAATTCCTGAAGTTCGTCTTTGAGCTTCTTGGATACTCTGACTGCAATTACATCGCTCATACATAAACATTAAGTAAACAAAATATATAAGTAATTTGTTAACAAAAGTGTAAACGACCCAATTT
Source organism: Candidatus Bathyarchaeota archaeon (assembly GCA_963777155.1). Classification (GTDB taxonomy): domain Archaea; phylum Thermoproteota; class Bathyarchaeia; order Bathyarchaeales; family Bathycorpusculaceae; genus Bathycorpusculum. The sequence goes on from CAVZPM010000031.1 coordinate 41,791, forward strand.
TGCACTAAACTCTTTCCATCGGTTGTTTTTGGTTTGGGTTGTGGATTTGGGTTTGTTTGGTAGAAGTAGTGGTTATGGAAGCGTTTTTTCAACATGGTTGTAGCACAAAACCAAATGGTCGTGGCAATTTTTATTGTACTTGTGGGCCGTAAGAAGATTTTTTCAATGTTGGTTGTGTACCTTTGTAGTTTTTGATAATTTTTGTTTGATATTTTAAGCGGAAGAGCAGCTTATTGTTTTTAGATAATCACCGAAAGCTCTAAATGCAGTCAGTGCGGTGTTTTTTCAGAAATGGGCCGGTAGATCAGTCTGGTATGATCGCCGCGTTCGCAACGCGGAAGCCGCGGGTTCAAATCCCGCTCGGTCCACTTTTACCCCCCCGCCCCATTTTTGAAACAATGCTTTCCACAACAATCAAATGCTTATGAAGGAACTTGTCAAAGCAACATTTGAGGTAGCCGATGAAGTGAATGTTGAGGAACTACAAAACATTCAATTAACCAAAGAAAAAGAACTCCAGAGAAAAATACTAAATTATAGACAGAAAAACTAGCCGAGCCAAACCACGCTTTTTGATTCCTTGATAAACAAAACACACTAGAAAAAACGCTTTTTGATAAAAAGCTTTGCAAAAAGAAATTACTCTATGTCTGCACAAGAGTAATCAGAAAGCAGCTTTTGGTACCCAAAACCAAAAAACATATATCCGTATGCTCAGCGCCTCAATTCTTGCATAATGATACGCTACGGTTCTTTCCGTTTCGGTCCAAACCTCTTCAAGCTGTAATTTCTGTTGCCTGAGAGTCTGGGAAGTGAAAGATCTTGATCTATGGTTATGACCTCAAATGATAAATATTGAGACTCTGTTTCAAGTTCTTCTTTCTTTGTTGCTATAAAATCCTGTTTGCATGTCAAGCAATAAAAAGGCGTTTGTTGTGCCTGCGCCAAAACTATCCCGCCGGCTAGACAAACAATATTTCTACTGTTATGGCATTTTGGGCAATTCAATGTCATGCCTCCAAACTGTAATATCGGAAGTATTAATATAGGTTTTAAGCCTTTGTGTTTTGAAAACCTGACGAGCAATCGTCCAACAAAAAACCACATTATTGTAAAATAGTAACTAACTATCTAATTCAATAAGTTATCAAACATTTTCTCTAACCAAAAACACCTCGGGTAGCGAGTACAACTCCCTATAGGGCACCCCCCTCGCACCCAAGGACTCTGTTTTTGCATCTTCAAAGATTTCTTCAATGAATACTCTTTCGAGAAAACGGGTCACATAAAAAAAGCAAGCAAAAAATCCAACCCAAGCTAGCCAAGAGGTTTGTAATCGTGTGCGCTACCCCGTGATGTACGTGTAACGAGTGTCGTCTATACCGTTAGTTTCGGCTACATAAAATATAATGGCAAATATCACTATTACTAAACCGAGCACTAAAACCCATATACCCATTGTAGAGCCAAAAGCTGAAAGAATAAGACCGAAGACAAGCAGTAGCGCACCTACAACTCCACTAGCAATTATAAATAGCTCTTTTATGGAAACACCCAAAGAGATGCTCTCCTTTTAATACTCTTTCTTCATAATTACTATTTATTTTTTATCTGAGAGAAACATTTCAGAATTCGCACGTTAGAAGAAAAGCTTTGCGAAATTGAATAATCCAAAAACTTATAGCTAGCCCTCTGCAATAAGAACACAGGGATTAAAATGAATAAACAAACAAACCCCAAAGAATTAGATAGGCTAATTGAGGTGGGTTCAAATCCCGTCCGGTCTGCCAAATTTTGGAAGTGCATTTCCATTTTTCTAGCAATATTCTTTAGTTGACGCCGGATCAACAGTTGGAGCCTTAGAAGATAATGATGATACTGATGATACTACCTGATGCTGCAGATGGGTAGCATCTTTCAAAGACAAACCATATTATTCCCAGCATCCTTATCATCGTCACGTTCGACTCCTTTTTTGCTAAAATGATATGTTAGTATGTGGAAGAAGTGTTTTCCTTGTTTGTACCAGTTTAGGAGGGCGCGGGCGTTTGCGTTTATGCCTTCGGATTGCGATTTGGCAACAGTCCTCACAAAATTCAAAATTCTCAGTGTGGATCCGTTTCTACTGCTGTCCTTAGGAACTCTTCTGTGGGCATGCTTGGATGTAGATGTTCTCGACTACAAAGTGCTCTGTATGTTTGCCAAACCTCGTTTCGATTCGTATGCCCGTCTGCACCTTCATAACTGTTACCAAACAACATTACCGAAACCGTTACAAAAAAGGATAAGGGTACCCCTGTTCAGACACATACTTCTTTTTACAATTGAGGAGATTTGCCCTGTTAACGCCCGGTTTCATGAAAATTGATCATTAGTCAGAGACAATAAAGTTTTTTATGTTAAAGCTAAAATACTTTTCATTAGGCATGAAGAACCAAAAGAAAAACCGCAAAGAGCGACGCAAAGAAATCTTGGCTGAAATTCTCTATCAATAACGTCTTTAGCGGTTAGTAAAAAATCAAATCCTTCAGGAAAATAAGCCTTAAGGTTGTAGCAAAGGAATAGTTAGTTGAAGCGCTAAATATTATGGCTCCACATAGATTAGATGCGTTTCTTAATTTTGTTGGTTAATCAAGGGAGTTTCTTAAGTTCTTTTCTGGCGGGTGTTACTCCCCTATCTTCAAGTACCGGGTGAAGTATCTTATTGTTGCAGTTGTAATTTCTATTACTTATATTTCGCTATGTTTTTGAATAATTATTATAAGCTAAAATGAGAGTATATCTGAGGTTGAAAAGGTGAAAGTAGAGGACCATTCAAATACAGTTGGTTCAATTGCCAGAATGCCCGTTCCAACTGTTAATTCTTATGAGCATGTATCTAAGATTGCGGAGCTTATGGCTAATCATGACATAGGTTCTGTGATAGTTACAAAGGATATGGAACCTGTAGGTATAGTGACCGAGAAAGACCTTGTTCGAAAGATAATTTGTGCAAACAGAAATGCAGGAGAGGTTGTTGCCCAGGAAATAATGACCTCACCGCTCATAACAATTTCATCAGGCAGAACAATTGATGAGGCACTAAAAATCATGCAGGATAACGCTGTTAGAAGACTGATAGTTTTGAAGGGTGAGCGAATGGTTGGTCTCTTAACCGAGAGGCGACTATTACGTGCAAAACTTGGCTCTTGCTAAACCAAGCTTGTGAGATATCGAAAAAAATAAGCAAATGACGCGGCGACGGATTTAGATAAGAGTTCAGTTCCAGATTTTTTGTTGACATTAGTATCGGCGTGAATATTATCGGGCAACGACTCTAAAGTAGTAGCGTTCCATCGTCCTTCTTTATGTCTGCTGAGAATGGTCAATGTTAACAGCTGCGTTTCACCGCGGATTACTATCTAATGCTTAATTAAACCTGTTTGTTTAGCAATTTTCAAAAACTAATAAATCAGTAATTGTTTCAACCTGATGTCGGAGTTGCAAATTTGATAGTTGAAAAAAATGCGCGTGTTTATGGGTGTCAAATGGCTACCTCAAATTCTGTAAAACAGCACAAGCTAAGGAAACTCATTGCCTGGCTATCTAATAAAGAGGGACGGGGATTAGAATTCATTTCGCTATACATCCCCAAAGAAAAAACTATTGATGAAGTGATAATATACCTTAAATGTGAATTGGATTCTTCCACCACGAAATATGAGAATAGTAAAGATATTAGGGATTGTTTTCAAAATGCCCTCAAAAATATAATCCAGCGACTAAAACAGCGCAATCAAATTCCCGAGAATGGGATTGCCATATTTGCAGGTGCTTTCCCAATAAATGATTTTGAAAGTGAAATTGTGAATATTGAAGAGGTTATTCCACCAGAGCCAATCACCACATACTTCTATACGGTTGACAACCATTTCAGATTGGAACCGTTAAGAGACATGCTAAGAAACCAAAAAGTGGTAGGTTTAATTAGCATGGATTCGAAGGATGCAAACTTTGGATTACTGAATGGTGAGCGCCTTGAAATTATCGAAAACATCACCTCGGGAGTCCATGGAAAATCTGGAAAGGGAGGATCAAGCCAAAGAAGGTACGAAAGAGAACGAGACATGGCGCTCACAAACTATTTCCACCGAGTTGCAGAGCACGCAACAAAAACCTTCCTCGATAGCCACAAAGTTATGGCTTTGATAGTTGGCGGACCGGGTCAAACTAAGGAGGAGTTCTTAAGAGGTAATTACCTTCATTATGAACTTCAAAATGCGCTTCTAAACGTTGTTGATACCCAATTCGCCAGCAGAGAAGGGGTAAGGGAGGCACTTGATAAATCATCTGAAATACTGAAGAATATGTGTGCACCCGAGGAAAAAATGGTTGTTCAGCGACTTTTGGCATATATGGGCAAACAGGACAATCTGGCTACTTATGGTTTAGATGTAGTTTTGACTGCCCTTAGGAATGGTGAAGTGGAAGTTGCAATAGTGACGGATAGCACGGAAATGGTTGAAATTGTTTTATTGTGTAAAAAATGTGGATTATCAAAGGCGAAGATAATGCACATAGAACAGAAGGTTCAGTCTGTTCAGGAAATGGTTTCGCGACCTTGTGAGAGGTGCAGTTCGGTTGATTGGGCGGTAGAAGAGAAGGACATAATAGATGTTTTGGAGGATTTGGCTTCACTGACTAACGCAAGGGTTGAGGTAATATCTACAGAGTCTACGGAAAAGGCAAGGTTGGCCGCTTTGGGCGGTTTTGCAGCTATCTTGAGGTACAGACTCCGATAGAATAATTAGGAAAACATCTGTAATTTGTGGTATTTTCATCGAGATCGTTAATAATCTCGTAATTAATTTCATAGGCAATGCAAAAAGTCAAAAACCTAGCCCCTATAGTTGCAAGTCTGTTTTTGTTTGCAGCGATAGCTACTCTTTCCGCCTCTGCCACTTCTATCCCGACTTTCACACTTTCCGCCCAATCATCCCAGCTAAATTTTGCATTACCCGCGGGAACTACATTTAATGGTTCAATCTCCACCACAGGCACTATCCGCTTTTGGGTGAGCGATCCCCAAGGTTTCCAAATCGTTAATTTGGGTCTGATCGATCAAAAAGCCACTTTTGGTTTCGTTGCACAACAGATTGGAAACTATACATTAAATTTTGAAAATGACCTTCCTGCTGCCGTTCAAGTAACGTTCTCTTACGAGACAAGCCCAGAGGTACCAATCAACAATTCTACATTCATACCACTTGTCTACCTCTCAATACCCATAGCTGTCGCGGTAATTGGGAGTGTTCTGATTTTTGTTTTATTGAGGCGGAAAAGAAAACCTGACGGAACTGCTTGTACCTAAGACGGAGTTTACCTAAATTCATTCGGCGCGATTCTGGTTTCTTTCATCCTTGCTTTGTTGGTTATGGTTTCTTCATTGATGGCGTTTTCCATTAGAGTGCGTAGTGCTTGGTTTAGGTTGCCGGCGAAATAGGGTTTTGCAATTTTCCGTGCGAATTCTTTAATCATTTCTGCTGAGAAGTTGTGAAGTGTCAAGCTTATGAGAAAGTCTTTTTCTGTGGTTATCTCTGTTTGTGTCATGAGGTTCACAGAACCCCGATATCATGGATAACGCTTAAAAGGCGGGCGCTGAGACGACAAGGTACAGTTGTGGAGGGGTCATTGAAAGTGCTCAGTGGAAGACGCCTGTCCAATACTACATAACGAATCCTTTTGTAAATCTTCAGTTTTTTCTTAACATCATTATCTAATCGAGGAGTATGCCCAATCAAGTCTCTAGCCCCTAAAATCTGTACTCCAACAAAACCCACAAACAATGGGAACCAGAAACCCACGCTCCGCAGCAACAAGGCGGTTACTGCGCTTAATCCGGGATCTATGCCGTAGAGCAGTAGAATACTTGCTAAAATTATGTCAAGCGATCCCACTGAGAAGCTTGCTGCAGCATCCTGCACCGCAGTCGCTATGAAGTAGATTACGACGTAAAACTCGAGGGATTGGGGGATGCCGAGGGCGTAAAAGATGGCTATGTAAACGGATAATCCAAGTAAATATGAGATTAGATGGATGAAAAGTGGTTTGATTATTAATCTTGGGTTTTCACGGAATGTTTTGAATCCGCTGTAGTAGCCAGCTAGTGATTTTTCTCTTTGTGTTTCTTTCCAGACGGAATAGCGTTTTGGGGCGATCTTCTTCAGGATTTTTTGGTATATCTTGCTGATGTTCTTTGCGGATTGTTTAACGAAGGCCAAGTAAAGAAGAACAACAAGGTACAGTGTTACCCCGATCAAGAAGAAAACAAAAATGTTTGAGATAGCCGGCGTTATCCCAGACTTGAGAAAGACCAGGATTGCTCCGCTGTATAGTCCGAAGGCAACTATGATGTAGGCGACCAATCGGTTGGTTATGGCTGAAGCGGCAAGGACACCGTAGCTTTTTCCTGTTTCTTTCTGCACAAGGTATAGTCGTGTTAGTTCCCCACAAATTGTTGCGCATGGAAGAACTAAGTCGCTAAAATATCCGACCCAATAGTAGAGGTAAATTCTCCGCAGACGGATTTTGATGGAACATACCCTTAGTATGCTGTTCCAGGCAAGTGACCAGCAAAGTACTGAAGTAAGCACTGCGACAAGTGCAATAGTGTAGAAGAATGCGTATTGGGTTGAGTTGATGCCGTTTATGACCTTCAATATTTTGGGTATGCCGATATAGAAGTACAAGTAGATGATGAAGGCTGCTAAGCCGCCTCCCATAAAAAGAACGGAGCTTCTAATAGACAAGTACTTGCTTGCTGAAGACAATTTTTCACGCAAATTTGCTTTTGGTTATACATGAAACCTTGCTTGTTAGAGCTAAATAGCTTTGTAGTTGCTTTTTGTAGTCACAGACAACATTTGTCATATCGATTATTTGACATTTGGGATTTACTGCTCAAATAGTTGATTTAAATGGAATTTTGGAAAAAGGCTTTGGTCTATTTCAAGGGTTGAAATCCCATTGGCCAGTTAGGTGGTTTCTTATCAAGTTCCTGTTTTTTCTGGTGGATAGCTGCTACAGTGGCATGAACATTCTTTTCCTCAACGACTAATATGATTTGTGAGGTGTGGGGTGCGAAGATGCCGCGTTTGATGTTGATGCCTGAGATTGCGCTAATGGCAAGTGAGGCTACTCCTGGAGAATCCTTCATACGGTCGCCGATAAGTGTTACCACGCCTAAACCAAAGTCGATTTTCATGTTCTCATCGAAACCCTTGAGTTTTTCCTCGTTCTTTTTCAGGAAGTCTGAGTCTAAGAAGAGGAAGTCTCGAATGCGTTCGCCTGTTTCCATGGTTTCTGCTCCGAGATCCATAAAGTCGTTTCTGCGTTCCCAGATCCTGAGGGAATCTTCCAGCGAGCGACTTTTCTCATCGCTCATCGAAAGAATAGCACAGCCAGATTTGCCTGTCAAGCACTTCACGACTTCGCCCCCGCTAGTTTGTGCTTCAATAATTGAGAACATTTTGGGCTCATCGATAGGCACCACCATCAGTGGCTGACCAAACCGTCTCGCCATGGCAATTGCTGGGCTCTGCACGATCTTCATACCCATCATGGAGGCCTTGTGTGCTTCGTTGTAGGTTAAGGCGTTGACATGTTCCGTTTTCTGTCCCCTAACAACTTTAGGGTCAGCGCTTTGAACAGGTACATCCTTGTAGAGAAGCGTTTTTGTCAAGTAAATATCTTTCAGCAGGCAGGAAACAAAAACCGCAGTTAAGTCTGATCCACCTCTGCCCAGAACGGTTTCAAGGCCGTCTGGTGTTACACCCAAAAAGCCTGCTAAACATATTACTTTGTTTTCTTCTAAGGGTTCAATTAAAGAATGGAGCCTTTTTTTGCTTGATTCATAGTTGGGTAATGCGTCTTCAAAGTTGTCGTCGGTTACAACCGGCCAATCTTCCATGGTGAGGCAGTATGAGTCCACGCCGTTGCTTTTTAGGATGTAATCCATCAAAATAGACATGGCGAGTTCCCCGCCTAATGTAAGCACTCGGGCTTTGATGTTGCCGCTGAAACGCTTGTTAACTGCCTCAAGAGTAGTTTGGGTCAAAGTTTTGTAGTTGGCAAGTTCATTCTTTGCTTGCCCAAGCAGGTTACCCTTAACGTGTTGTTTTACTAAACGTTCGTAGATTTCAAAAACTGGCTCCAAAGGCAACTGGCAAGCTTGTGCATAGGATTCACCTATCTTGATGAGGGCATCAGTGCAACCCATTGGTGCCGAGAACACTATGACTGGTCCATTGCCGTCTTTTTCCCTGATTTCCTTTATCTGCTTGACTATTTTGGGGATTCCTTTGCCTTCCGCGTCAAGGAGGCTGCCGCCAAATTTAGCTACTGAAACCGTCTTGAAAGTGCATTCCACCTATAGGAATTAGCAACATAAAGGTAAGGTTTAATAAAATTTTCTAGTTTTTCAGCAGCTAAATGTTAGTTACTTCATAACCTATGGCTATCGATTTTTCCGTCTGACTACCGTTTCTCTTGATGATAACTGTTACACCCACTAGTTTGCTTTTAATGGAATATTATGATTGCTAACCCATAACAGAATTAACTTATCTTCACAGTAATGCGTGGCTAAAAAAAGAAAAGGAAATAAGCGCCGACATGCTTCAAAATAAACAAGAAGGTTTTAATTAGTTATGTATGACGGATTTGTATTTTTCTGCACGAAAACTTCCCAACAACAATGCTTAAGCAACAAACGATATACCTGTTCTGACCAAAAAACCAAACCCAATGAAGAAGACATTAAAGCGGGTTCAATAATTTTCCTTTATAACATCGATGATAAGAGTCTGCTTGGTCCTTTCACAGCCATGACGGAAGAGGACGAGTTGGATGCTGGTGCATGGGCTATGGATGTTGATACTCATATCCCCTCTGAAGACATTAAAGTTGCCTGGGAAGACCTACACATTATCCAAAATGCTCCAAAAGAACTCCCATTCTTGGAGGATCTCAAAACCTGCAAATTGACCTCTATGCAGACCCAGCGAGCCTTAGACATGCTAAAGAATGGAGAACTCTACGTCTATACAAAAAACAAGTAAATCATAATTTTTTTGCTTTTAACTCTACGATTTTATGGCAGTTAAGGCAACGAGTAAAGTTCAATTCAAAACCATTTAGCAAGTCAAACTGTCTCTGGTTGTAGACTTTCTGTTTCTCATGTGCACAGTTAAGCTGCCGCTCTTCAAACAAAATATCCTTTTCCATTCTCCTTCTCCTCACTAGAATTAAGAAATGGGTAGGCTTAAAAAAGTTTGCAATGGTTCAGCTAAATAAAAAAATGGAGAAGGTTAAGCACCTTTTATGTGTGTTTCAACATTAACGGGTACCGCTTCTTTGTAGACGAACATCACTGGGCAATTGGCTTCTGTCCGTCTCCAAGCTGCTTCCACCAAGCCTTTTCTTGCTGGTGAGTCAATGTTTACTTTCATCGTTACTCCAGTTAGTGTCGGAGAGTTGCCTGATTTTTCTGCTTCAACGATAATCTCAATTTTCCCTGGATCAACTTTGCTGTTTTTGCAGACGTCGGCGTAAATAATAACTCCGCAACCAGCCAACGCCATCAACGCAAGCTCCAATGGCGTGGGTCCGGCGTTTGTTCCTCCGCCTGCCTCAGATAAATCACAGATAACCTTGTGTCCTCTGCAGTTGTCGGTTTCTAATCGGACATTTTCAAGAAGTTTCGCGTTTGCTTTTAATTTTGCCATAAAATCACTGGCTAAGAATTATGCCGCTTTCAATTTAAGAATTCTGTTCCTTTACACCAAGTTGTAGAATCTGTCAAAATAATGTGAAGCGTTAAATAGCAAAAAACGTGTTTCAAAGTATCAAAGAGGTATCAGCACTTGAAAAATAAAGGTCCGCTATTTATTGTTCCCTGGCGATGCACGTTTGCCTGCGACAGCACATGTGTCCACTGTGCCTCTGCACAAAAAACCGCTGCCCCAGATGAAATGGGCACGGAAGACGCCAAAAAAATGGTTGACAAAGTTTCTGATTTCGGCGCGACCTTTTTCGGAATCACAGGCGGGCAACCGTTTCTCCGCAAAGACCTCTTTGAAGTGCTTGATTATGCAACAGAAAAGGGTTTGAGTACCAGCATAATAACTGATGGGCGTCTCTTCGATGAGACAGCGTTAAAAAAAATCGTCAAGAACCAAACAAAAATTTCTGTGAGTATCGATGGTGCCGAGAAAACTAACGATGCCATACGAGGCAAAGGTGCCTATGACGCGGCAATCTCTGCCATCGAGCAGGTCTCAAAAGAGAAACTCCTAAACTGCTTGGTTTACACATTTGCAAACGCAGGAAAAACAACCAATGCAAACGAAGAAGACATGCGGCATGTTTTGGATTTAGCCAGAAAACATGATGCTCGCTGGGTGGTCTTCCATGGCATGATTCCATACAGCGGCGATAAAGCCTGCCTCAAAGCAGATTTAACCCCTGCCCAGTACGAGTGGGTATGCAACAAACTCTACGACCTCACTCCGGAATACAATGGGAAACCCTGTATCAACGTCTACATCCCATTCTACGCCAGAGTAGCCAAACAGCGCGGCATGCCTGACTTCGACAACTGGTACAACAACTTCTTCTTGGGTCGGTGTTTCTTTGGCAAATTCATGAGCGTGGCAGAGAACGGAGAAGTTATTCCCTGTAGCTACAACGATGCTTACCGAGTCGGAAACGTCAAGGACAAATCACTCGAAGAGATCTGGGAGGGAATGCAGAGTAGCGAATTCTTTAGCAGAGTCAAAGACAAGGCTAACATAAAGGGTAAATGCGGTGCCTGCGAATACATTGATCTCTGCGGCGGATGTCGATCGGCAGCATTGTTCTATACTGGAGATATATTAGGCTCCGACCCCAGATGCGGCTACGTTCCAGTGCGCTTAGAAAAAAGTAATCTTCCAACGGTCACAGGTCTGGAGTTTGCATAGGCTGATAAATCGATATCACGAGAAAGGCGAATAATGACTACTTCTCTATCTATTAAACCTAATTTACTGGACGATTTTGTTTAAGGATGGATGCAATAGTTGCAGCAGTCCTACGTCTACGTCTAACAGTCACCACGATAGCCACAAGAGCGATTAGTATGGCTAAGGCAATAACAATGGCTATCCAAGGTGTCGTGGCTGGATTTAACATCTGAATAAAGGGTATCTGCAGCGTGAAGCCATGTTCGCTCTGAGTATACAAGCAGGAGATTAACCATACGTCGTCTTGGTCTTCGCTGGAAAATGCAAACGCAATCGGTTTTCCATCTTTGTTCACTTCCAGCGTTTGAATGTCTTTTACAAGAGTTTTCGGAATACAAACGTGGACATATCCAGTTGTGCTTGAGGTTCCATTCGTGGTAAAGCTGAGTGTTTGGATTGCTGTTGTATAGTTAAGGTTTGATATGGTTGAGTTTGACGCTACAGAGAAAACGTTCCCTGTTGGATCGGGCATAAGCGCTAGGTTTACTGTAGTGTTTGTCCAATGTAATGTTGAGTTTCCTTCCCATTGTGCGTTGAGCAAATAGTTGCCTGTTGCATTGGGAATCCAAAGTGCTCCAAAGCCGCCGTCAGATCGGGTTTGTACCAATGAGAAGTTTTCCCATCTATTTCCAGAGTCGGCACTAAAGGAGAGAAAGATGGATGCACCGGGGATTGCGGTTTTATTGTAAGTTAGGGTGCCTGTTACTGCAACTTTGAGATTGCTTTCGGTGGCGGAGCTTTTGCAGTCTATCTTAAGGGTGGGTTTAGCTGTTGGCTCCGGTCTAGGTGTCGGGATTGGGGTAACGGTTGGTTCAGGACTAGGTGAAGGGGTTGGCGTTGGCGTCGAAAATGGAAAAGAGTCCGCCAATGGAGAATATGCTATGTTCCCATTTTGAGTTAAAGTACTCGCCGAGGAAGCAGCAAGAGATGTACCGCTTGAGATTATCAAGACTATTACCAGTAGACCCAGCAGTTTAATATTTATCACGGAAATACCCGCTATCGATTGTTTTCTGTTAATATCCAAGCGGTGATATTAGGAGGTGTGAATTTAAGGGTTTTTAGATTTTAGCGCTAATTGAACCTCTCTATGTTTTTGATACACTTTTCTTGGGCTAAAGACATGTATCCTTTCCTTACTTTCGAAGAGTGCTCGTATCAGTGGCAGGCTGAGCACCATCAATATCCTTCCGAAAATCGCTATCCTATCGGTTACTACTGCCATCAAGGGTTGCGTCCAACCAAACGGCAAGAATCCAGTTATGCCGTACAAATTAGGAATCGGAACCGACACAAGAAAATTAAGAATAACGCCCAAAATTAGTAGATACTCTTCATGCAAAAATGCATAGTACGACAAAGTACCAGCAATAACAACCACAAACATGAAAGACAGTATCACAAGAATAGCGGATAAGCCTAATTGAGGGAACGTATACAGTACGACTGTTATGGGAAAAAGTATTAGCATCGACAGATTGGAATACCTCAAAACCTTAACTTTGCTCACGACTGCGAAGCAGACAAAGCAAACAGCAACCTGAACCCCCATCCACCCCGCCATTCCAAAACCCATAATTTCTGGTATTGGAAAAAAGTACAAATCAGAAATGAGCACGGGAAAGAACATCAGAGCCAAAATAAACCAAAAATTATCCTTTGATTCCTGATATTTTTGGTTATAGAGGGTAACCATCGCTAAGAATACAAATATTCCTGCCCAGCCCATGGGGTGAAAGGGAATTAAGCTACTGCTAATAGGGCCGAATGGGCTAAAGAAAAGCATGACAAAGGCTAATGCCTGCAAAAACGAGGACTAATACGGATTGAATCTTGGGTTTTCTCAGTTTAGCGGTACTTTGATCTTTAATACTCCATTGTTTTCCACACTTACGCTAATTTGTAGATTTTCATTTTTTGGTCTCCATAGACCAAAGTAAAAGGACCAGTATCCCTGCTATCCAAGAGCCTTGCAATCATAGTATCCTTCCCCAAATCGGTAAAACCCAAACTATTGCCCTGACTTGCCAAGTAATCAGTATAATTCAAGCCAGCTATCTTGAAGAACCAAACAGAGTTCACTAAATCGTTTTTTCCTACCATAATATATGTTGCATTATACTTTCCCATTATCTGCGCTGTCTTCGACTGATTATCAGTGGTAAGTGCTGAGGCTACATCCAATATCTTTTCGTTAGGGTCAAACTCTTTTATTCCACTTGGGTCAGCAATAGAATTATTTATTTCATGAGAAGGATTTCGCACAACAACGTTTCTTTCACCCACAGCCTTAATCATGTGACCGTAGTCCCACCAGCAGAGAATAGTTGCGTTCTCAGGAGTCGAACTGTTAATCCAATTTAGTCCAGCTTTCATGTTATCGTCAAAGTAGGTTGAGTTATGTTGTCCGACTTCGTCAGTGTATGTTAATTGGGTATGGTCAGTCCAATGAGTAACAACGGCGTTGTATTTTCCGCCAATATTCTCGACGCTCGTTGGGACGGGGTGAAAAGAAAAAGCTAAAACCACTGTAATAATTGTGAGGGAAGCAATTATTAGCAGCAAGAATCTTTTTCTAATCAAGAATCATCCGCTCCGAACTAAATTGTTTTTTATGATTTACGGTTACGATTGTTGTTGACATAATTCTTGATAAATTATGATTAAAAATAGGCTTTATGGTACGTTCACTTACTAGTACAATTGCTTACAAATACTGTTAAAAGCAAAAGTGATTAAACATACATTGAGGAACCTCAAGTTGACGCTGCGAAAACCGCTATTAGCTATAATACTGTCGCTTGTAATCGTCGTCTCGTTAATGGCGATAATTCAACTTGAGAAAAACAGTTCCCTAACTACCAATCTAACCGCGCCCTTAGCGTCCCCAGCGTTTTCTAGTCAAATAGTCTTTTCAGATATAGCCAGAGAAGCCCAGTCTCCGCTTATTAGCAATTCGACACGAGCACAAGTCTACGAATTCATCGTTGCCAATCCCGGTATCCAATTTAGAGGCGTATGCACTGGACTATGTATCGCTATAGGAACCGCGGAGTTCCACTTGGGCATTCTTAAGAAGGCGGGTTTAATTTCGTTTGTTCGAGACGGCAAGTACAAGCGGTTTTTTCCAGCCAAAAAATTCTCAGTGAAGGAAATGAAGCTAATTTCGCTCTTGAGGCATGAAACATCAAGGATAATTCTTAAGACGTTAGCGGCTGAGAAAACGGTTTCTCACGGCAAATTGGCTTCTGACCTCTACATTACTTCTCAAGGATTAACTTGGCAAATGAATCGGCTAAGAGAACAAGGCATCGTTCAAGGAAACTGGGCCGCAACCCAAGTTACATACTCCTTAAACGAAATCTACGTTCAAGCCTTGCCTGAACTTCTTTGCATAATAGAATCATAAGTCAACCAAAACACAAACAACAAATTATTATCCACTTAGTTTTTGCTTGCATCCCATGCTAAGCTGGCATCAAAACATAATCGGTTGGTTTTTTTTGCTATACTAATGGGGGCAGGAGTATTCTGTCACAACCTCTAAGGAAAAATAATTAGCGAGAGCAACGTGCACCCAAGAATGTTTGGAAGAGAGGGGCAAGGAATCGGTTGGATGCACGTCACGCAGTTATGGGTGTCTCAAGCTCCGTTGGAAGAGGAAACCATAGATTTGTCTTGAACGGTTGTAGTTCTGTTGGGCTTTGGCTTTTGGATAGGATAGTTTTTGTGAGCCTCTGCTTGTTATGAATACGGAGCCGCCGTTCTTGAGGTGCTCTTTAACTTGGCAAAAATCCACTTGTTTTGCTTCTTGTACCTCAACGTCGTCGCTGGCGTCGTTGTCGAGGAGCAACACTTGAAATAGTGATGGCTTTGTTCTTTTTCTTAGTTGTACAGTCAAAAATAATCCTTCCTTCTGGTTTGAGAGTAACCTTATATTTCTTTAAAAAAATGTTTAAAGCTATGTTGTTGCTAGCGCACTACCACAAGAAAGAACTTTACTGCAGGATAAACTTGAAGATTTTTGGATCTTTTAGAGATCCAACTATCAAATCAGGCTTTTCAACAGCAAGCTCTTGGCGGGAGTAAACACCTGTTGTAACGGCGATGCAGTCCATTTCTGCGGCTTTGGCTGCTTGAACGCCGAACAGCGAATCTTCCAAAACTACGCTTCTTTGAGGGCTACTTTCTAGCTGTGAAGCTGTTTTTAAGAAGATTTCTGGGTTCGGTTTTGAGTGGGAAACCGCCTCAACTGTTAGTATCGTATCAAAATAGTCCGTTATGCAGTTAATTTTAAGTAAGTGCATGATGACGGAGCGGTTATTCATCGAAGCTAAACCCACTTTTGCCTTGCCTCGCAGCGCTTTTAAAAGTTCTTCTGCGCCCTCAAACAACTCTACATCAGTGGCTAATTTGATTTGCACTTTGCTTTTCCGCTCAACAAGTTGCTTAACAATTTTCTCGTCAACTCGTCTATTTGCTGCTTGAAGGATTTCGCGGAAGGTTTCAGATGCACCGATGCCAATTCTGCGTTCAATATATTGAGTAGGAACTTCGAGATTAATTTCTTTAAGTGCTTTCTGGAATGAAACCACGATAGCTTTTCGTGTATCAGCGAGTGTTCCGTCCCAATCGAAGATTACGGCTTCAAACATTTTTTTCGCTATGTGAGGTTTAATTTCTCTCGGATAGCTTGGCTTTTTTTGGTGGCTTCTTCTATGGCGCGTATCATGGCGGGTCGAATCTGAGATTGCTCAATTTGGTAGATGGCTTCAATGGTTGTTCCGCCAGGCGTGGTGGTCATGTCTTTGATTTTTGCTGGGTCCTCGTTTAGGTCGATGACGAGTTTGCCTGTTCCCATCACGGTTTGTGCAGCACATTTGAGTGCGATGTTTCTTGGCAACCCAACCTTCAACCCCGCGTATGTTAATGCTTCGATGATGATTGACATGTAGCCTGGACCGCTACCGCTGACAGCGGTGATGGCATCCATGTATTTCTCGTCCACTTCATCGCAGACACCCATCATGTTGAGGAGTGTTTTGACTTTTTCTTTGTCTTCAGCCGTCACGTTTTCCGTGCAGCAGTAAGCTGTGTAGGCAGCTTGAACCATAGCGCCAAGGTTAGGCATAATCCGCACAATCTTGCATTCAGAAGGAGTATTCTTCTTAAGAAAACTCAAAGGCACGGTGGCAGCCACAGATATTAGAAGTTTGTCTTTGATTTCTTGGTTTATTTCTTTAAGCACCTTCTCAACGTCACCTGGTTTAACAATGATGAAGACAACGTCAGAGTGGGCGGCGGATAAACGGTTGTCAGAGGACACCTTGACACCTAACTTTTCTAAATCACCGAGTTTTTCTGGGGCAATGTCCACGGCGGTGATTTTGCCAGCGTATTTACCTTTGACTATGCTTCTGATTATGGCGCTTCCCATCATGCCAGCGCCTATTACAGCGATTCTATCATTCATGACCGTTCACTTTAGTCTTTAGAAATACGGGTTTTGCTCTTTAAACTTTCGTAGCCAAGGCAACCGCCTATTTGGCCGAGACTAGTTCTCTTAGTATTTTATGCATCGTTAAGGCAGGTGCATTTGTTTTTATGCTTCTAGGATTAAAGTGGGTTTGCACTGCTTGGAAGCCGCTAAGCTGAAGCGCTGTCAAGAACGCTTGATTTGATGGGGCTGGGAGGTTGAGTTTTCCACTTAACTTGTCGATAACGTAGTAAGTGGGAGGTTCCGCGGTTTCGGCTCTGGTTAGGGTTAGCAGTTTTGTTATTTTAGCACTGTTTTTGAAAGAGGTATTCTGATTTTCCTTGATTATTTGTTCAATAAAAGATTGGTCAGAAATACTTCCTATCCATAAGGGTCCAGCATGCTCCATTCTGGCGCCGCATTCAGGACATTGGCTACTTTTACCGAAAATTTGACGAGTAGTTTCACGATGCATACAACCAAAACAGTGCAGAATATAGCCTGTTGCCTTGAGGCTTTCGTCAGATTTTTGGCATCCATATCCGATTTGGGCGTAGACTCGAATGTAGTGGTTGCTGCTGTGGCTGAATAGGATTCGAATTCCGATATCGTGTTTCGCTGCCACTGATGCCATGCATCCCGCCAAGAGCCGCACCGCCAACTCATGACAATACTCCGTGCGCAGAGGTTTGCCGCCATACTTACGCACACAAGCCTTTGCATGAACCCCGCAGAGAGGCGCCAAATCAGTGGCAGTAGCGGCAATTAACCCATTGTTTTTTATTGCTCTAAAAGCAGAATCCAAATAGGGCACGGGAGTTCCAAAGGGGTCGATGTCTATTATGTCAAAGCGTTTTTTGGGCGCGGCATTGTCACTTAAAACGGCATTTGCATCTTTGTGTTTGAGGGTGATTTTGTCTTCCAACTTGTTTAACTCGATGTTGTATTTTGCTAGTGCTACAGCTGAGGTGTTGATGTCGCTTAGCAATACTCTTGTGACTCCATCGATTTCGGTTGCGAAGCGGATTCCTCGGATGCCTTGGCTGGTGAAGGGTTCGCAGATACTGATTTCGTGATTAACCATATGCTGGTAAGCTTTGAATGTCAAAATGGTTAGGTCACGGTTGAATTCCATGACGGGGTTGTAGAAGACTGGTGCTTTAGAGGGTGCATAATCGCTGGGAACGACGCCGTAGGCTGCGAGCTTAGGAACTAAGACTTGGACTTTGCCTTCTTTGATTATTTCGTTTGGAAAATCTGCGACGTAGCCTGTTTTGTTTGCCATTTGGTCTGCTCCAGAGATGTTGGTATGAAAAGAATTTAATTGGCATATTAGACTTATGGTTAGTTGGTGTAGAAGACTTGATGACGAGGGTTTTAGTTTTGACTGGTGCTCCAGGAGTTGGAAAAACCACCCTGCTTACTAAAATTGTGGATGCCCTAAAAGCCAAAGGCATCAGTGTTGGTGGAATGATTAGTCGTGAAGTGCGGGAAGACAATGTGCGGGTGGGTTTTGAAATTTTGGATTTAGCCAATGGCAGACATGGTTGGTTGGCTCACGTAAACGGGCAAAGTGGTCCGCAAGTGGGCAAGTACTATGTCAACCTTGACGGCCTCGACGCCATCGGCGCCGCAGCCATCACCCAAGCAATCGAAAAATGCAGTGTTATAGCAATTGACGAGATAGGTCCCATGGAGCTTTACTCGGAGAAATTCAAACAAGCCGTAGTACAAGCGTTGGAAGGTAAAAAACTGGTGTTAGTGGTTGTGCATGGAAAAGCAAACGATCCGCTAGTTACTCAGGTTAAGCGAAGAGTTGACGCTGAGATTTTCAATGTAACTTTTTCTAATAGAGAAAATCTGCTTGTGCAATTAACACAAAAAGCCTTAACTGCACTTTAACCCTGACTCAGTTATCTTTCTAAGACTCCAATAGTCAATCTATACAGAAACGATGCATGTTAGGTCGAAAAAGCCTTAAGATGGCTGACTAGAAATGTCATCTGTTGTTTTTTATTTTGCGTTTTGTTTGATGGGTCTTTGTGGGTTCATCCCAGTATTTATCAAATTCTTCAGGTGTCATGATGTTTAGGCTTTTGAGTTGTTGGCTGAACGCATCCAGTGCGCAAGGGTTGTTTAAGTGTGCGCGGTAGATTTCCATCAACAAGTCCACAGCAATCGAAACAGAAATAGGCTTCTTAGCCATCATCGACAACTCCTCAGAGACTTTAACTAAATCCTCAAAAACCCGCAAAGGCAGATCAACAGTCTTAACCATATAATCACCTAGTTTACAAACACTTGGCTATTTGTTCTGCGTCCCTTTTAATCTTCGCCAACTCATTCGCCGTCGGTTTGCCTCTAATATCGCCTAGCCTGCCTAGCGTACTCATGTCCAATCTGCCGTGAAACTCTCCAACAAAATACCATTCGCCAACGATATTAAAGCCGAAATGCTCAAAATATTGCCTCACCGTTTTCCCAGCAGGCGTAGCCTCATCTATACCTGTGTGTGGACCTGAATATGTACAGAAGATAAGCGCGTTTTTTCCAGCAACCTTTGGGGCAGACGGCTTAATCTTTCCTTGGCTACGATACAGGTTAAGTTTAGCTTTCAATAAGCCAACTATGGGTTTTGCTGGTTGCCATTCAATCGAGGGTGAACCTACACAAACCAAATCATATCCGAAGAAATCGGTTTCAGCGGCCTCTGTAGGCTTCTTTAAATCGACCTGCATTCCGCCAGATTCAAGGCCTTCCTTGATAGCGGTTGCGACTTTCTGGGTGTTTCCTGTGCTTGAAAAATACACGAGTAACGCTAACTTCAAAATTTCCACCTAATCTAACTTGCCGTCTTTTAAATAAAAGCATATACCTTGCCAAATAAGAAAATTAAATAAACAAAGTTGCTGTTAGGAACATACGTGAGTGCTTGGGTTAATGAAACAAGCTACAGTTTTGGCCGCCACAACGTTATTGACATTATCAGTTTTGGTGGCTGCATTCATTAATTATGACTTTGTGAGCAAAACTGCAAGCAATCAGGAACCTGTTCATATCGGCGTATCGTTCTGTGGAAACACCACCGCTGAAGCAAAACTCCTAGTCGACCGCGTCAAAAACTACACAAACTTTCTGGTTATCCAATCAGGGCCTGTCAGTAAGAATGAAAGCAGCTTAACTGAAATAGCGGATTATGCAACGCAGCAGGGATTAGATATTATTCCATTTTTTGGAATATTTGATCCTGACCAACCCTGGCAGTTGCCATGGGTTGACTCTGCAAAACAAAAATATGGAAGCCAATTCCTAGGCGTTTATTACTACGATGAACCCGGCGGAATACAACTTGATATAAATAATACTGAGTGGGCTCACTTTTTCAATTCTTACGTGCGCCGATTTGAAAATTCATCTTTGTATCAGACTCATTCAGAGGGGATAGATCAATTCATTAACGGCAGTTTAACACGCGATTACGATTCAGCTGCAAGAGTTTATGTTGATTCATTCAAACGTTATAGCGACCTCCAAGCGTTACGCAATAATTCAATTTCAATCTTCACATCTGACTATGCTCTTTACTGGTACACATACAAGGGGGGTTGGGATGTTCTTTTGACTCAACTTGGATGGAACATCTCAGTCCAACAAGATATAGCACTTGTGCGTGGTGCCGCAAACATCCAAAACAAAGAATGGGGCGCTATGATAACTTGGAAGTACGATGAGCCGCCGTACCTTGATACAGGCGAAGAAATTTACAAACAAATGCAGATGGCCTACACAGCTGGAGCAGACTACATAGTGGTTTTCAACTATCCCCAAAATGACACTTCGAATCCTTACGGCGTCATGAGAGATGACCACTTTTTGGCGCTTCAAAACTTCTGGAATGACATTAAAACCCAAAAGATCATGCAGGGCTCTTCAAGTGGTGAGGTAGCGTTTGTTTTGCCAGAAAACTATGGTTGGGGCATGCGTCGTCCAGACGACAAGATTTGGTATTGGGGACCCGACGAGGTCTCGCAGCAAATCTGGAACACAAGCCGTCAACTGTTGTTGCAATATGGGTTACGTTTAGATATTGTCTACATTGACCCCCAATTTCCGATTGAAGACAACTATTCACGGATCTATTATTGGAATCAAACACTATGAGCAGCATTGGTCTTTAAACTATAAATATCCAGCAAACCATAGGTAAAAGCAAAGCTACGGGTGAATTTTTTGAGAATAGGCTTTTTTGTTTATGAATATCCTCCTCAACTGGTCGGAGGCTTAGGAACATATGCTGAATACATCACTCAACAGTACGTTGACATTGGACATGACGTTTCAGTCTTTACTTTAAACAATAATGGTTTAAGAACCCGGGAAATAATGAAGGGTGTTGAAGTTCATAGACCCCAAATAGCTGATGCGACCAACGTCTGGCCCTTTTTTGTAGTTGACGACCTAAAAAAATGGGGCACCAACATCAAACTCTTCAACGACATTTTTATCTACAACATTCTGAGCGCCACCAAACTAATTAACGACTTAATAAGAAAAGAAGGATACAATTTTGATGTAGTCTGTTGCCACGACTGGTTAAGTAGCATAGCAGGCTTAGTGGTTAAGAATGAAACTAAAATCCCAGTTATTTTTCACACTCATAGCACGGAGTGGGGAAGGAGCGGTGGACAAGGCTCCGAAGTTGTATCTCACCTTGAAAATGCAATAGCCCAGAACTCAGATAAAATCGTCACTGTAAGTTATAGTATGCAAGAAGATCTCATAAGACACGGTTGGCAATCGTCAAAAATCAGTGTGGTTTGGAATGGCGTGGATCCTAAACGGTATAACCCAGTCAACGTTCAGAAACAAGATGCCTTGGCGATAAGACGGAAATACGGCGTTCCAGACGATTTTAACATGCTGCTTTTTGTTGGTAGACTAACGTGGGTGAAAGGTGTACGTAATCTTTTGCAGGCTATGCCGCTTGTTCTTAAAGAGTTCCCTAACACTAAACTGGTAATTCTAGGTAAAGGTGAAGAGCAAACCGATGTTGTGGAAACCGCTGAAAGACTCAACATTAAAGAAAACATCATTTACAGATTTGACTTTGTCTCAGAAACCGAAAGAATCCTCCATTACGCGGCTGCAGATGTCTGCATTTTCCCGTCAATTTACGAGCCATTTGGGATTGTAAGTTTAGAGGCGATGGCTATGGAGAAACCAGTCGTTGTAGGCGCTCATGGAGTTGTCGGATTCAAAGAGCAGGTGGTAAATGGGGGGACAGATCAGACGGGAGTACACATCAACGGTGAAGACCCCTCTGACATAGCTTGGGGTATCAAGGAGACATTGCGGAATCCTGAGAAAGCAAAGAATTGGGGAGAGAACGGTCGCAGACGGGTACTGGAGTATTTTACTTGGCGAAAAGTTGCAGAGCAAACCATCAAAATCTACGAATCTCTACTATAAAGAAAAGTAAAAAAGCAAATTGGTTTAGATTGACAGCATCTCTGCCACTTTTAGCAGCCTCAAATCCAGGTGCTTTCGGTTGTTAGCTGCCTTCTCAAGGTCAAAATGTGTGACTACGCCCCTCTCTAATCCAACTGCCATGTTGCTTTTTCCCTCACAGACCAATTCAACCGCTCTCTCAGCAAACAAACTAGCCAGCAACCTACTGCGTGCTGTTGGGCTTCCACCACGTTGGGAATATCCCAGAATTGAAAGTCTAACCTCAAATTCTGTTTGGCGTTGTATTTCCTTTGCTATTTCGCTCGAGTTGCCAAATCCTTCAGCGGCAACAATTATTCCGGCTCTTTTACCTTTTTTTGCATTATCATTCATTATGCCGCAAATATCCTCAATTGGCATTGGGTTTTCAGGAATCAGGATAACTTCTGCTCCAACACACATACCTACCTCAAGTGCCAAGAACCCTCTTTTACGACCCATAACCTCTACAATAAATATTCGTTCATGAGAAATCGCTGTGTCCCTGATTTTGTCGATTGTGCCCACAGCTGTGTTAACTGCTGTGTCAAAGCCGATTGTTTCGTCGGTGCCGTAGACGTCGTTGTCAATTGTGGCTGGAATCCCAACCATCAAAGCGTCGCTTTTCTTGCCTAACGCTAAGGCGCCTCGGAATGAACCATCACCACCAACGACCACCAGGGCATCAACATTGTTTTGCCGGAGCGTTTCTGCGCCTGTTTCAACGCCCTCTGGTTCCTCAAATGCGGGACACCTGAGCGTGTGAAGAATAGTGCCGCCAAGCTGGATTATGCCCCCGACACTGCGTGGAGTCAACTTTTTGTAACAATTAGATAATAATCCATCCCAGCCTCGTTCGAACCCAATAACTTGAAGCCCCCTCGCGTGCCCAATACGCGTCACTGCACGTATCGCAGCGTTCATACCTGGTGCATCGCCACCTGAAGTAACTATGCCAATAGTTTTAGCCAACTTCAATGCCTCATTACCTCACTATTGTTAAAAGATTAAAACATTTAGTATGTCTGATAAACTGCGTGCAATTCCAAAACACATAAATTCCAATCTTCTGTCTTTATGGAATCTGTCGGGAGGTAGCTCAGCCTGGCAGAGCTCTCGAGCTGGCTAACATGCTTAGCTGGTGGAGAAGCTGTAGAGGTCTACCCATGGTGGGCTTCATTCTAGCCTGTCTAGGCCACAGATACCGAGCTGTCGCAGGTTCAAATCCTGCTCTCCCGACCATGTCTATAATCAGTTTTTTTAAGCTAAAATCATGTTTTTCCTTCTGGATGCTTTTATATACTTCATGTTAATGTTGTGTTAATATCGTGATGATATGGTAAAGGCTATAGTAACGATTGACGAGCGGACAAACAGAATCCTCAATATCGTTAAGGCCAAGTATGGTCTGAAAGACAAAAGCCAAGCAATAAATTTGATGGCACAACAGTTTGAGGCTTGTGTTATGGAGCCCGAGCTAAGGCCCGAGTTCATTGAAAGCCTAAAAGCGTCAGAGAGCGAAAAGACCGTTAAAGTTACGGACTTTGCCAGTAGATATTCTGAGTGATTGCTTGTATTCTTTAGAAGTGGTTGAAAAAGTAGACAGAATATTCAAGAAACTGAAAAAGAAGGATTCAGTGCAGTTTGAAACGCTTTCTAGAAAGGTAAACGAGATTTTGGAAAATCCTCAACAATTCAAACCCTTGAGAAGTCCTATGCAACATATGCGTCGAGTTCACGTAGGCTCATTCGTCCTAGTTTACGATATAGACGAGAAAAAGAATGTCGTCACGATAAGGCGGTATGAACACCATGACACCGTCTACAAATAGGTTAATTTCATAGAATGATAAAGAGCCAACAAGCTTAGTGGATAGAGAAGTTGTAAAGAAACTATTTGTGGGCTTCATTCTAGCCTGTCTAGGCCACAGATATCGAGCTGTCGCAGGTTCAAATCCTGCTCTCCCGACCAAATTGACTTTTCGGTTTTGGAGTTGTGTGCGAGTGTATTTTGGGCGGGGTCTGTTGTTTATATGGTTTGTTTATACAATTTGTTTATACAATGTGTATATTATTTTTCAGAATGTATCAACACGATTTCACTTGGTGCATACCAAATCTCGCGGTAAAAAATAAATACTCGCCAACCAAACGCTCGCCATAAACCCACAAAACCTATCCGCCTAAAACCTGCTTTGTCCAAGGTCGCTAAGGCCGCGGTGTTTCTTCTCTGGGTGGAAGCAAAAACCGCTTCTGCACCATCTTTTTTCAGAACATCCAACCCAGCTTTTGTAAGGTTTAGGGCGATTCCACGTCGCCGAAAGGTGGGGTGAACGGCAATCCAGAGGATACAGCCGTACTTGCCGCCGCCAACTTGGAAATCAATCAGTTTAGCAAACCCCGCCACGGCGCCCTGAACTTCTAAAACAAGCACGCGTCCATCCTTTGAGTCTACGCTGTGGCTGGCAAAGAAACGGAAAAACCTTGGAAAAGACAAGTCAATTATCTCTTTTAGTTCTATGTAATCACTTGAAGTTGCCTGTCTTATCGATGGAACGGCGTTCACTGTTATGCCTTCAATTGCTAATAGAAAGTGAAAAGAAATAAAATACTATTGTGGAGGCACCTTAAAGTGGCGGTGCAGGAGGAGGCAATGTGGTTTCCGAGGACTTTTTACGTGAAAAGACCAAACTGGTCGACTTAACGATCTGAGGCACACCTGCGAGGTCTTCAAAAATCAATAAGCCACGGGCAAGCAAAGCGAATACACCTGCTGGACCTGCAGCAATTCCAAGAAGCCCAAGAATTCCGATTATTCCAAATTCTTGTACTCCAGCTCCAGCAGGAGTTATAGGAACAAACGCTAAAGCAGTCACTAGTGGATGAATAAGGAAGTAAGCTATCCAGGGTATCTGTGTTATCCCCAATGCTAACCCTAAGAAGTACCATTCAAAACCTTTCAAAATCCAACATGCAAAAGTCAAAACGCTAATTTCAGGTATAGCTTTGCGGGTGCTGTGAGAGCTTTCTTTGTACTCTTCAAGTCTCCCCATTAAGCTGCCTGTAAATCTTTTAAGGTATTTCGAGTTAGCAATGCGGTCGAAAATTGAAATGGCTCTTTTGGACCATGTGAAGAGCGCGAGTATGATTGCTCCTGTAAGCATTAATGCTATGCCTAATCCTGCAATTAGTAATCCCACATTTATTCCTGCAATTGATTGAGGAAATATAGTGTTCCAAGTTGCCGTTGGTACGTAGGTGACTAAGTAAATTACCGCGCCTACTCCACCGATTACTTTAGCTAAAAACTCTATTGTTTGTATGCCTAAGATGCTTGAGAGCCCTTTTGAAGCAGGCACATTTTGGTCTCTGAGGTAAACTGGAGTAAGGATGTAACCTGAGCGTCCGGGTGTTACATCGCTAGTTAACATTCCAGCGTATTGGGCGAGGAGAGTTTTTCCAAAAGAGGTTTTGATACCATCTTTGCTTAACACGCGTCTTAGCCGCACGGTAAAGAGTAGGTTTATTCCAAAATACATCAGAAAAGCAAGAAGCAAATACTCTACTTTAATTGTGAGTACATTAGTGTAGAGATAATCTATCCCCCTGAGAATTGTTGATTCATCAGGCTTAAATTCGGCTGGAACAGTTGTCCCCACGTACCAGAACAAAGCTACGAAAATAGCCACCATGAAGACTACTTGAAGGGCGATTTTTAGGATTTTTTTTGATGAGCTTTGAGTCTTAGGTGCAGGGGAGGCTTCAGGAAAGGTCATGTTGACTTAGGAAATTGGTTTTGAAGGTTAAATGGATTGTGGAAAACTCCCCCAAAAAAAGAATTAATCAACAACACCCCTCTTTTTTATGGTCTTACGCATTCTGCTTTGGGTCTGTAGGGACGTTTTGTGGTTCTTTTACGGTGATGATGATTGCATTCATTTATTCGAGTCAGCATCCAGCCTTGATCTCTGTAAATGCAACCACAAGGCAACTTCACTTCTTTTGACAGCTTTTCTGCTGGTTCGCCTTTCTTGGTCTCCGCCATTTATTTCTGCCTTAGAGATTTCTTAAGCACTAATTGGCGTATTAACTTAACCATTAAAATTTGCTTTTAAGAGATAAGAAAAAAAGAAAATGTAGTGTACTGATTTAGTCCGTTGTTCTAAATGTTTCTTGCAACTGAAGATATGTCAGCGATGTCTACTCGGTAGTTGTGGTTGAAGTCCATGTTCACGTTATAGTTGCCCCAACCCGGCATTGCACCGTAATTTTGAGCGATCGCTTTTACGTCGTCTCTTGTGACGGTGCTAGTGGCGGAGTCGTCTGTCATTTTGAAGGGGTTATACCATGAGCGTGTGATAGAGCGGAATACTGAGCCTGTGAGCGGGTCAATTCCGTTTATGCTAAGAGTGAATGTGTTGCCGGTAACTGTTAATTCGCCAGAAGCTTTTCCTGGAGTTATATCTTGTTCTCGGTGAACTTTAATTACGGCACCATTTTCATCGGTTATTACAGTTATGGTTGATGTTATATTGGCCAGGTTCCATGTTCCACTTAGGGAGTATTCTGAAGCTGTGTCTACGTTTGCTGCTGAAATGGAAGCGTTAGGTAGTCTCGCAACGTAATAGATGTAGGTAAAGTTCTCTTTTGACTGTGCAGCTGAGATCTCCCGTGTTATGTTAGTAGTCCATATGGCTGTAGCTGAGGTTAATTGGTTAAGACCTGAGATTTGATGGGTTGCGGCTCTGGCTTGGGTTTGAAGTGTTCCTCTGACATCTGTTGTGCCCCACTGGGTTATGACCCCGTTGAGGCGTATCCAGCTTGCAGACATGAGCCTATTTGAACCAGCGATTGCCATGTTTGTAGGCATAGCGGCGGCGAAGTCTACAGCTAATGCAAGGCTGCTTGATAGTAATATTCCAACGATAGCAAAAATTATTGCTTTATTCTTGTTCATGTTAGGTCACTTATTTAGGAAAGCCATGGCTGAAAGCAAATAAAAGCGTTTCTGAGCTCTGTTTTGAATAATAAACTCTATAACTGTTCATTTTAGTTCATCATTGTTCATTTGAGTCCAGAATTAATTAAGAAGCAAATTAATGGTTCAATAACTCTAAATAACTGTCTTAAGCGATTAATTCGCCTTAGTCATAACTTTACAGCTTTTTTAACTCAAAACAAATGCGGCGCAAGTACAAAGAAGTGAACATCCAATTTTAAATAAGGTCGTGTAATGTCATAGATGAGCAACGCATGAGAAACTATCGCCTAACGGTCTGCTTAGTCATCTGTACAATACTGTTGATTCCCATAATGGGCCACTCAGTACAAGCTCAAAACTACTACGAATACAACGTTCATGTGCAAAGTGATGGTTCAGCAGATTGGATCATAATTCAGTTTTCAAACGCTAACGCAACAGTTGACTCATGGGACATATTTCAACAGAAAGTCTTTGACCTAGTCGATGTTGCTTCAACCTTGACTCATCGGCCAATGTCTATTGACGTAAATTCGCTGCAAATCAACACAACAGTCATCTCAGACTCGAAAACAACCGAGTATTCTTTTAACTGGCAAAACTTCACTATTCTCAGTGAAAATGAGCTGGTTTTAGGCGATGTATTCCAAGTTAATGATTTCTTTAGTCGCCTATACGGCGATGCCGCTTTGCAGATAAACTACCCCTCAATCTTTACTGTCAAATCAGTTTCACCGGCACCATATTCACAACAAAATTCAGAACTACTCTGGTCAAGAACTCAAGACCTAACATCAAAGGCTGTGAACATCGTTTTAGTTGACAGTAAT
>CAVZPM010000032.1:0-78648 GCA_963777155.1 Candidatus Bathyarchaeota archaeon
CTATATAGGAAAACTGCATAGAAAACATGCGAAACGTGTGGGCCGGTCGTCTAGCCTGGTTAGGACATCTGCTTGACGTGCAGAAGGTCGCCGGTCCGAATCCGGTCCGGCCCACTCTTCTTACCATTAAATTAGGGCAGGAATCCCTCTTCTATCATTCTATGTTTTGAACCCCTTTGTTCATGGGAACAGGCAACCCCGAACTTGGAATCCCGGATCCAGATGGATCCAAATGGAAATAAAAATGAAGTAACCGAGTTAGAATTCCCCCAGCCAACTTAGGACGAGGATGTATTTAGGGTCACGGCGGCGTGAATAAGAGTTTTCAGAGCCTCCTCGTTAACCTTGTCGCTTTCGTGAAAGTCGATGGCACGCCACGCTCTGCTCTCGAGACTAGAATTGAAGAGACCTGTGGGGTCATCCAACAAGGCTCCCTTGGGGAATGTCATCTTTACGACATTCTTGTAGACCTCGCCAGTGCAGATAAACCCGTGGTGAGACCAAACAGCAGTGCCCAGTGGATTGGTAGGCTTTATCCACTTTACTTCCTCGACGACTTCAGGGTCTGCTTGCTTGATCAAAGTTCGAAGGCGGGAAAGCATTTCCCCACGCCAGTCGCCTAGGTCTTGGATTCTCGCGTCTATCAGCTGAGATGCAGATTCGACTCTTTGAGAACTACTCTTTCTCTGTGTAACTTGCCTCTTGGTCATCATATCACCATAAAATCTTTCCTTCTTTGGATATTAGAACTGCAGTTGTGTGATCTGAATTAGATTGCCACAAGTATCATCCAGCACTGCGATGGTTGAAGGCGTACCCGTTAGCTTTGTTGGCTCCATGGTAAAATTCACGCCAAGCTTTTTCAATCGCTCATACTCTTCTTGGATATCATCCACAAAGAATGATGTTGCGCGAATACCCTGCTTGAAGAGAGCTTCCTGGTATACCCTTGCAGCAGGATTTTCGTTTGGCTCAAGAACCAACTGAGTACCATCCTGGTCTTCAGGAGAAACAACAGTCAACCACCTGTATTTCCCAGCTGTAACATCTGCCTTTTTTACAAAACCAAGGACCCCAGTGTAAAACTTAACAGCCTTGCCCTGATCATTAACGTACACGCTAGTGTATTTGATCCTCAAAAAATCACCAGTTATGGTTAATGATTAAAAATTAATAATCTTTGTGCTAAGTTATAGATTCAGACCCGTTTGAGAGAAGTCTGGTCTGGTCCACCCAATCCAAAATTAATGTCTATTTTAAGAGAAAAAAGATGTTATAGTCAGGTTTTCCTTGATTCTATTATTCCTCGGCATTTGTCGGCGAATTGGCAGTATTCTAGGCATGCGGCTGTTTTGTCAGGGCGTTTCCATTCGGCTCCACATTCGGGGCAAGTGGTTTTATCTTCGTCACTCCAGATTTCTAAGTCTCCTCCACATACATGGCATTTGATATAAGCAGGTTTAGGCTGAAGCATATCACGCAAGCCAGGGCAAGTGTCTGGGTTTTTTTCGATTTTGTCTTTAGAGCTCAACTACTTCACCTCCAATTTTAACCTCGTACTCTTTAGTGGGAATTTGTTTGCCTGAACCTTCGAGCGCCTTGTTCACTGCCCACTTCAAGCCTGTGCAACAGGGTACTTCCATATGAACCACTGTTACGCTGGAAATGTTGTTCTGTTGGAAAATCTCAGTAAGTTTTTGGGCATATGCACGTGCATCGTTGAATTTAGGGCAGCCTATAATGACGCGTTTTCCAACCATGAGGTCATGGAAGTTTTTTAAAGCAATGGGAGCGCAGTCTGCGGCAAATAATAGGTCTGCATTTTCGAAGAATGGTGCCTTTGGCGGAACGAGGTCCAGTTTTACTGGCCATTGGGGTTTCTGTATTATCTTCGTTGTTTGGCTGGCTGCGGGGGGTAGGGTGGTTGTCTTGTTTTTTAGGTATTCGTGAACTTCGGCTTCGCTAAAAGCTGGGGCTTCCCGTTCAGTAATCGTGATTGCCCCCTGCGGACATTGACCCAAACAAGCGCCAAGTCCGTCACAATAGGTTTCCTTTATAATTTTGGCTTTTCCGTCCACGATTTGAAGAGCGCCTTCTGCGCATTTGGGGATACAGGTTCCGCATCCGTTGCAGAGGGATTCGTTTATGTTTACGATTTTTCTTTTCATGGGTTTTCCTCTCTTAGGCATTTTCCGCCAGTTGGGCAGAATTTCTGGGCATGATTCTGTATGGATTCAAAGATTGGGCTAAGTGTTTCCTGGTTTGCGGTGTAAATGTGTTTTTTTCCTTGTATTTGAATCGTTATAAGGTTGCATGCGAGGAGGGGTTTTAGGTTGTGTGAGATCATGCTTTGTTCTTGTCCGAGTGCTGTGGCGAGTTCGTTTACGCTCATTGGTTTGTCCATTAATTGTTCGAGTGTTGCGAGTCTGGTGGGGTTTGATAGGTTAGTAAAGAATCGGTAGCAGATTTTTGTTAGCCCTTTTTTCATTTTTTTCATCCTAACCATTATTGCATGAATAGTTATTCATATGAAATATTATTCATATAAAGTTAATGGTCCAAAAGCCGAAACTCAATTATCCAATTAAAGGCTCATCTACAAATCATATCTGCCCAAATCAACCTGAGAACCACACTGCGGAGTAACAAAATAAAATATTTCCCCACACTTAGCACAACGGCACTCTTGATTTTTGGTTCGCTCAACGTTTAAGGAACCACATTTTGGGCACCGAATTTCAACATGAGACATTCTTTTTCCCAACTTAGCTTAACCTAATTTTCTATTAAATATTACGCTAATCTAATATTTAGGGGGCAAAGTTTTTCAGTGCCACTAGTTTTTATTGCTTGCTAAGGTTGAAGATATTGTCTAAAAAAGCAAAGAAAGCTGAAGGTTTAGAACAGCACAAGAAATTACAAAGAGAAAAAGACCAGAAAAGAAAAGAAAGAAAACAGGTCTCGCTTCCAACAAAACATCAGGGCAAAGGCAAAAAATAGTTTTGCTTAAAATTCGTGTTGTTAACTTAATCCACTTTTTACATTCATTGCAAATTCAATTTATAGTGTTATCCAAAAAAATAAAAGAAAAGCTTAGCTTGCCCCCATTCAAGCCAACAGGATTTGCTTAGGTAAGCGCACTCTGCCCTGTTTCCTGAAATAGAGTGCCAAACCGCTACCGGCGACACCCGCAAAAATGATTGCGGTCCAAAGCCACCATTGCATCCAAAGCGGCTGTGCGGTTAGTTGATCTGTGTTGCTGATTTGGAGTTGGTCGATTTCAGTCATTGAGTCGTGTCCTATGTAAATGTCGGTGGGGTTTTGTATCGGGCCAATGGGGTTGGCTGTTCCAGCGGCAACTGTTACTGCTTGCTCTTGCCCATTGACGTAGATGTGCATTCCCGTTGCTGTGCTGCGAACGAAAACCACGTGAACCCAAGTGTTAAACGGAAGCGGTTCTTTAGTATCAATCTCGTTAAATCCACTTGGCGTCATCACATAAGCACGTAGGACACCCAAAGGTGGAGAGCTCTCGTTGCTGGAAGTTTCGCCATTCACTGCGAGTCCAAGAGTTCTAGTAGGGAGGGCAGCTGTCGTCCTTATGGCTTCAATCAAGATGTTGTTGTAGGGCACTTCACTTTTGATCTCTGGAACATTCACCCATACGTCAACTGTTACGTCGTTTTGTGTTTCGATGCTGGGCGAAGGCTGCACGGCGGCATACGTGTTCCCGTTGAAGCTTAATGCTGCGTCAAACTTGCCTTGCACCCGTGCAGGAGTATAATTGTAAACACCCGTAACTGACCCTAACACTGCAGGGTTATTGCCTGTTGTATCCGAAGCCACAAGATCTGAACCAACGTTGTCAAATGACCATGAGGCAATGACGCTGTTGGGTTTTGCAGGATTTGCAGGAATCGCTGGTGGCATAACGCTGAGGTTAGACAGGTTGAAGGGAGTTACTAATGGGTACATATCGAGGTTGTTAGTGTTAATTGTGTAGGCTGTGTTTTTTATTCCTGAATTGTCAATTTCAACTGCAGAGGGGTATTTTTCTTGGTAATCGCTCCAGTAGTTTCCGCCTGATAGCACCCCGTTATCCCAACTCTCAACAAGGTAAGAAGAGTTGCCGAATGCATTATAGACGATATTGTCGAAGTTGTTGTGGTAAATTTGGTTTTCGGAAGGAGAAGCTCCCTGGGTGGTTATGTAGATCCCATACTTGTTCGTTGCTATTTCATTGGCAACAATTACATTTTTTGACCCTGAAAGAAAGATTCCTGATTCCGTATTGGAAACCAACGTATTGTTGAAAACTACCGAGTTGGACGCACCTATGCCCAAACCTCTAGTGTTCTTTTCAAGGGCATTACCCTCAACCGTGTTTAAGTATCCTCCCAAAGCAATGGCTGAAACGGCATTTGAGATGATGTTATTATATGAAATGTTGGTGTAGGAGCCGCTGCAGAAGCGAATTCCATCTTTTATGCTTCTCGTTATTGTGTTTTGTGTAATGGTTGTGTGGGATTGAGTGCTGCAGAAGATGCCGAGGTAGGTGTTTTGGATTGTGTTGCCGATTATTGTACAGCCGTCTCCTTGAACCCATATCCCATATGAGTATCGTGTGGTATTCGGGTTCTTTGTGCTTTCAATGACCAAATCCGATACTACTATATTATCTGCGTCTAAGGTCAACGTCGCTGATGGGGTTGGACCACCCTTACCCACAATGACAGGGCTATTTTGGCCTAAAATAGTAAGACTTTTGTCGATTACAATATTCTCATTGTAAATGCCTCCTTTAACCTGGATGGTGTCACCATCTAAAGCGTGGTTGACGGCCTCACCGATTGTGGAGTAATCTTGCGGGACAACCAAAGTTTTTGAGGCTTGACCCGTCTGGAGGTTAAACATCCAGACTCCTGAAAACAAAATTATTGTTAGCAAAAGCGCTTTTAGGGTTTCTTTTTTCTTCAACGATGTCACCCATTTACTATGAAGGGTCATTCAAGTCACCTGAAAAGATAGTGGCAACACTAAAATATTACTCTCCCCAAGGAACACTCTGTTCTTTTAGCGGAACACCCAGCTGAAAAAAATTTGCCGCAGAAGAGTGGGGTCTGTCAATATTTCGTTCTTCATCTTCCCTATCAGACTGGGACGGCGACATCATCCCCCTCACATAACCAGTCATCCCAGTCAAATAAAGGCTTAGGAAAAAAGAAACAAAAATGAATTACTCTATGTCTGCACAAGAGTAATCAGAAAGCCACTTTTTTGGTACCCCAAGAGATAAGAAACACTTCCAAAGCAAGGCTAATAGAAAAAGTATTATATTCAAAGCAAGAATAACCTAGAATTGGTGATTATGTTTGGTTAGTTTCAAAGACCTTTCGGATAAATTTGTGATTTGTTCAGGTGGTTTTGACCTTGGACAGATTAATGGAATAGAAATTAACGTTGATACGTGGCAAGTTACCCATTTACATGTCAAGTTGTCAAAATCCGCGTCCGAAGACCTTGGCTTCAGGAAAAGATTTAGAAGCTCAACCGTATGCTTGCCTATATCGTTGGTTTCTAAAGTCGGAGACAACGTATTGCTAAACAAATGTCTTGACGAATTAACCCAGCACCCCGAAATCTCGGAATGCAAATAGCTAAATAGAATCAAAATGAGAATTAGGATTTTTACCTATTAAGTAACAACGCCTCAGGTAGCGAGTGCAGCTCCCTAAAGAGAACCCTCCGCGCACCCAAGGACTCTGTTTTTACACTAAGGCGCAAACTAGAATCATGAGAATTTAGAGAACATTTTTTGTCTCAGAAGGTTGCATTATTTGACTCTACATAGTTAAAGGAGATTGATAGACATTTCAGCCTTCCAAAAATAATTATGTTTTCTCTTAGTCAATTGAAATTTTAGCGATAGTTAACAGTACTAATTCAGATAATAGTCAGATGCGTTTCTTGCGTGCACTATTAATATATTTTTTTGCGGGTGTTATCCGATAGGCAACTACAACGGCAGATTCAGCGCTGATAATCGATAGTACAAAAAGAGTATCCCAGGAACTGAAAGTGGATTCATATTCGAATTGAGGTGTAGGCGAAGGAATTTGAGTGGAGTTAGGCGTTGAAGTAGCTGTTGGATTTGTGGTTGGGCTTGGAATGGTAACTGTGGTAGGAGCAGGTGATGCTTTATGGGTTGGTGTCGAGGTGGACGATGGGGTGGGAGTTGGGGTTGCGTTAGGTACTTGATTGGATCCTTGGGTGTAATTAGGGGCTGTGCCCATGCTATAGGTTATATCTCCGTAGGTTTTTGGTACCTCGGAGCTAGACGGAGGCACTGTTGGCCACGATTGAACCGCAGACCCAGCAAAGTGAGCGTCGTAGGTTTGGAGAAGCATCCAAAATTCTGGACCAATAATCTGCGAGCCACCCAGCGCTGTCGATGTTTTTAGCAGACTCATTTCAAGTATCAAATGCGGTGTACTATAAGTAGGCGAAGAACTAAATGATTCACTCCATTGGAAGACAGACAATGAAGGTGTGGCTATTTGAGTCCATCCTACTCCATTTCCTTGGAACCACGTACAGACTGCATTACTTGTGAAGTTTATCGCAAAATCAGTGGATGAAGGTGCGGAATCCGCTGTCATACCACCGTTAAAACATATTTGAACAAAATCTCCTGTTTCATTCGAAGTATCCATAGTTTCAATGAGGAGGTAATAGTAAACAATACTGGAATCAGACGCGGCTAAATACCATTCGTCAGTAAAGTTAGAGTTGGTTCCAAAGGTGGTCTGAAAACCACTATTCCACTCTGAACCCCACTGTCCATTAATTGTCGGGAGAGTTGTTGAAGAAGTCTGGTAACATATATGTGAATAGCCAACTTCTTGAGCATTTATAGGCTTCGAAGTCGCCAAAATAAAGCATATTGCTAGCACGATAATGACTATATTTAGTCTTCGAGGGCTGCTATGCATTGTTAAGTTTCCTTATCCTCTATTTTAGTAAACTTGATTAGTATATTTTATGAACATTGAATCTGAATTGGAAATAATAATGTAGGATTTCAATAAGTAAACAGACAGTATGGAAGAATAGAAAATTACTTTGCCCTAATGCTGGGACGGCTACATCATTCCCCGCTTTCAGAACAGCTTCCCAGTCTATTAATCGGCTGTCGTCAAGCGTAGATAAAATGAGGAAACAATAAATAAAAAACAAGGAAATTAACTGTTACAAACGTTATGCTTTGGATGCTACAGAACACCTATGGACAACAACTATCAAAAAAGTACGCAAACTGTCAAGACATTCGCATCTGAGATCCTATTTTTGTAACGTCCTGCAAAATTCTCGGAAGTAGAAACGGACACTAAAAATTTCAAATTATATTGTGCTACCAATTAGAAGGATTACGAAGATTGCGCTTGCATGTAATACGAATATTAGGGTCACGAATTTCTTGACTGACATGTTCTTTATTGATGCCAGCAATATAATGCCAATTTCGGTTGGAAGTGGAGAGGCAATTAGAATACCTGCAAAGATTACGAGTAAATATACTCTAATAGAATCAGGTATCCATCGATAAACAGTCTGTATAACAGTTTTTTTTGATAGTTTTTGTACCTCATCACTAAAGCTATGTCTAACAAAAAGAAAGAGAATACTATCACTAATTAAAGCGCCAATTCCAGCTATTACTCCAGCTAAGATTATGTTTTGTTCTTTCGCGAGAACCAATAATATCCCGGTACCCGCAGCAGAAGTTAATGCATAAGGGTATAGTAAACCCGCAAAGAAGGTCCCAAAATACCCCAAGAATATAAGAACATCATGCAAAGGCTTGTATGTTAAACCTGAAAAAAGCAAGTACACTAAGATTACGCTTATCACAAACAGCGATAGTTTCGGATACTTAATTTTTCCTCGCACTAAGCATTCATCATTGAATACTAATTAAAGATAGAACGACATCCAATAAATAATTTACCTGGCACTAAAGACAAGATGACCCCTAAAAACTTCATATTATAATGTAAATGTGTATGATTAGTCCCAAGATCAATGCAAGAGTCCAAATGGCGAAAGTAGGTATCATCAGTTTCCATGCTCTGGAGCAGCTGAGTTCTCCTAAAGGATGAGTTACCCATGAAATAATGATTATGAAACCTAATATGATTGCAATTATACCAGTGGCTGCATGCAACCATACAATGGTAGATTGCAAAATTGACAATCTAGTAGAAAGAGTGATACTGGTACTAAGAACAGGAATCATTACGACAATTACAGTAACAAGGTTAAGTGTAAGAGCCAAGATACTTAGAAACCCGTGCATGATAAGATTTCTATTCTTAGTTCTTATTCTGTAAGGGTAAACTCCAATTATAAGCAAGAGTAAGGCTATAACTTGAATAACTGAAACTATGTTTCCTTGAAGATCAAGCACCATAATTACCACACCTAAACGATTTTAATTATAGCTAATAAACTATTAATTGCTTTATTTAGAGTAAATTTTTTCTCCCAAAAAAGGTTATCGGCTCTTTCGCGGGTTAAGTACTCGTGGCAAGGCAGTTTAGCCAAATATTGTAAATATTAGTTGTCCTAGGAAGTGACTGATGATTATTACTGGGATGGCAATTCCAAGGTGAACTAATATTTCTTTTATGGTGCTGGTTTTGCGTTGGACTCCTATAAGGTAACTTAGGAAAACAAGTATTCCAAGTCCTATCGCTACACAAGTGGTTGCAGCCCAGAAAAGTGGAAGAGCAATGAACATAGCGACAAAAGTCAATGTTATGCCAAATCTAGTCACAAAATTGCTGATCGTAAACATTCTAGTGTTTTCTTTTTTGGTTGCGGTTGTCTCTCTATAGATGTGTATTCCTAGAGAATCAGCTATGTTGTCAGCTAAAGCTATAACGAGAAGAGACCCAATTATGCTCGCTTGAGGGTTACTATAAGATAGGAGCCCAAAGATTATGCCTAGACTCGTGACTGTTGAAGAAGTGGCTCCAAAACTAAATTTGCTTGGATCTTTAGGCAATCTCATAAAAATATCTCGACCTATAATGCATCATGTCTCTAAAAAATATTTCAAGTCTGTTAGAAAAAAGAAAAATAGGAATTTTATCTTTAAACTGTTGTTGGTGGCGGAGAAGTTGAGGTTGCAATGGGTTGTTCCTGAGGTTTGAGTGTGAAGAAGCCGATTGCTAATATTAATGCAGATATCCACATTAGAATTAGCCCGATTAGCGGAATTATTGCGCCGATTAGAAGTATTAGACCAGCAGTTCCGAATAAGCCCACGTTTGACTTGTTTGAAACCTGTTTTAGCGAGCGATAGATGAAGAAAGCTGCGATAATGCTAACTACCCAAGCGATTACCAAAACAACTAGTAGCCCTCCAATAAGTGGAAAGATATCAGATGGAACGATATTGGTTGCGTTGGGAGTCATGCCTTGAAGTGTTGACCAGTCACCATTCCAACCAGGATAGATTTGGGTTATCAAATCCTCTATGTTTGAAAGGACAACTGCAACCGCGAGTACTCCCACAATGATAGCACCTACTACTGCGACTGCAACACCATAGATTGCATTGCTAAAGATACCTTTTTCTTTATAATGGTTAGAAAGGCCGTGTAAACCAACTAAGGTCAGAATAACACCCACTATGCCTATTACCCATGTATATTGAACAAAAGGTATCACTCCGATGAAAAGTAATATTGCACCTATACCGCCTATTGTTTTGCTTGATTCCAGAGTCATTTTATTTTCCCTAAGTTTCTGTCATTGTTATTAGGATAAAAGCTTTTTCGTGCACACAAGCAGACTTTAAGTCTCGCATCTTTAGGATTAAGGAACTATTTTTGGTTAGTTCAATTATTTGCTGTTTTCAAGTTGCCCTTGAAGAATACTGTAGTAAGTCTGTAGGTAGATTTTGCCATCTTCAGTTATCGTGTATACTTTTCTGGCTCGTCCATCTTTCTGTTGTTTGCTGCTTTCAACAAAGCCTTTTTCTTCAAGGCTGTTTAGCGTGGGGTAGAGTGCTCCATGCCGAAGTTTTATTTTAAAATCTGTTTCCACCTGTTTTTTGATTTTGTATCCCCATGTTGGTTGTGCTTTAATTATGCGCAGGAGTTGGATGTCTAGTAGATTTCTGATTATGTGTTGGACAATTTGTTTTTTGTAGGTTTCGGACATTGAATAGCCTTGGTTGGGGGTTGTTTGTGTATGGGTTGATGTTTGGATTTATTTAAGTTATGTTAACTCTGTTCGTTTGTTGTATTACAAGTTATGCTTGTGTATGCTTGGTGTATGTATCAGGGTTTATATCAGTGTGTAGTAATACTAAGTACTCAAGATATACTCAGATATGTCCGAATAAGGACATATTGTATACAGGTATAACAGAAAGACTGTTCAACAAAAATACAATCCAGGTAGAAGAAAAATGTTTAAACCAAGCTCACAAAAAGAGGCCTCAACCAAACTAATGAAGGGTCTCCTAGATCTAATAATACTACAATTCTTAAGCACTGAACCAATGCACGGCTACCAAGTCATCATTAAGATACGGAAAAACTTCGGTGTATATTTCGGACCAAGCACCATATACCCATTAATGGGCACTTTAGAAAAGAAAGGATATATAGGCAGTCACTGGGACATGAATTTTGAACGCCCAAGAAAGGTCTATAGTCTCACAAAGGATGGACAAAACATGTTGAACTATACCGAAGACTCACTTAACATGATCTGCAGAAGAATAGCAAACACAAACCCCGAGATAACGCAACCTACCGTTGGTATGATAACCACATAAGAAAATAACTACTTGATTTTAGAAGCAACGAAGAAAAGGCAAATTCTTAGCTCTTGCCACAATTTCGAATATTTCACCATTTGAACAAGAAAAAACAAAATGGTTGACTATAGCCTATAAACCTGTTTTAAATACACCTATAAGCAATTTCTATGTTAAAGCAGGGTGTTCAGTTGGAGCAAGAAACCAGCAGCAAATCCTTCGAGTTAAACAATCAAACTCTCAAGTTTTGCAGACATATTGCTGGGTCAGCCAAAATAGTTGCCATCTTGTTATTAGACAATTATTCGATAAATACCTCAAACGAGCGCTCAATTCATGAAATAATGCTGGTTATCAAGAATTTCCAGCCAAGACTTATGCGGTATCTAAGAAGAGTTAACAATAAAACAATTTTTGTTTTAGCTGTTGACCAATGGGTTTTTGAACGCGATGTCGACAAGGGTTTTCTGGGGGAGGCTATTGCAAGCAAGCTTATTTTTCCGTATTTGCCCCTTCAAGGTAACGATTATCTGCATGAAAAAGAGGTGGAATTAAAAAAGCGTTTAATCCTTGAGCTGCTTGAGAATCTAGTAGTGAATTTCCCGGAACTTGCCCATCGCATCCAAATTAAGCCTCAATACTTCATGTACGAGGTGTTTTCTAATCGAATTCGTATCTCCCCTCTGATAGCGTATGATTTTACAAACCTTATCAATTACCTTCAGGAAGAAGAACAAGCGCTCAGTTGTTATAGTGAAGCCTTAAAACAACTTCAAGCTGAAGAAAAAATCGTTGCCTCAAAAGATTATATAACAATCACCAAGAAATTCATTGCACAAAACCAAGACCCCAAAATCAAAATAATCAACTTATCAAAAAATATGCCCCGAACGCTGTTCACATCAATTTTCGATGTCATTCCCCAACTTATGAACATCGTTTCCCAAAATACGAATGATTTTCTTAGAACACAAAAAATAAATTGGAAAAGGCAACCTGACCCAACCTACAGCTTTATTGATCCTCAGAAATATGTTTTCTTCCCAACCTCCAAAGGGCTCATTTCATTGTCCGATAAAATTGATATTAGAGCTTTTGCCGAAAGAATGCTACCTAAAGGACAGAACGAAAGCATCGAGGTTGAACACTTGGGCAGCATGCTAAATGACGTTTACTTAATCAACGCCCATGGTAAAGGTGGAGCTACCAAAGTATTAGCTAAGCGTTTTAAGGATTGGTCAGGACTAAAATGGTTCCCGTTGACGATATGGTCCATTGGCGCAAGGTCCTTTGCCGTTTCAGGTCAAGCCCGGCTAGCTAAGGAATATGCGATCAGTGAGCTTTTACATAGTGCAGGGTTTAATGTTCCTAAGATTTTACATGTTAGCAATGCTGAGCGAATAGTGTTTATGGAATATATTGAGGGGGTAAACCTTAGTGATTCCATTAAGCAGGCAGCAACCTCAAAAGACCCCGTAATTCTTGAAGATGTACTCGATAAGATTATCCGAGTTGGCGAGATATTTGCGAAGGTTCACTCCCACAATGTTTCTTTAGGCGACACCAAGCCGGATAATGTGCTAATTACTAAAGGCGGAGAGATTTTCCTTATCGACTTTGAGCAAGCCACCCAAGACAGCGACGAAGCTTGGGACATAGCAGTGTTCCTTTACTATAGCGGATATTATCTTCAACCATTTATTAGCAATGCCAAGGCAGAATCACTTACAAAAGCATTCATAGAGGGATACTTGAAAGGCGGGGGAGACGTAGCCAAAGTGAATGAAGCGGGAGCACCCAAGTACACGCGGGTTTTCAGCATCTTTACACCGCCACCAATTCTTCGCGCCATATCGGATATCTGCAAAAAACAGAAAAAACAATAGAAGTCAAGCTAAACCTTTGGCAGTTGTGATTGAACCACCAACAAGACGAGCCAACTGACTTCTACAAAATGTAAGTCGAAGCGAATCTTGACAAGATTGCATCACAAGTTGACGGCATCAAGCTTGCCTATTTTCATTCTCAGACATTGACCTTTCAATACACTTAATAAAATTAACAAGAAAAACAATAGTTACTTTGTTGTTTCACTGAGATAGATCTACCTGTAAGATGCAGGCCAGTGCAACAAGCATCTCCAAGTTCACTCGTTTGCAGATGATGAAATATTGATTCTTCGAACGTCGAAGAAGCGCGATGACAAATGGGAAAACAATTGATTGCACTTTTAGCGAGGAACGACAAGATTTTCGATATCTTCGAGGTTTCGAAGATACAATGAAAATAGCTTTAGCAGCCTCTTCTAAACACCATTCTGACTATCGAGTAAGAGTTATTTACTTTAAAACCAAACTAGTAATAGTTGCGGATTTTTATGACCGAATTATACTATAAAGGTTTGTACAGGGTTAAGGTTGTTACGGAAAGTGAAGGCTACTGGATTGTGGAGGCTCTGGAAGATTTCAAGGATTGCATTGAAGGTGAAAAAGTTCCTGTTAAAACGGGGGAAAGACGAATTGTACAACCCGTAGATGTGATTAAGAAAGATACTTTGCCGCCTATGATTCCTGAGCACGCTTATGAGTTACAACTTGAAAAGAAAGTTAAACGTATGGTTGAGGAGTTCGAGAAAAAAGGAAACGTAAAAAACAACGGCTTGTCGTCGTAGTCACGTGTAAAACTTACCTATTTGGTCTCCATTCAAGCGATTCCATCAGGTGAATAACCTTACAGGTTACCACACCCATAAAGTTATTCACCCTTTGCCGTCTGAGTAACTCTGAATTTTCATCCAACAAGTGTCAATCTAATGCCTTCTCATCATTCGGCAAAACAACTAATGTGTGAATGAAAAATAAAAGCATTGACGTCTAAAAAGAAGAAGCTGGGAACACTTTTATTTTAGTTTCAGATATCAAAAGGTAGGAGTTAAATCGTATGGATTTTATTGGAAGTCAAACAGAAAAAAACCTTTTAGCTGCATTTGCAGGGGAATCCCAAGCACGTAACCGTTACACATTCTTTGCCAGCATAGCCAAAAAAGAAGGATATGAGCAAATTGGCGCAATCTTCGAGGAAACTGCTGCCAACGAAAAGGAGCACGCGGAACTTTTCTTTAAACACCTCAAAGGTGGAATAGTTGAGATTAAAGCATCTTACCCAGCGGGTATTATGGATTCAACTGTTGAGAATCTTAAAGCTGCAGCCGCCGGCGAGAAAGCTGAGTGGGGTTCAATTTACCCAAACTTTGGGGATACCGCTGAAAAAGAAGGTTTCAAGGATGTAGCTTGGACTTTTCGGAGTGTTGCCAAAGTTGAGGCTTACCATGAACGCCGCTACAATAAACTAGTTGAGAGCCTGCAGAAAGGCAAGGTGTTTGTGAAGGATGCACCGATTAAATGGAAATGTAGAAACTGTGGTTTAGTCATTGAGGGAACATCAGCTCCAGACAAATGCCCAACATGCGCTCATCCCAAAGCATATTTTGAAGCGTGGGTTGAAAACTATTAGCTAAATCATTCCCCTTTCTTATTTTATGAAACGAATCGACTCGCCCGCCTTTGAATGGGTTGACTTGAAAGATAGCTTAATATTCTTGAGAAAACGTAAATGATTAAGCTCTCCATATCCCGAGGTCGGGAGAAAAGCACACAAAACTGTGCCGAGGTAGCTCAGCCTGGGAGAGCGCTCGGCTGAAGACCGAGTCGTCGCATGTTCAAACCCTGCCCTCGGCACCACCATGTTAACTTGGAATATAATCTGTTGCACGAACTCAACGGAGAGCAACGTTCTTTTCAGAATCAAACTTTATTACATTATTTGTTATTTCTCAATAGCCAAGGTTTTGATTATGGAACTTGATGCATGTATTAAAGGCAGAAGAAGCGTTCGAGCTTACACAGAAGAACCAGTTTCCAAAGAACAAATTGAATCCGTACTTGAAGCAGGTATTTGGGCTCCGACAGGGATGCATAGGGAACCTTGGAGATTCATAGTTATCGAAGATA
Organism: Candidatus Bathyarchaeota archaeon; assembly: GCA_963777155.1. Classification (GTDB taxonomy): domain Archaea; phylum Thermoproteota; class Bathyarchaeia; order Bathyarchaeales; family Bathycorpusculaceae; genus Bathycorpusculum. The sequence goes on from CAVZPM010000032.1 coordinate 14,845, forward strand.
AGAAACTGATAAAGTACGTCTCTGATGAAACCAAGCTTTTAGTCCAGCAAATGATGCCGCCATTAGCTAAAAAATTCTCCACTACAGCTGATATAATCTGTTACAATGCACCCATGCTTATTTTAGTATGCACTGAAAAAGATGAACAGTGGGCTAACATCAATTTGCTTGACAGCGTGCTTGCTGCGCAGAACATGTTTTTAAAGGCCTACGAGCTGGGGTCTTGGAACATGCTATATGGGTTTTGTTAACTTCCTAAACAATAAACCAGAAGCGCTCAAGAAGATTGGTGTCCCAGAGAACTATACGCTGATGGTTCCGTTCATCATTGGTCACCCAAAAACAAAGCAAGGCGCAGGAAAAAGAAACAAACTTGTGACAAAATGGATAAAGTAAATAGAAATGCTATGACACTAAATAGTCCGGTTAACCCCAAAACCCAATATTTACCCTTATTTTTTAAGGGGTCTTCCTTTTGGCATAACTATAACTTGATTGCATTCTCCATATGCGACTGCTTTTCCCTCTAAAAACAGCTTTCCAACATATGCACACGTTGCAGCATCCAATTCGTGGTCACTTAAACTTTTATCTAGTCCTTCTATGCCCAGTTTTTGTAGACCCGCCAACAAATTCTCGATACCTCGTTGTTTTCTGGGTATACCAAGAACGTCTTGCGCTCCTCCAGGATAAGCCTCAATAATGACTAATTTTTGAGCTTCGAAGATGCTTTTTAGCTGAATGCCACGTTGAGTTAGTTTTCTCATGGGACCTAACGTTATTGGAAAAAGTTTTATACCCATTTTGAGGAGTTCTCTGTCGCTTTCTCTTAGGTGAATACTGGTTTTTTCTTCAATTGTTCTTCTTCCAGGCGGTAGACATAAAGGAGCATCGATAGCCACAACTTGGGGGTTGCTTTCCTTAACTTTCTGGATTATGTCCTGGTCTTTGTAAATTAAACATGTTTTGGCTTTCATGCCTGTAAGAGTACAGAAGCCTGTGGGTCGGGTTTCAACTCCTGCCAAATCTAAACCAATTATCGTCACATGTCCTCTGGGTTAACATTGTAGTTTTTGGCTAATATTTCTTCACATTTGCCCACCGCAAAACGCTATGATAAGACCGCGGTTTTTCATTAAAAAATGGTAAATTCAACATTTTTTCTGTTTAAAAAAGCCCTGTTTTAGCCATTTATCAGGCAAGCGATAGAAAGTGTTTTAAATACATACATATGATACGTTCCATCAGAGGAATAATCATGGCAAAATGTCCCACATGTGGAAAAGAAGTCAAGACGCCAAAGAAAACCTGGAAGATGGCTGGGAAACCAGACAAAAAAGGCAAACGGACCCAACTTACCATAGCACTGTATGATTGCTGCGGTAAGACTTTCCGCGAAGTCTTAGACAAGAAAAAGATTTAAATCAAAATCTCCCAGTCTCTTTTTCTATTTTTTCTGTTCATCTTTCCATATTGTGGGTACTCGATAGTTATCAAACCCAACAATTAGGACAAACTACTCGTAATCACCGTGCAAATTGTCTCGCGCCCATCTAAAATCGCTGCAATCCGTTCAGGAAACAAACCGTTAACTACAAAGCAGTCAATAGATGTTTTCAAAAGCAACTTAGGCAAAGCTTTATCGACGCTTGTCCGCTTATTCGTCGCTATAAGTTGGCTAGCGGATATACTTTTGATTAATTCTGCTTCTGACGCTATCTTTGGGTCGTTTGTGCAAACACCGTCAACATCTGTAACCAACAAAACCTTTGTTACCTGTAACCGGACTGCGAGGTAAACTGGCGATTGAGTCAGAAGTAACATCCCAAGAATTTTCCAACGGATCTTGCTTAAAGAGTAGTTCTGAGGGCAAAAAAATCGGCAAACGACCAGAATCCAAAGCACGTTTAGTTTCGGACAGTGTGGTCACAGTAACTGATAGTGGAATTAAATCTGAAAGCAAAAAACCATATTGATCCATTCCTAAAATTGCCATCCGATGTGATACATTGCGAGAGAGGTGAAAACTTTTCATCTAATCTCCGTGTGACATCTGCAAATTCGCCACCTCCAGGCACAACGATCAAACTGTGATTTCTGGAGAACTCGCTTAGCATAGTACATAATGTCTTCAGTTTTTCTGGGTATGCCATTAGGCTACCGCCTATCTTCACGACAAGTGCGTTCATTTGATGGGCTCCCCTTCGAGTTTGTTCGCCATCATTTGGGCAACCCCAAAGGCAGGTGTAGCTAAAACTGCTTCTTTAGGCAATATTGTTCCCAAATCCACTATGGCATCCACCCCTAGTTCTTGAGCGGCTTTGGCTGCGAGAAAGCTTTTTCCAAGCCCAGTAACCACCACTGGAACCTCAACTGAAACCACTCGACTTTGTGTATAAGTAGACTTTTGTTAAGCCTTCAAGTAATCTGCCTGATTTGTCTGTTGCAGATAAATTTTGCCATGCTAATGATTTCTTCTTGAGTTAACATTTCGGTGTCGGCACAGACAACTCTAGCAAGCCTTGCGAAAGCTTCTCCAACGGTTTTTCCCCGCCCATCTGCCGTTTCGCTAGTGTAATCTTCTATGGCGATGTTTCCTAAGATAAGGTGTACGTCAGCTGATAAAGCGAAAAGCTCAGAAGATACGCTTGCAATGCCGCTTCGGATGGGGATGGACTGCACGATTGCAGCCACGTTCGTTCTCAAGCTTCCCGTGTAGACTAGTTCGCCGCAGAGGAGCTTGTCCAAATCTGTCTTTCCAAGGGCTACAACTTGGCCATTCACTATTGGGATTATACTTGTGCTGGTGGATCCAACGTCAACGACAACGCAGTTTTTCAGTTGTTGAGCTACTAGCCAACCTGTTGCTGCCCAATTCGCCGCCGCTACTCGGAGTGGTTTATGTAAGACAACCTCAATTGGTTCTAATTTGGCTTCAGTGTTTAAAACATAAATGGGAGTTTCAGTAAAAATCTGCATAAAACAACTCAAAATATGGTTGACTCCTTCCCTTTTTGTTTGGTAGGCATCCGATAATTCAGCGGTCATAGTTACGCCTACACCATCAAGCCTGCAATTGCACAGTTGATTTTTAAGCTTTAAGAGTACATCAGCAAGTTTTTCAGGGTGTTTCCAGACTGGAAAATACTCAACTGCAACTTTTGCATCGAAACATTTCCCGTCTCTGACGCTGATATAGGCTGCTTTTGTGTTTGCTCCCCCTACATCAAAGCCTAATACATCAACCAAATCTTTTTCCTCAACCGATAATGCTGTACAGTTTCTTTTTAGCTTCTTCTATATCAAAGATCGCTTCATCCAAGGTTGCTCCGTTACCGATTAGAAGGGCACATGATTTGGCGTTGTCTTCCAAAGGAAAAGCTGGAGAAACAACAGCATCCATGTTTGACTGATATTTTTGAAAGTAACCATTGTGGGTTTAGGTGTTTCTGTTTTCAGAAAGCATGCAATCCCTCGGTTTTCTGGTCTATCAGGAAGGTTACCTTTCAAAACTGCGTTCTCAATGGCTTTAGCAAGGTTGAAGTTGACAACTTTTCGTAAACCAACATAAGAAGTTGTTAACCGAGGATTAACATCAACCACATAGGGCATATCTAGTGCCAAGACTAAATCAACACCAACATAACCCCAAAGCCCATAGATTGACTTGACTACTTTTTCCGCTAAATCAAACGCTTCTTGTTTGAATGGGTGGTCCAATGGAACGCAGCCGCCGTTGTAACTTGAAAACGCTTCTGGTCCAGTCATGGCTATGTTTTGTCTGTTTAGACTAATCGCTAAGGCTTTATTTTTTGTTGCAAGCAGACTAACGCTTACTGATTCTCCTTCGATGAATTCTTGGGCAATAAAGTACGAAGCACTTAGATTCAGCTTTTTATTTTTGCAATGGCTTTTCCTATTTGGCTTTCCTCTTTTAAGAGGCTTAATCCATTGCATCCAACTCCATCCACTGGCTTGAAAACCAACGGATAGCTTAGTTGTTGCTTAATGGTTTGTCTGGTTTTTTGACAAAGTGTCTGAGATGTTAATCAGTAGAGTCTTTGGTATTGGAAAACCTTGTTCTTTCAAATTGGTATAAAGAAGCGCTTTGTCTGCTACTTTGGCTATAGTTGTAGATTTGCAGTTGAGTGTTGTTTTGCCTGTTTTTTCGGCAAGTTCCACAATTGTTTGCAGTGTTTGTCCTGTTTCAGGCGCTATAATGTAGATTGAATCGTTGATTTTTGCGAGGTTCGTCAAGAGTTTTTCAGGTTCTTCGGGGTACATGATTGGAAAAGTATGGTCGGCATCTATTGGGGGATTGAGTTTGGATAGTCTTGCATCTAGCAGAATGGTAACTTCATCTCCGTTCGCTTTAAAATCTGCGACAACACTACGTAGCATCCCAAAACCTTCTGCTAAAATGCCAGTGGGTAACTGTTGCCCAGCGTATCCGCCGCCTGAGGCATACTCGTAAAGGATAATCTTCAATCTTTGCCCTCTAAGAATCGATGTGGAACTTTAAAGGTGCCTTAAAGCTTTTCGATTTCAACTAAATCTTTCAGAAAAGCAGCCACATGCCTCCTCTTAACATGAGGCATAACAACGATTCTAACACAATCGTACCTTGGAACATAAGAAACAAACCAACCTTGCTTCCATAGTTTCTTCAGCTAAACTCTGGGTATTTTGACCTTTAAAAGCAACTATGTTCAGTGTAGGTTCTACCAATAGGTCAAAACCAGCTCTTTTGATGCCCTCAGCGAGCATCTTTGTGTTTTTCATACATTCAGAGACAATTTTTCGGTAACCTTCCATACCAAGAGCTCTAAAGACTGCCCATGCTGAAGCAGCAGCGGCACCTGTTCTTGTTCCAACTAAAAGTGTATTGTTCCTTATCCGTTAGGTAAGGTGTTTCGGTTTTGATGCTATCCAGCATTTGGGCGTCTTTAAAGAGGATTCCACCTGCGGGAATAGCCGCCATGCCCATTTTGTGGGGGTCAACGGTGATGGATTTCACACCTTCTAAGATTAAAATCAAAGACGGGTTTAGGTTCAGTTAGAAATGGAATCACTAAACCGCCAAATGCTGCGTCAACATGCAAAAAGATTCCGTGGTTTGATGCAATCTTTGAAAGCTTATCGATGGGGTCTACTGCACCTAACTCTGCGGTTCCAGCTGTGCCCACTATGGCGACCGTGTTCTTGCTGATGCATCCCTCAACTTCTGAAGGGTTTACCTTAAAGGTGCTGTCCAACCTTGCATAAACTGGTTTTAGGTTCAGGAGACTGCAGATTTTTGTAAATGAGAAATGGGCTGATTCTGGAAGAATCACTTCTGGCTGGGTGTTTTTTGCCATGTTTCTTGCCGCTAATAACGCCATCAGGTTTGCTTCTGTTCCACCTGAAACAATGAAGCCTGCTGCGTTTTTGTTTTGGAGAAGGGTTGCAAGCTGCTTTATGACTTCTTTTTCAAGTTGGGCGCTTCCAGGAAATAATCCTGAATCACCCAGGTTTGATTCAAAAAACATTTGATAGGCTTTTTTTGCCAATGGATGAGGTTTGGTGCACATTGAACATAGAATTCTGCCATTATCGTAATGGTTGTCTAGAGCATGGATCTTTCTTAGTTCTTCAAAAACATGCTTGCTGCTTAACCCTTTAGGCTGCAAAACTAAACCCTCTTGACGTTCAATTGGTCTCTGCTTGTCTAACAGTCCTCAGCTAATTCCGCCACTAACTCTCTGGTGATTTGTCCTGTGACTCGGTTACTATTTGTGCATGCAGCACCCCGTAAACCTGCAATATCAGCACCTAAACCATAAACTTTAGCTAAATCTTGTTTTCGCAGTGAGCCAGCTAACGCAACCTCTAATCCAAAACTATGAGCTAAATCAACAAATTTTCTTAATTGCCTTAAAGTCAGATGGTCAAATAGGTTTTTGCCATCCTTAACGAACGTATCAATCATAGCAACATCCACTTGTGACTTATGCGCTATTTCAGGAATAAGCAGCGGGTTATTGCGCCGATTTTTTCTGCATCAGCGTATCCTGCGACTGCAACTTTAATTTTAGGGTTGCATTCTTTTGCTGCTCGATTTACGTTTTGAAGTAGAAAAACTGCTTCTTCTTGCGTTTTAATTCCGTATAGTCCCACTTTTATGTAGTCGACGCCCAATCGATGCAGCTCCATATGCAGCTAGTGATAACTGACCCTGGAAAATTCCCAACCTCTCCCAATGTGCAGCTGACCTCCAGATTCTTTGGAGTTATTTGTTTTATCTGCCTGATAACCCATGGATAATTTGCACCCAAAGCGCCTTCCGCAGGGTTTTTTACGTCGATTATGTCAGCTCCTCCAGCGATGGCTTCCTGGGCTTCCGTTTCGTTCATTGGGCTTATGAGCAGTTTCAAGTGAGGTCATATTGATGCGGCTACTTGATGCCTTTAAAGTTTTCCCGTTGATGCCTGTTTTCTCTATAGCGTTAACAACTCACAGACGTAGCAACCTAATATTCCTGGAACAGATTCTAATCTTTCCAATTTGTCCGAATAAAGTCTCTTAAGCAGGAAACAAAGTAATCTAGCAGATAAAGGCAAATTAGCTCTTGTCAATTCTAAATTTTAAAGAGGACAAACAATTTGAGAAACTCTTCGAGAAACACTAGTTTTTCTAACCTACTGTTTTTCGCCTTAGGTGCATACCAGCATACTTGATTATAGCTTTTATGCAGTAACCTTATGGGTTATTGGGTCAGCAATGCTAAACGTCTCATTTTCTTATTTCACACAAAAGATTCAGAATAAAATAATCGTGGATTTAAGCATGTAGATAGGTTTTTCTATTGGCAAATTCAATCTTGGATAGGTTTAACGTTTGAAAATAATCCCGTCATCGACATCTTAAACGGAAAAGTTGTTCACGCAGTCAAGGGTCAAAGGCACAACTACCAACCTATAGAGAGCGTCCTCTTCAAGTCAACAGAGCCCTTGGAGGTTGCTAAAGGTTTAGAAGCCCTCGGCTTTAATGAGCTATACGTGGCTGATTTGGATGCCATTATCGATTGCTCCATGAATTTTCAGACGTTAAAAAATATCGCCGATGAGACTGGTCTAAAATTAATGGTTGATGCAGGCATAACAAGCATCCCAAGAGCCAAAAAACTCCTCGATATAGGAATATCGAAACTTATCATCGGTACAGAGACCTTGCAGAGCAAAAAATTTGTTGAACAAGCTGTGGAGATTTTCGGAAGCGACCGAGTTGTTGTTAGTCTGGATTTGAAGGGTGAAAAAGTTCTTGTTAAATTAGGGTTTGATGGATGCCTAAGCCCCATTTGTTTTCTGCAAGACTTCAAAAGAATGGGTGTTTCTCAGGTTATTGTTTTGGATTTGGCGCGGGTTGGCAGTGACGAAGGCGTTAAACGTTGATTTTCTCAAGAAAGTAATCGCGGAGGTTGGCGTCGATGTCTTTGTTGGCGGCGGTGTTCGAGACATCAATGATTTGGTTGAACTGAGAAATCTTGGGGTTTCTGGCACTTTGATTGCAACTGCCTTGCACACTGGAAAAATCTCAATCGACGCGTTAAGGCAGGAAGGCTTTCTTTAACGTTTAATCAAGTTTTGCCAAGCACACAATTCCACCCAATTGTGTAAGTCGTACGCCTGCATTTGACTCAGCATCTATCACTCGTGTTTTCACTCCGTTTCTCGCGGCAATCTGCATAAGTCTGTTCACTCGATTTTTCTGGCGGCTACCTGCAAGATAATCATCGGTTAACAGTAAGATATTCAGGCTGAGGTTTTCCTGCTGGTTGTGGGTTTAGAATGAGGTTTTCTGCTTCTTGCAATGAGAAACGAACCAAATTATCGGTTTGGTTAAGCGTTTTCTCAAGTATTTCAAGTAGATTTTCTGTTTCTTCAGCTGGTTTTCCTGATTAATTGTTTGAAAGGATGTTTTTGTTAAGGCAGCCACTTGTGATGGAGCACTTGCGGAACCCGTTATCTGCGAGAAGGAGGCTTTGTTTGTGCCTTGAAAAAGCCATGAGTGGTGGGCTTTGATGTGGCTAAGGAATTCCTGTGCATAACTGGTTCGGGGTGGCGAGGCTACAATTATGCTTCTTACGCCCTCTTTTAGGACAGGTCTTAATGCATTAATGATGGTTTCATGGAAGCGTAGAGGGCTTTTTGGTCTTTTCTATCGCCGTTTAGGAGTTATGGTTTGTTGGTGTTTGGCGACTTGGCTAAAAATCTGCCATAATGCAGCATGATCCTGTTCTATCCCAACTAAGACTGCAACTGGGTATCCGCGTTTGTAATTTTTAGGCTTCATCTGTTTCGCTCTATCATCTGTGGCTTAGGTTATTTTAGGTGTTGCTTGTTTATCTGTTTGCGCCGATAGAGCGATGAAAACGGCATGTTTATCAAACCCTAAAACCGTTTTCTTACATGTGAGTACATGAACAAAATATACACGAAAAAAGACCTTAGATGCCGAACTCAAAAAAAGCAAGAACGTACTCGCATTGTTTTATGCTTCCTGGTGCCCTTTCTGCGTAGGATTTGTACCAACGTTTGACGAAAAAGTGGCCAGCTTAGGCATCAAAAATGTGGTCCATGTACTCCTTGACGACTATGATAATCCACTCTGGGACGACTACGACATACCTGCAGTGCCAACAATAATTTTCTTTAAAGAAGGCAAGGTTTGCAAGCGGCTTGATGCAAGGCTCGGTAGGGGATTAAGTGAAGAACGTTTTGTGACCTGGATAGAAGAGTTAAAAAGTAGTTAATTTTAAGCCGCTAGGATTTTCAAAATTATTTTTTAGTATTTCTAAAAAGAAAAAGGATAGAAGAGGGTTTTTAGGTTGGTGGCGGTGGGGTGGTGGAGGTGTTGTGCCAAAGGGTTGTTTTGTTTGGAACACAACTGTTCCAGCCATGCGGTCGGTGTATTTCTGCATTTTGTTTCCAGGTGTTACGATCCCTACTAACCAGTCTAAGAGCAGTAATAGCCAGTAGATCTTGCTTATGTTGCGAAGGAATGCTTTGTCAAAAGCTACTTTCCCGCCGCTTGATGTTTGAACTTGTAATCCTAGAAGCTTTTTGCCTATTGTCATTCCTCCCCAGGACACTTCAAGGATTGCGCTGTAGAGAACAAGGATTATGCCGTAGATGAACGGTAGTAGAAATACACCAGCCCACCAAGGTACGTATTGGTAGGTGAATCCGAAGACTGTTGTGGATGTGAAGAAAAGCGGTAGAATAAGCCAGTAAATTATGTATCCAACAATTCCAGTGATTACGCTATCAATTATTAATGCAATCAAACGATAGATCCAATGCATCCAGTTTATTTGCTCAATTTCTGTTGTCAATTTTTCAAAAACTCCTAACAATTCTGTTACGGCATTTGTTATTAATATGTTTCTATCAATCAGTTTAGCCTTAAGAAATTAAGGCTTAAAACCACAAAGAAGCGCTATTTCAAGCCATTTCCAAGCACAGTCCACATCCACAAACCCAATCTGCCTAAGCCAGTGAAGTTGTGTTTCGACATCTAATAGCTTATTTGAGGGATCCTCGCTCTCAGGTGTCCAACCGATAGTTGCTAAGAATTTCGAGTGAAGGTTTTCGGTTGCTGAAGAGACGTGTTCCAGATTGCAGAAGACGCCTTCAGGGTTTAGCATGCTAAATATTTCGGTGTAAAGCTGCTTTTTTCTTGGGTGAGTCAAATGGTGAATTGCCAAACTGGAGACTACGGCGTCAAAGCTGCCCAACTCTAATGGGAGCGGCAGGCTAAAATCATGTTTAACAATCTTGACGTGTTTGTCTTTTGCGAATCGTTTTTGGGCTTGTTCTATCATGGGATCGGAGAAATCCAAAGCCACTCCCTCAACCGCAGGGTTATTCAGTTTTACAAGTGCAAGCAATCTGCCATCGCCTGTGCCTAAATCCAAAACTCGCTTGGCACCTATTGGAATTTGATCTAAAAGCGCTTTTTCTCCTTCCGTTCGATGTGGCAATTTATCGGCTCTTGCCAAATACGCAAATGCATGTTCAATTGTTTGCCATTCACTTCGGGGCACATCTCCGTCTATCATTTTCAAAGCCTTTGCTAACCTTGATAGACAGTTTTATTTTAAGGTTTTATGTGCGTGCCAGAATTCTTTTAATCAAAAAAATAAGCCTTATATCTTGTTTGTTTGCTTTATGGTGAGTTAAAGAGGATTCTAATTCATGGAGTTTTGTCCAACATGCGGTTGCCGTCTTGAACCCAGAAAAAACGATGGAACTGGGTTTATGCTGTGCTGCACAAAATGCAACTTCACCAAGCAGCCAGCTGACCGAAAAACTGAAGCACGAACCGGAGCGGTCATTCAACCTAAAGCCAAACCATTCATGACAATCATCTCCGAAGAAGACCAAAAAATAAAAACCATGCAGACCATAAAAATGAAATGCGAAAAATGCGAAAATAACGAGGTTTTTGTGTGGCAAGTGCAGACCAGAGGCGGCGACGAGGCATCTACCCAGTTTATGCGTTGCACAAAATGTGGGCATACCTTTAGAGAATACACGTAAAAAGCGTTCGGTTGTCTGTATCTTTCGAAAGCTATTAAAGGTAATTACGTTATAGAGTTCAATCCGGAGAACAATCCGAAATGCCGAAAAAAGAAAAACCGTTAACTAAGAAAGAGCGAGACGAGAAAAGAAAAGCAAAAAAGGCAAAGCAGAGCAAAACACAGACTAGTTAAACTAGTCTAGAAATCAGTTTGCTCTATTCCCCTTAACGTTTTATTTTTTTTTCTTTATTTGTGTTAGGTAATTATGCCACTTGCCTTTCCAACTAATTCTTTTATTCCATGTTTGTATTGCTTGAGTATGCCTATGATGAATAACACGTCAGTCTGAGAGGGGATTGGTAGTCCCAGCGATGATGTCAGTTATACGAATTCGGAGGCATAGACAACTCCTTTTTTAAGCGTAAACCCAATTAACTAACTTGAAATGCTTAGTGCCTATGATGACAATTGCACGAAAAGAGTTAGAGTTTCAGTTAACTCTGTCACTCTAAAAATGACTGGACATAAAATAGGTTCTGAGGCACAAATCTGCAGTCCAAATAGGTAACGTTAATTACAATCACCCAAGCCTATAGCTATCCTGATAATTATGCCCAAGACTTCTGGATTCTGGTTCATACGAGACGGCGCCAAACTCATCCAGTGCAACAAAAACGCTTTTGACAAAGCCATAATTGAAGGAAAAAGCGTAAAGTACAGCGGTTATGCCAATAAAAAATGTGAACGCATTGCAGAAAAGCTGGAAGAATCCCGAATGGCATTTCTAGCAGATCCCAGCTTACCCTCAAAATTCCGTGCGGTCCTAAAAGATCCTCGGAATGTTTGTGAAATCCAGATAATACAGGTAGATGACCCTGAATTTTGGGTAAAAGAATCCAAACGCCCCAAGTATCAACAATTAATTTAGACAGGAGATCTTCCGACTCTTCTGAGCAGCAGGTTAGCTACTCCAGCCACAACCAAATCAGCCAAAACCCAAACAATATACGATATCCAGCCTAAGAGAGCCATTACTGTAAAAAGTAACAGGAGCGCTATCGCGATAGCGCCGATTGCTCTTTTTTGGTTGCGTATTTTTTCAGGGTTAAATGATACCTTTAGCAGGCATTTTGGTCACTCGTATCTCAAATATCAACGGTCTCTAAAATATCTTCTAACCCATTTCGAGCAGGGGCAAAAACTGATTTTTCCCACACAAACTAAATAAATCATTTTTCCCTTTTCCCATTTACCTTGAACATTAAAGATGTAATCTTCCCCGATTCAGTGGGGTTCAAATGCAAGAACTGTGGAGTTTGCTGCCGAATGCAGCCACCTGACGTAAGCAAGACAGAGCAAAAACAGTTAGAAGCAAAAGGCTTCAAGAATTTCTTGGAGCCTCCTGATGAATCAGGGATCCGCTGGATCCGCAGAAAAAATGACGACAGCTGTTTTTTTCTAGGGAAAAACAATAAATGCGTAGCCTATGAGGTAAGACCAGCAATTTGCAGGCTGGAACCCTTCACCATAGTGGATTATGATTACGAGAGTAACAGTATTGAGTTGGAACTGAATTTTCCTTTTTCCTCCTGCTGCCCTGGAATCTGCGAAAAAGGAACTTTGCCTATTGAAGAAATTACGGAAGCCGCAAAAATTCTAGTGCAGAAAATTATGGCGCTAACCGCTAAAGACCTTGATCTTCCATTAACCGATAAGAGGGTTCATGTTGAAACTCGATCCAGGTTGCTGCGTCGAAGTGTTGAAGCAGCTGACCTCCAAGTATAGAATAGACTGGGCTAATGCTAGTTTAAATACAAATTTCCATCCGGTCACCCTGCTTTCCCCAAAAAACTATGGAGACTAACTTGTCAACCTTTACGATGTTTTATAGAGAAAATTAAAAACCAGCAATTTCTAGAGCTGAGTTTTAACTTAACAGGTAGAACAATCTTTTATTGCCTCGCTCCTAAAGTGGCGCAAAGGAGATAGCTAATTTGGGTAATCGGTTTATCGATAGGTGGAAAGAAAAAGAGGAAACTCCCTCAGTTGTATCGAAGATTAAAAACATTGCCAAGCCGCAGGAAAACCTAAAAGAACAAATCGGCGTGGTTACGCAACGGCTTGATGCCCAAACTAGAACGTTGGATGCTGCTGTCAATCGTTTTGAGATGCGGGACAAAGAAATATTTCAACGTGTCGTGAAAGCCATGACAGAAAGGGATACGGCGCGGGCAAACATATCTAGCCACGGAACTCGGCGAAATACGTAAAGTCGAAAAAATGCTCTCACATGCTTCCCTTGCCCTGCAGAGCGTTTCAATGCGGCTTAGCACAGTATCAGAAATGGGCGACCTAGTCACCATATTAAGTCCAGCCAAGGGAATGCTAAACGGCATCCGCTCAGAAATGTGCAGTATCCTTCCAGAAGCAAGCATGGAACTTGGAAACATAGGAAACCTTCTCTCGGACATATGCATATCCACCAATCAAGGCGACGATACCCCTGTAAATACAATAATGGCAAACGCAGATGCATTACAGATCTTGGAGGAAGCAGAAGTAGCTGCAGAGAACAAACTAAGAGAGAGAATCCCTGAAGTAGCCACGGAAGTTGCCATCAATAAACGAACCAGTTTAGAAGCTTAGAGAATTGAGGGTTTATTTCGGCGTTGAAACCACATCAACCTTCTAAACTTTTTGTTCTTATTTTTGTCCTATTGTCTTTATTATGCAGTATAGCAGGTTTTCTTTTCAAAAGGTGTGTGTTTTTTCGAAGTAAATATTAAGTCATGTAAGGATATCAAATTTGAATCTTTTTCAAGCCGCTTTTTCATGTACGTGGAAAAATAGATATCAGTTAATTCCTGTACCTTCTTCTCATCGCTAATATATTTTAGATGTAGCAATTCATGTATTAACGCCGCTCTAGCCCTATTCCCCACGAATGTAAATAAGTAGTTTTTTCCATACTTTTTCCTGAATGCAGAACAGTAGTTGAAAGTTTTTGGATAGATGCGAATCCTGCCCCTAAAAGTGTCACATTTACCAACGATATTGAAACCGTTTTTTCTGGGAGCAGGAAAGATTTTGATGTCCACAGTATTAACGTTCTTTTCTTCAATGTTTTCTGAAATGAGCATGTGGCATAGAAATTCTTGAAAGGATGATTTTCTTAATACTTTCAAAATAAAAAGAGAATAATTTTTGTAAAAACCAAAATGCTTAGAGAAGGCAGTGTGATCGTTTTGCGGAGCTATCTTTATTTTGCTAGAGAGCAAATGATTTTGTTGCAACATACTTATCGAAGCGTTACAATGATTCTTTGTTAACGAGAAAAACACTATTCTTGTTTGCCTTTGAAGGAGAACGCGTAAATCCATATGAATTAGGATAACTTTCTAAACGGTGACTTGCAGAACATCGAATTCCTATAATCTGTCCATTTTGCGAAATCCAAACAATACGTCCCATTCGAGTGCATTGCGGGCATTGGGCTAAGTTGCCTAGGCTCACCATGTAGTTGCGTCACCTCTCCCGTTGTTATTCATGTAATTATTATGGTTAGTTAACTTAGGTTCAACACAATTTTTCAATTTGACTTTTAATATCAACATTTTGTTTCGCTTCTATTTTTTGAAAAGTATCCGATCACTAAACCCAAACCCACGTACAAAAGAGACTCTTCGATAGTATTATAAGGAAACTATACTTATAAACAAATGTCTATTCCAGGAATTTCTTCACAAACATGGTTTAAGATTTTTACCACCAATGTTTTTTCGGTTCAATAAAAAGAATTTCAAGATTTTGAGTTAATTCGCAAACCTGATTTAGACCGTATCCTTCGACTTTAACTTCATAAACACCCTCTGGAAACTCGACTGTTACGGCACCATTATTAGAGGTAGTCATTGAGATCATCAACGTTTTAAATGGAGTTCCATTTCTGAGATTTTCAGTCCATTGTTTGGGTGTTATTGGTCCTTTTTCTACTCTAAAAACCTTAACGTTAACATCCTGGATTGGTTTATTTCTTTGAGAGTCAACCACTTTAACAGTAAGTCTGTAAATCTTTTCCAAAACCGAAGCCAACTCTAAAATCCTCAGTATTCTCTATCTTTTTTCCAGATATTAAACGAGCATTGCCCCCAACAGTAACTGCTTGCTTTATACATACAGCCTCCACAATTAGGAGAATCAAAATATCTACGATAAACCACAAAATCCTCTCAATAAATAATACCGCAGACACGCATTTCTGTATTGCTATATCCGAGCATCACTTTGCCATTTTTTCTCTTTAGCTATCACTCGGGTATACATTGAATGAAGCCACCAAAAAAAGAACCTACAATCGTAAGCACTATGGCAACAGACGTGAAGGCTTCCAAGACGTTCACATTGAATTTGTTTCTTGAAAATTTATGGATTTTGATACTTATTTATCGATTGAAAATGTTTAACTCGCGCATCAGGGTTTTGATACTGCACTTTAGGACCTTCTTTCCAAAGCGAATCGTAGACGCTCAGAAACTCATTACTTGAAAGTCGCTTTTGTTTTTGGATTTTGTTTGCAGCTTTGGCAATTATCTTGTCGTCAATACTTTTTTTATCTTTCAAAAAATCTATTACAGTGTCTCTGAACATAAAAACAACCTCATCTTCCGAAAAATCGATGTTTTCTCGATAGACACTTGGGTGTTGGAACAGGTATGCCAAAACTCTTTTCAAGTGCTATTTTGCATTTTTCTGCGAGGACTTCTTGGTTCTGAGTTTTGGATTCTTCAGCAATCATTCAAATCATCTTTGATTAACGAGAAGAGGTTTTGAAATAAAAGCCGTATTTCATATCTTAGCACGTTGTCTAACAAGAATTATTCAATGTTTCAACATATATCGAAAAATAAATACAGTCTCTCATTGGATTAGGAAAAGCGTTACTTCTAATTTTGAGATGTTGGCTGCTTAGAGAAGATTATTAACATTATATAGACAAAGAAAATTGAAGAAACCCAGTTTTGTTTTCTTGATTGTAAAAAATGTTTGAAGGATAGCGTCTGACTATATCGATTGAGGCGTCGGAATCGTCATCACGAATTTTACTCCTTCGCCAGGTTTGCCTTCTTCAGTTATTGTCCAACCGTAAACTTCCAGCATCTTCTTGGACAAAAATAATCCGAAACCTGTGCTACCTCCAGTACTAAATCCTTGTTTGAAGATTTGTTGTTTGTTTTCTAAGGGTATACCTACACCATCATCTTCGTAGATCAGCTGCAGACCACTTTGAGCTGTTTTTTGGTAGCTTACCCTAACAGTTGTGGTTTTTTGGCCATATTTTCTTGTGTTGTCAATAAAGTTGTAGATGAGTTGTCTTAGCAAAGAATCGGCTCGAACATTCAAACCATGGCATTCATTAACCACTTTAAAAGGCAAACCAGAAAACATCTCAACAGCGTCATTAACAGTCTTCTCAACGTCAACATTAACTAGATTCTCAACGCCTAACTGCTCGTAAACTTTGGCGAAATCAAATATCTTCACAGAATCCTTAACAGACGTTTCCATTTTACCTAAACTATCAACAATATCAGGTCTATCAGCGTACCTCTTTTTCAAAATATATGAATAATTAGTGATTATTGATAGTTTATTTCGAACATCGTGCCTAGTTAAACTACCGACAACATGTAGTTTCTCATTAAGCAGTTGCGATTTAGATAGTGCTTGACTTAATTCTTCTTGTGCTGTAATTATTTCCCCGATATCCTTGAAAACAAACATAGAACCGATTACTTCATCACCTAAACTCACTTGACTACCAGTCAACAATAGTGGAATTTCAACTCCGTCCTTCCTTTTCCGTGTAGTAACAATTTCTACCAAACCAGATTTGATTCGCTCACGGATAGTTTTCGTTTCTTCTTGTGCATCATCAGGAACAATGAGCTCTATGATGTCTTTTCCTATGATTTCATCAAGCGAATACCCAAATAATTTGCTAAATCGATGGTTAGCTTCAATTACACGAAAATTTGCATCATAAAAAACCGCTGCCTCCGGATTCGCATCAAACAATGCACTAAATTTCTTTTGACTCTCCATCAAAGCAACTTCAGTTAGTCTGCGCTGAGTTATGTTCTCAAAGACAGCTGCAAAATAACCTTTTTTTGGACTATACGCAAGTATAGAAAGCCACATCTTTAGAGGCCAAAGAAAAACTTCGAATCTTTCTGCTCCACCTGTCTTAGAAACTTTGCCATAGATGTCAAATAATTCGGGGTTAGTTTCTTTGATACCTGGAATTGCCTCGGTAACATTTCGACCAACCACGGTCTGTCTTTTTAGCCCTGTTAACTTCTCAAAAGCATCGTTAACTTCTAGATAGACAAAATCAACAGGTTTACCAGCTTCATCAAATATGCATTTTGCAATACGCAAAACCATCCAGCATGTTATCAAACAAAGAACGGTATTTCTCTTCACTCTCTCCTAACTCCGCAGTTATGTTCTTGACTGAGGCGAAAGAGGGAGTATTTGAATCAGGCACAGTCAATCCTCATTAAATAATATTATGGGCTATAAGGGCGAGTATTAAAAGATATTGAATCCACAATTCAGATAATACATTTTTTTTAAAAAAAGTGTTAAAATTCAATATTTAAGAATTACATTCTATCATGGATAGCCATGGTTTGTGAATGCCAATAGGGTTGAAATTAGTCTTCATGATCGTTAAAATTTCATAGTGGAACATTTGAGAATAATCAGTCTTAAGAGCACAATCTCTTTTTATTAGGATTATTATTCAAAATTCAACGAAGGGCTTAGGTTTTGGTTATGGCAAACTTTACATTGAAGTTTCTTTTTAATCTCAGGTAGGTGAAACCTATGGTAGTTCCTTTTTACATGCTAATTAGAACCCGAGTTGGTAAATCAAGAGACGTTGTTCATGCCTCACTTAAGATTGAAGGAGTAAAAATATCCCATTCCGTTATGGGCAACTATGACGTAATACTCTACGCAGAAGGAAAAGACCTCGAAGACGTAAGACGCATCCGAGACGCCGTATTCGACATTCCAAACATAACAATTACAGAAACAGTAGTCCATGCCTAATTTTGGAGCTAATTTTAGTCAATCTAAGAAACCCTTTTTTCCATCAATCTTTCTTAAGAATGATACGTTGTTTATTCACTCTATGGAGTGCCCACCAGAAGCTGGTAAATGAGGGGTTCTTTGTTTGCAAAGAGGTTATCTGTTAGTAGAGTGAAGCTACGATTGCAGTCTCCGCTCCTTGAATTTCAGGGACCTCTTTTTGTATTTGACAAATAAGTCGTTGTAGGTCTTTGTTATCGTTTGCTTTTACCGCGGATATTACGTCGTAGGGTCCAAAGACAGTATCAGCTGACAAAACCTTTGGAATATTTTGGAGCTTTTCCTGAACCAGTTCAAGATTGGCTGCTTGTGTATGTAAGAATAGGAAAGCATACGGTTCCTGAGTGAAAGATTTACCTTCTGAGATAACGATGAAAGTCTCCGTTTTGTCAATCATTGCCTCTTGAGTAGTTGTCTTTCTTATAGGATTAAACCATTTTGTGATGAATTCGTCAAGATTTTTTAGTCTGCATAGTTGGATGAGAACTTCCGCAGGACCAAGAAGCAAGTGTATATCTTTCTTGGACAAGCCCATTTTGATCAACTCATCCAAAACTTTCGTTTTAGCGCCCACCTTGCAAGATACTGTATTGCAAGATAACAACATATACGCTTTCATAAAAGGTACCTATAATATATTGATTGTATCCAACTCATAAATTTACCTAGTTCTGTGTCTTAAGAGGCTATTTAGTTCCATAGTTGACTGATTCTTAGAACTAATTACAACTGCTTATTCATCCTCTAACCAGTTGAGCAAAAACGCAGCTCTTGGTTACGAGTTCAGAAGTTCTGCTTTGTAGGTGTCGTTCGCTTTTTTACAAGATAATGTATGTTTAATAACAAATGTTCCTCAGAATAATTGCAATAAATATATGTTAAAAAATAAGATAATTGTCGATCTTATCCGAGCTTGAAAAGGCAGGCACTTTATTTTACGCCCATATAAATATCGATAATCAACAATGTTTTTATATTGTATATCAATACAGCATATAATTGCTAAACTAAGACCTTCGGGGGTCAAAAAAGCGGAAGAGCAACCAAAAGAATTTGACGTTTCCGAGTTAATAACAAATTTGAAAGATATTAAAAAAGAAGAACAAGACCTTCTCAGTAAAAGGAACGAATTGCAGTCAATTGAGTTAAAACTTCGGAATCAGGCAATAATAGAATTTGGGGAAAAGAAAAACACAATCGAAAGGTTAAAAGTACAGATCGCGTTCTTGCAGAAGAAATGTAATGAGTTAGAACAAGCTCTTGGCATCGGACTTCCGCTTTAGAATTGGAAACGGCAAGATAATGAAAAAAAACAAAAACATATTTTTACACATAATAGAAGAGGATTACAAGAAAAAAAGATATGAACAAAAGCAATGCTTTGAAGTCTCAGGAAAAGCCTTCTTATTATCAGAACCTCAGAACGAAAATGGTTCCTTAGCTAAACAATTAGAAAAACTCCACGAATCCTTGATTGTGAATGACCAGCAAATATTGGATGAACCAAATCAAGAAAGGCAACAAAACTCTAACAAGTTAACTAATTCGTTCGATGATTCAGAACTGAATAAATTTTCTCAAAAAATAGAAACAGAAGAACAAGAACCTATAGACCACACACAAAATAAGCAATCCAAAGAGCAAGATCTTCGAGAAAGATTGTTTAAAGAAATAAGCGAAAAGAAAAAGGTAATTGAAGCGCTACAAATAGAAATCTTGACTCTCCAGAATATCTGTAAAGAATTATCCCAAGAACTTTTGAGTAATTACTAGACGGCAAATAAAAACTGCGTTAATTCATTTGCTAAAAGCAAATTTTTGAGTCATAAGTAGATTACTCATTTCTTTACAGGCCTTCTTTTCCAAAGAAAGAGGAAGCGTAGTCACCCTGAAAATGGGTGTAAAGCCGTAATTCATCAAAAGCAACTGAAGATTTACAAAAGGTTAAATCTAAAAAAAATAATCTTATTTTGGTGTACAAGATGGTTGTCGCAAGAATAGCAAAGTTCTTCTTTAAATCTGGAAAACGTGAAGAAGGCTTTGCCGAGTTAGACCTAATACTAAACAAGCTTGTGCGAAGTGCAAAAGGGTACCGAGGTTATGTTTCGATGTTTTCATGCGATGATGATGACGTTGCAATAATCATGACTATGTGGGAGGACAATGAGTCCTTTCTAGAATCTCAAGAGCTATTTTCATCCACAATGGACAAAGTTTTACCCTTCTTTGAAAAGAAACCTGAAGTAGAACATCACAGAATTGACACCGTCAATTTCAGCCCTTAGCCAGAGATAAAAGACTTTTTTTAGTCAACATATCTTTTGCTGTGATAATACCTTAAAAGCTATCTTAGAGTAGTAAATGATTAATTGATATGGGAATGAGTATAGCATGGAACTATCCTATAAGGTAGGATTCGGATTTTCTGAAAGAAGACATTTGCCTGTAGTTAAAGTTGGTCGAGTTTCATTTCCAATATGGAAATATCCTTATGCTAAACGAGTTAGCAAAATGCTATCAACTTTAAGCTTAGACGATTATGCAAGAGATCTTCTATATCTTGAGTTGGAGCAATTTGAAAAATATTATTTGCCACCCTTCTCACTGCAAGACAAAACAGTCTTAGATTTAGGAGCTTGTTGTGGTGAGACAGCTTATTTTTTCCTTCAAAAAGGCGCTAAAAAAGTAGTTTGCATAGAGCCTGATTCTAACAGAGCGAGATTGATAGATGAGAATAAAAGAAAACTAAACCTTAACATAGATATTATAAACGATTTTTTTAATCCAAACCAACTCTTGATAGAGCACGATTTTATTAAGTGTGATATAGAAGGACAAGAAATAACTTTGATCCCTTACGCTAAAGAGCTAAAGCCTTGCATTCTTGAAGCCCACGGACCTTCTATTGAAAAGCAATTTAGAGAAACCAATTTCCACACAATTTTTCGCCAAAAGAATGGTTTCTCTTTAATGACTAATTATTAACTTCGTTTTCTAAATCTCGTATTATTTTAATCTGCAACCATTTGCGAGTTATTGCATGACAGAGACCTTACTTGCGAGAAGGACTCCAAAAATGGAGTATATGCGCTAAGCTATATGTATTCATTTCATGATTCGTTGGGCGCTTCTTTCCCACTTTGCATTGCCACACCACCAATACTGCCAACACAGTCGCCACTGCTATCCCCACCGCCACAACTACATCTAAAACTGGGAAACCTGAATCGCCAAGGGCTGCACCGTGCCCCGATACCGATACTTTGGCAATCCAGAATTTGTCAGCCGCAGATGTTGAACCGCTGACTTCTTGGGAGCGTTCATATAAGAAGCTGCCCGTAAAGACTGCTCCACCATCGCTTATGGGCGCCAACTGCGAGAGCCCGCTGAGCATGTATGGGTTGACTGTTAGGAGGTCACTTCGGGTTTGGATTTCGCCTGCAGTGTTGGTTTGCCAGATCCAAATATGTGACATCTTGGAGTCATCAGGTTCCGTACCGGCGCCTAACAGAAGAAATCCATCTTGAGTGCTATTCAAGACTGAATAAACCTGGTTGGTGGATGTGTAGGTTCGGTTCCACAGCATTTTTCCCTCCAAGTCGGTTCGGATAATCATGCCGCCTGACCATGAGCCGTCGGGTGCAGCCATGCCTCCGATAAGGTAACCGTCGCTTAGCACAACTGCGCATTCTCCGCTGGTATGGTAGTAGTTGTCTGCTCCGCCATAGCTTTGTGTCCACTGGATGTTGCCGCTTGGATCAATCTTCATTAGCGAAGTAGATGAAGGTGAAATCGGATGGGATTGCCCCTGATTGTTAAGAAGCAGAAAGCCGCCGTCGCTTGTCTGCGTAGTCCAAGATACAGAGCCTGAAAGCCATGGGAAAATTGGATGCCCTACGGGAAGTGCTTTGCTATATTCCAATTGACCGCTGGCGTAAACTTTCGTTATCACTATGAATGGGGTGGATGGGGTTGATTCATAGAAGGCGCCCACTAACAAGCAGCCGCCGTCGCTTGTTGCAGTCAAAGCGCCAGCTTGAAAATAATTTTTGGATCGCTCAAACGTGCCCAGTGTCTTCCAAACCACGTCGCCTGCGCTGCTGATTTTTATAAGGCAGAAATGAGGAGAACTGGGATACTGGTCTGCGTCGACGACTCCGCCGAGAATATAGCCGCCGCTTACTTCGACGACTTGCGAGAGCCGAGTCCGCGGGCCGCCCTCTTCGTAGACGATGGTCTTACTCCATACCAAATTGCCGTCGCCGTCGGTTTTAGCCACAACAGGGTGGGTGCCATAGAATTCGCCGGTGGTGGAGTTGTAAGAGGCGTCTTCCCCCAAAGCTAAGTACCCTCCGTCACTGGTTGATATAACAGCGGTGCCGCTTAAACCGGGCAGGGAACGCTGCCACTCTAAACCGTAACTGTCGCCTTGAGCCAAAGCGGAAGAAAAAAGCAAAGCAGCCAACATAACAACAAGGGTGCAGACAAGTTTTGTGTGCATGTACGGTCCTAAGAAGGGAAGACATGTATCTGCTTAAAGTTTACGCAGAGTCACCTGTTTGGAGTCTAATAGCGTATTTATACAGAAAGCCTATTGCGCCTTTTGGTTTTATGATTTAAGTTGCCTTTCTGAAAAATTTTTTGGACAATGTTTCTTTAACGCTCGCAGCAACTTATTTTAGCACATAATTTAGGGCAAGCCAGAGCGCCAAATAGTAAAAGAAGTGTTTTTGATGTATATATCTGCATGTTAATAATGCTTAATAGATAAAATCACACGCGTTATAAATCATGCACCTAAGGGTTTGGAGATTATGGTTCAGTTAACTTTGTTCGCCTTACCTTGCGCCATTCTATTCTTGATTAGTCTTATTTCATTTAATTACTTGGTATCCATGATGGTTGGTTCATTGGGCGCTTTCTTAATTATCGCATTATGCATTAAGATTAACAAGATTAATAATAAGAAAATAGATACAGCTGAACAACTAAAAAAGCAGAAATAGTGCGCTTCCTTAAAGAACATTTATCTTTTGAAATATTCCAAGTTTGAAATATGACTTATATAATATTTCTAATTATAGTCAATTGGAGAAGGACGAGGAGAAAGGAGAAAAACTCCATGCACCAAGAGGTAGGAGCCTTCCAATCTCTTGTCTCGCTTCTCCATTAATCTCAATATCACCCTACCTACTAACCAGTTTTTCTTTTAAAACATTTTAACCATTCATGAGTTGAGAAGTAGGTTAACTATTTCGTAGTGGCTATTTTGTATGCATAAAACGCGAGAAAAAAAAAGAGGAATTTTGTTATTACTCTTTAGTTTTTTGCCAATGCCACCGCTGCTACAATTGCAATTATTGCGCCAAGTCCAATTATTATCCAGTATAGGTAGGTTAGGTCCCAATCTGGGAGGACATAGCACCAAAGCAAAGAAACCAGTATCACTAGAATGCCTAAAACGAGTTCTGCTCCTGCAAAAGCTTTAGACGCTGCCATTCTCTTTTTCTCCAAAAAAATATGGTGGAAATCAACTTTTAAATTTTGCTATGCTATAACTCGCAGGAAGGGGACAGGTCATCCAATAAAACGACCGAGTGCTAAATCGTAATTTGTCGTTCGTCTGGAACGTGCGAACGCGCTAACCTTAACCCAAGAAAGAGGCGACCTTATAAAGTTAAACACTAGTTCACTCTATGCTGTGGACTTATCCATGGCTAACAAACCCTTCACTTTAGCATGCATTATCCTAATCACCTTCATGCTAACCACAACTGTAACTTGTGCCGAACCAATTAACTCCGCATATTACAGCAATAGTTTCGACTCACCCTCATCATTAAACGATGGATACTGGTCGGCTAACGACACACAAATTCAAACCATAAACGGCACAAACGTACTCGAAATCAACGGTGAAGCATCCTTCAACCCTCAACATGGCAACTACGCATTAAACAACTTCACCATACAATTCGACGTATACCACAACGTCGTATACGAAAATAACACGGCTTATAGCGGTCCATTCTATCAAGCAGCCGATAGTGAAAACAGAACTATCCTATTAATGGGTTATATTCAAAGAGAAACATCTAATGGCAACCAAGTAGAAGTCCATCAAGAAGGCTTCCTCACCGATCTATTGACTTATCACCATTATTACTTCCTATTCAACCGTTCATCCGAATGGTCAACATGGCGTCTAACAGGCTACATCGCCCAAGTAGATGGCATAGAGGGATTCTATAGGGCTAACTTTACTATACAAGTAGACAATGAAACTATAACTTCCTTTAGAAGTGACTCTATAATACCAGAAGGAACGGTACACAATATTACAAACGAGGAAGTTAGACCAATAGCATACCATAACATCTATCCACTACCTCAAACTGGCGTTATGATTATTCCAACAGCATCAACCAATAACGGTATTCACTACAGCTACCTAACCAACAAAGTTAGCACGATACTGCATAACCAAGCGATACCATCTTACGTCGACAACTTCCTCTACGGCTACGCAAATACTGTTCCAATCTCCGCAACTTCAACCTCCACACCAACACCAACTCCCACACCAATTCCTACCTCTCAAACTGCAACGTACTTACCAACGCCAACTATCACCCCGAATCCTACCTCGCAAACTTCAACGTACGCTCCAACACCAACTGTCCCAGAATTTACAACGATTTTAATTCTGCCGTTGTTCCTTTTCGTTTTATTTCTCGCTGTAATACTCAGACAGCAAAATACCAGAAATAAGAACTATTGCCTTAGGAGTTAAAGTCACCAACTACGAAGACTGTCGCTTTGCAGAAAGGCTTCTAGCGTTTTTCTTTGGTAAAGCGGAGCGAACGCGAAAACGGGAGCAACGCCATCGCGTAAATTGTAAATGATTCTAAAATATACTGCTAAAATTAAATCACAAGATTATTTCTTTCTGAATTGAATAAGTATAATAGTGAATAAAGTTAATTAATTTATTAGCCAATTAGGAGAAAAGGGCTTTTGGAGCCAAAACGAACAAGAAACTGGGAGTTATGGTTCTCAGTAATCATTATTGCCTTAACCATTTTCTTAATGATTGCCTACTATAATCGTTGGTTCAGCTTTGCCGCGCGAATCGGTCCATTTCGAATTATTCATTATCTTGCATTTGCTGGCACTCTATATATTGCATTTGGAGTGATTTTGTTTACCGTGTTGAAGCGCAGAACCCCCAACAAATATAAGTTGCTTTTAAGGGTGCACTCGTTAGGTAATCTTTTTGCGTTTCTGATTATTTCCTTACATTTCGCAGGCCAACTTAACAGACCTCCGCCCCTTCCTGATTTTGGAACAGGTTTATCTTTGTATATCGGAATGGTTTCATTGGTAGTGACTGGATTAGTTCTTAAATTTAGCTTGTTTAGTCTTAGTCCTGCAACTAATCGTTTTATTCACGCAGGTTTAGCCATCGCTTTTTACCTAATAATAATCGTTCACATTCTTCATGGCCTAAATATCATTTAAATCAATTTTTATGTTTTAGCAAAATCTTACCCTAATGACGCGCGGAAGCGAGAGCGCAGCGTAACCGAAGCGAGCAAGAAAGGTCCTGTTAATCTGAAAAGTACTCGTCTATTAAGGCTCGGTGTCTTTCAATATCTGTTTTCTCGTATGCTAACATGGCAGTATGTTCTAACTCCCCCTCAAGGCGTTATGATGTTTAGGAACGCGAAAAAACGAAATTAGGTGTATTATTAGAATAGGCTGGTGTGTTGGACGTAATACACCTAATTTGGCGAAATTGCCACTAATTCCCTTTTTTCTTTTTTTTGATTTAGTTTTAAAAGTGTTAAGAATTTTTAGTGCTATTCTTCCAAGATTTGACGAGCACGTGCAACCTTGACATATTTCTTTTTTAGCAATTCACTTTTCTCATAATCGGGAATGTTTTCGTTTTCAATTTTGTGTTCCTCCGTCTCCAATATTTTATTAAATAAGTTATCAATGCTTTCTTCAGTTTTGTTAAACAAGTGATCAATACTTTCTTCAGGATCTTTTGGTTTGTTGCTCTCAGGTAATTGGATAGTTGGACTTTTAGGATCTTGTTTTTTCTTTCTTCTTTTTATGGCAACTATTCCAGAAGCTAATGCTCCAAATGGAATGACAAGAAGTAAGAGTGGCCAGCTTAAAAATCCAAGATTTGTGGATTCCGAAAGTGTAGTCTTTGTTGGGGTAGGTGTTGATGTTAAGGTATTTGTTGATGGTGAAGGTGATGGTGAAGATGATGGTGTTGGTGTGGGCTGGGATGTTTGGTTAGGAGTAGCAGTTGATGTCTGTGATGAACTTGGGGTTGGGGTTGGAGAAGTTGAAATCAGCGCGAATATTGCTGTGATCGAGTGGGCTGCCTGAACGTTGCTGAAAGTATACGACGATGCAACTGCCACTTGTGAACCATCAATAACTAAAGAAGAAAGAGAATAACCATTACTTGGTGTTATTGTGAAAGTTTGGCTATCTCCATAGTTAGCATTAGTTGTTGACGGGGAAATGAAGCCATTATCTCCTTGAATAACCGTAATAATGAAAGTGTCAATTGCAAAAGTAGCAGCAATTGTGGTCGGTCCAGTTGCAGTAAAGCTGTAAGAGGTCAGTGCTCCAAAAGAAGAACCGTTCACAATAATGTCTGAAACGTGGTAGCCGACTTCAGGAGTAACTGTTAAGATAAGGCTAGTTCCCCAGTTAACCGTCTGGTTCCCGGGATTTACTGAGCCGTGAGTTCCAGAATTAATTGTGAAGCTGCAAGTGTTAGCTGCAAAATTCACGTCGACAGAAGTGTTTCCAGTAATGTTTGTAGCAAAAGACTCAGGCATGCCAATTGATGTCCCGTTAATCTTCACATCAGAAACATGGTAACCTGGGTTGGGCGTAAGGACGAAGTTGAGTGATGTACCCCAATTAACTGTTTGAGATGCAAGATTTGATGAACCATACACGCCTACAGTAACTGTGATAATGTACTGGTTAATTCCAAAACTTGCTGTAATGTTATGAGCTGTCTGGATATTAGTGAAAGTGTATAAGGCAATTGCACCCTGTGAGATGCCGTCAACGACAACATCAGTTATATGGTAACCATTTGAAGCTGAAATAGTAAAGATAGTGTTGCTATCATAGTTAGCTATTAAGGTCCCTGGGCTAATCTGTCCATTTGTAGACTGAATGACTGTAACTGTAAAAGTGTTTGTAAAGGTTGCAGAAATCGAGTGAGCTGCAGTGACATTGCTGAAGGTATATGTTGAAGCAGGCGCTGTTGATGAGCCGTCAACAGTTAAAGAAGCTATAGAGTAACCGGTATTTGGTGTTATTGTGAAGGTTTGACTTGCGCCATAGTTAACGTTAGTTGTTCCAGGAGAAATAACGCCATCAGCACCCTGAACAACTGTAATATCGAACTTGTTTGCGAATGTTGCAGAGATAAAATGAGCAGTTGTGATGTTACTGAAGGTATATGTTGAGTCAGCTTGGATTGTTGAACCGTCAACTATCAGAGATGTTATTGAGTAGCCAACATTTGGTGTTATTGTGAAGGTTTGACTTGCGCCATAGTTAACGTTAGTTGTTCCAGGAGAAATAACGCCTTTAGAGTTTTGAGTTACAGTAATTGTTAATGCAGAAACTGTGAATGTCGCAGTAATGGTATGGTTAGTGTTGATGTTGCTGAAAGTGTACGATGCTGCTATGGTCACTGATGAGCCGTCAACAGTTAAAGAAGCTATAGAGTAACCGGTATTTGGTGTTATTGTGAAGGTTTGACTTGCGCCATAGTTAACGTTAGTTGTTCCAGGAGAAATAACGCCATCAGCACCCTGAACAACTGTAAGAGTATAGTTATTAATCGCGAAGGTTGCTGTGATCGAGTGGGCTGCCTGAACGTTGCTGAAAGTACACGATGACGCAACGGGCACCGATGAACCATCAACTATCAAAGTAGCAATAGAGTAACCAGTATTGGGTGTTATAGTAAACGTTTGGTTATTTCCTTGATCAACATCTTTAGTATTTGGCGAAATCGCGCCGTTTGCACTTTGAGTTACAGTAATCGTGAATTTTGTGGCTCCAACAACAGGAGATGGACAAAAAATAAGGCTAATAATTAGAATTAGCAAAACGACTATGACGATTGGAGCTAGAAGCACAGTTGTTTTCATTCGCGATCCTTTGGCTTCAACAAAAAAGATATTGATTCTTTTATGAAAGCGTTATGAATCCAGAATCTAACTCTATCTTCAATAATGGATAAAGAATTAATTTAATGCAACAAAGTTTACAGACTTTAGTTAAAACCCCTAAGACCGAGCCAATGAGTAGCAGTTGTGTTAGTAAAATGGGCTGGTGTGTTGGCTATAACCCGCCTTCTGTTGTCTGTGGCATTCGGCTAATCGGGCTACCCGCGCCTTCCGGTAGATGCTTCATCGGCGACTGTTTGCCCTTTCCACTTGCAGGACGGCCGTTTCACCGTTTCCACTCCGGCGCACTCGACATCACAAATGTGTCATAGCCAGGTCCGGGTGGACGTTTCGTTTCTGCTCCGTTGCCAACGCTCTCGCGCTGCCCCAACGACGGGGCTGCAATTCTACTTGTGGGCGGAGTTTCCTCAGACCCAACTTTGGATCCGACAGCCACACACCAACTCGCCAGCCCACCTGAAAATGAGCATACGCAGGCAATAAACATAACTTATTAGCAAACAAAAATTATCGACTGCATTTTTGGATTTAAGAGGGGGTGCAAATTCTAAATTAGTTAGTGCCATTGGTTTCATAGAAGTTAATTTTTGCAAAACAATACCTTAGTCCCTCAGGTTGTATAAACAATTTGTATAAACAAACTGTATAAACAATAGGTAGGCAAGAAAAAGATTTGCACACACAGGCTTGGATTGCTCCGATGCTTCTCTGCTTTTTGGTTGCTTTGATACCACAAATAAACCAAATTTTAACTCACAACCAGAAAAAACACGTCCACACACAAAACAAATAATTACACGCCCACAAACATTAGGAACCATGAAACGCGTCATCCTCATAACGGGCACACCCTGCACAGGAAAAACCACTACTGCAAAACAACTTGCCCAAAAACTCAACGCAGAGTACATTAACCTCACAGATTTCGCCAAAGCTCATAACTTGATACTGGGGGAAGACAAAGAGCGCCAAACCACCATAATCAACGAAGAAGCTATGCAGCAAAAACTCAAAGAGTCCATAGGAACCTCAGATAACGCCAACATCATCATCGATGGTCATTACGCAGCTGCAGTTACCCCGACTGAATTTGTTTCCAACGTCTTTGTGCTTAGGCGAAACCCCAAAGAACTTAAAGACATTTATGCAAAAATGTGATTTTAACGACGCCAAACTCAACGAAAACCTATCCGCAGAAATCCTTGACAGTTGCCTCATCGAAGCCATTCAAACGCAACATGGAAAGGTTTGCGAGTTGGATGTGACGGGTAAAACTGTAGATGAGAATGTTGCTGAAATTCTTGATGTTTTAGATAGGAGCAAGAAATGCCATTTTGGCATTGTAGATTGGCTTGGTATGCTTGAACGGGAAGGCCTAACTGACCAGTACCTTAAAGCGTAATTATCGGAAGCTTCCGATTTTCTGTTTTGTTAGAAGCGTGATTTTCCGTCTGTTGCTGTAGGATTTTGCGTGGTCACTGAATTTTTCACCAATCATTACGGGGCTTGATAGATCCACATCTTCGGAGGAAGTATCAAGGTTAATGATAACGTTAACACCGATAGTGCGGTTCCAATCTCTAACCCAAACACCCTGCTCGAGCCTACCCTTCTGCACAATCAAGTCAAAATGCCTTGAAACGCCGCTATGTCCTTCCAGCTTAACGTCTTGGCTGTTAACTTTGTAGCCTTCCTTCTTGAAGTAAGCAACTGCTAGATCTGTCAAATGGACCCTAGTTTTATACTGTTCTTTATCTACGCTCATGACACTCTCTGTCCCTACCAAACTGTTATCAACCTGTTCGATGAAAAGGCTTTCGGAAGTAACCTCCGAAATGGGCGCAACACAGATTGTAAAATGCATTAAATGCGGCGGTTTAATGCTCTGTGCCGTTGGGCAAAAAACAAAAGTCTGTCCCTACTGCGGTACAAACGTTAACCTCCAAAAAGCGCAAAAAATAGCATCTGCAAATACTGCTTTTGAAGCATCAGAAATGCTCCGTAAACTTAAAAGCGCCCAGAAAATCAACCGTAAGAAACCTTAACGTAACTGCCGCAGCAACTCGCATGCCTTACACAAATCCAACGCTGACGGCTCACCACACTCAACACAGGTTTTGAAGTCCTCAGCCTCTTTCGCCGCAGTTTCTTCAAGTGCAGGGCGCAAACGTTCAAGGGCTTTGGAAACAGTGAATTTTGTTCCAGCATGTTTTTCCTCCATGCGATTAAGCATTCCCCTCACGTCATTGCGTAGTGCCTCAGAAGCATAGGGACACGGAGTGCCTTGGAACGGGATTCTCTTAACATAAGCGTAGAGTGCGCTTTCTTTTTCTGGGATTTCGCAGAAGGGCTTGATTTTCTGCACAAACAAGGGGTGAACCTCGGTGGTTACCGGCTTTTCCTTAGCTAACCTTGCTATGTCACCGCGTAAAATGTTCATAAGAACAGTCTGCACCTCATCGTCAAGGGTGTGTCCCGTTGCGATTTTGTTTGCCTTTACTTGCCTTGCACCAGTGTTGATGGCTTTACGGCGCAGAACACCACAGTAAGCGCAAGCAGTCAAAGCGGTATGTCCTTTTTTGCGTGCCCCACAAATCATTTCATCCAACGTGAAACCGTAAAGTTCCTTGAATGAGACAATATGATACGGAATTTCTAGTTGTTTGCAGTTTTTGACCGCGATCTCCAGGGCTTCGTCACGGTAACCTTTGATTCCTTCATCCACTATTACTGCCGTGAGGGTAGTTTTTGGCCTTGAACGCTTCAGTTTAGCTAAAATGTGCAGGATGCTTAGGCTGTCTTTGCCGCCTGAAACCGCAACTGCCAAATGATCATCAAAGTTTAACATATGATAACGCGTAATGGTTTGGCGTACCTTGGCTTCTATGGAGTCTGTAAAGCAGCGTTTGCAGAGCCGTTCGCCTGAGTATTGCCTGTAGAAGAAGGCTTCTCGAGTTTTGCAGGCGTTGCAGACTGGGGTATCCATTGGTTTTCCATCGACAAATTGATGGGTAATTAAACTAAATGAAGGTTTAGTTGGAGATTTCTCCTTTTTTCACAATAGCTCCATTTTTCTTGTATTGATAAATAAGAAGGGTAAATGAACGGATTCCCCAGAATGCGCGTTTGCACAACACAATAATCGCAGGGGTGTTGTACAACTGATTCAACTATGAGTCAAATCGTAACATTTAATATAGCATT
Source organism: Candidatus Bathyarchaeota archaeon (assembly GCA_963777155.1). Taxonomy (GTDB): domain Archaea; phylum Thermoproteota; class Bathyarchaeia; order Bathyarchaeales; family Bathycorpusculaceae; genus Bathycorpusculum. The sequence goes on from CAVZPM010000032.1 coordinate 46,009, forward strand.
GATGCACAGAGTTTACTTAGGAAGCTTAGACTGGTGGGGCTGTACAAGAAGATATTCTTTGTTTCATTTGTCGTTGTCGCGGTTGGACTTGTTATTCTTAATACAGACGCCTTGAACCTGTTGGGAAAACCGATCAATTTGGGTTTAAAACCTGAAGAAATAGTTATTCGAAAAGCCTCATTTGACAAGACCAACAGCAACACACTCTTGCTCGATGTACAATCAACTTACAGTAAGACTATCATTTTTAACACAGCTGTTATCAAAGATTCTCAACATAATACTGTAGCTACAATTGTTTCATTTCACAATGAGCTACCAGCCCAAACAAGTACGATAATAGCAGTTGATCTTAGTAGCACTAATTTGAGTTCAGGAAATTATACTGTAGATCTTTGGACTACAAACAGTCATTTTTTCTCTTCGCCGCCGTTTACTGTGCCATAGTCTAGAAAATTTTTACCGCTCATGTTCTCTATTAAAAAAATAACATTTTAGACTAAGAAACGTTTAAGCTTATATCAAAAAATAGCATAGTAAGAAACCAGATTTTTTCTTAGTTTTTCTTCTTTGTATAATTAAGAAAAATATCAAAATACTCAAATGCAAATATTTCGACTATTTACATTTACCAACGTATATTTGTGGAAAGAAAATTATTTACATAATAGACTATAAATAAACTCATTTGATTCATTTGGTAAATAATATATACGACGCAAATCACTATATATAGGTGGCAAGAGAAAGCTAAAACGGTAATTCAAAGAATGGGCAGATAACTGGTTTGAGCTTCAAAGACTCAAATCCCATCAGGCACCATAACAAAGCCACCTAAATTGACTGCTGTTCGAAAAGACTTTTGCCACAAAGGAAGGCGGTCTAACATATGGTGAAAATTCATATATCTAGAATGTTCAGAAGAGCAGGGTCAAGTATTTTAACTAAACCAGCCACATGTTCATACCCTTACGTGAAACCTCAACTACCAAGCGATTCTCGAGGTCAGCTAAATTTTGATGTAACGCTTTGTGTCGGATGTGGATTATGTAGTAAAGATTGCCCTTCAAAAGCTATTGAAATGGTGGAATTTAATGGGAAAAAACGTCCTCAGTTCAGACTTGATAAATGTATTTTTTGCTATCAATGTGCAGGAAGTTGCAAAAAAGAGGCAATAAAGAGTTCAACCTTCTTTGAGATGGCTACAACGGATAAATCTTCTTTAATCATAAAACCGCAGTCAGCCGTCAAAGCTTGTTAATACCAATAAGTACGACGGAACAAAAAATAACTCAAAGAATTAAACTTAACGTAGCAAATCTTCTACGGTGTCATGCCACTCTATCAAGGTAGCTTTCTTGTTTGGAAAATATTTTAGCCGCACTTTAGGTTATTTTATTTTTCACGAAATCTATGGGAAAAAAGTTTCAGAAAGTCAAAATAGCAGAATTGGCGTAATTGTTCCAGGTTTGTGTTTTAAACTAAATAAACAATGTCACACTAAAGGATAGATTTAGCGGTAAACATGACTGTTAAACCAACAAAACAGGGCGACCACAAAGAAGTAACCTACAATAGCTTACATTGGCAAGACCTAAAGCAGCTACGGGAAAAAGCAATCGGAGTCATGACGGCGCTAGAAGTGTTTCACTTGCAGTCTTTAACACATGGTAGCATAGCTAGAGGAGATATAAAAATAGGCAGCGATGTGGATGTTTTCATTCCTGAAGTACAAAGCAGTTTCATTGTTGAATCCGCTCTTGAAAAAGCCAAAATCCCAATCAATTCACGGTTTATTGTTCAAGCCACTCCAAGCTACGCAATGAAAGCACACATCGAAATAGACGAGAAGACAACCGTTTCCTTTCCCCTAATGGAAATGCGAAGAGTGGAAAGGGAATTTTACCGGTTCGGCGGCGAAGTAGACATCGTGCAACTTAAAACGAATGTCCGCGTTCCAGGGGTGGATAAACGGCTTATGCTCATCGAACCAACTGAAAAGGGTCATGTTGAGAGCAGTGTTATTGGAAGAGAAGAGTCTGCAGCGAAAGTCTTGGGAATATCAGTAGAAACTGTGTTTGATAGAGTTCATGCTTTGTTAAGGCGTGATGCTGTAGGCAGAACAGGGGTTTTTGTTAAAAAGGAGTTATTGCAAGATGAAACTTTTGAGTTGGCTTTGAAAAAGTTGTCCGACCAAAATCCTGCGGTTCGTCGAAGAATGAAAAAATAGACCTATTCTAGTTAAAATGAAATATTTTGAAAAAACAAGAGCAGACTGCGAGTCTGCTTAATTGGTTGAATCAGAAAAGAGGTTTAAGAGGGGTAGTAGATGAGTTCTTTTTCTTCAAGAAGCTGCTGGATTTTATCGACTGCTTCGTAAACCTGTTCTTCTTTTTTGGCTCCGACACATACGAGTTTTCCTGCGCTGAAGATTAGGAATACTACTTTTGGTTCATCCATGCGGTAGACTGCACCTGGGAACTGTTCGGGTTCATACATGACTTTGCTGAGTTTGTAAACGAGGCTTTCAAGGTCGATTTCTCCGCCAAGTTCTGCCGAAGCTACGATGTTTTGGATCATTACAACAGGTTTTTCTGTAATTTGGATGCCTTCACCGCGGAGTTCCTTGACGACTTTTTCTACTGCACTACGTGATTCCTTTTCGGATTTAGCGCCTGTGCACACCATTTTGCCTGTGCCAAAGATTAACGTAGCTGTTTTTGGTTTTTTTAGACGGAAGACTAGACCTGGGAAAACGCTGGGGTTGTATTCTGTTTGTGGAAATTTTTCAACGATTTTTTGTAGGTCAATTTTTTGGTTAAGTGAGACTGAGGCCACAATGTTCTGTATGTTAATGATTGGTTTTCTTTTACTCATGTAAACTCACGGTTAAGAGTATTTAAATTAGCAAGGAGTATATAAAGCATCTATTTATAAAGGCTTAAAAATCATTAATAAATACCCTCTACGACAGGTTTATGGTATTGGCGTGGCAGTGTTGTTGCCAAAGGTCAGTGTTTGTGTGTTGCTCCAGCCGCTATCTGTCACTGTAACAAAATAGTCACCCATACATTCATTGGGATGATAGTAGTGGTAACCGATAAGCGCCTTCACTTGAACATCTATCTGTCCACCGGGACTGAGGTTCCAACCCCCAATGTAAAAGGAAATTACCGTGTAGCTGCCAGTGGAGGATTTTACTTCAGTTATTGAGTGACCATATCCTGTTGTGCTCCAATCTTCAAAATGCCCTTTTAAACGAGCGCTATAACGCAGTTCGGTTATGTTGCCATCTGCGAAGGTGGATGGTGTGAACGGTTGATTTGTGATTACTACGTCTATGGTTCGGTTATCTTGATGGTAACCGGATTGGCTGATTACGCTTTGACCTGTAAAGGGATCTGTTTTGTAAACAGGAGGCACATCATAGGAGTGGTCAGCATACTGCAGTGTGAACTTAGGGATTATCGGGGTAATGGTGCCTGTAACAGGAGATATGGTTGGGTTAGGCGTCGGAGTTGGTGAATGCGTTGGGGTGGGTGTTATTGGGTGGGTTGTATGAGTCGGGGTTACTGTTGGGCGTGAGTTTGGATTTGATCCCGGAAATAATGGATTTTGATCATTGCTGATTACTACATACCAAACAGCAGAGGTTAACAAAACCGCGACAATGACAAGTGCTACAGCTGTAACCGTTTTCATAACTTATCATCTTAATCACGTGACGTCGGCGTTTCCTTGTAAAGTTTACTGTTTTTTCCATTAAGAGGCAGTTTCTCTATAAATTGCAAACCTAAGCAATGCAACTATGCCGCCTAAAGAAAGAAGTTTTGCTCCTGCCTCATGCTCAGTGCTTACAACCGTTATAGCTGCATTGCGCTTTTCAACCTGATGCATCAGATCCTCTATCTTAAGTCGCATCTGCTCATCTGCATCCCGCAGCTTCGTATCAGCTACCACCAGCTTCTCAACAGCACCCATCATCACCGCGTTTTCCACCGCATCCAAACCATAAGTAACCGTGCCTTCACCCTTGCCCAAACGCTTCATTACTTCTTCCATAGTGTCAGTTTCGTCAAAAACCCGAAGCTGATGCGCCGCCTTCAGCAAAACACCCGAACGCAATGCTTCATCAATTCCGGCTGTGCCACCGTTGTTAACGCTTTTAACATCCACAACCGCTTTAGACATTTCCTTTGATTCTTCATTTAGGTATTTCACGAAATCAGTCTTAACGTATCCAGCACCAATTATAACGATGGGATTATGGTTTTGGCTCCACAGTTTGTTTAAGCTGGTTAATGCGAGTTTGAAGTAGCCTTTTGTGGCTTCTACCCTTTTATCAGCGTCTTGTTTGCCGGGTAGCCGCATGCGTTGGTCAACGCGGGTTTCTACGCCGTATTGTTTGGTTTCTGCTATGGCAAAGCCTTCGTCGTCGATAGAAATTATGAGAATGGGTTTTTCGGTTTCGCTTGCCCTTGTAAGCCTATCAAGAAGGTGTTTTGGCCATTCCTTCTTTACAATCGTCATGGGTTGGTTGAGTGCGATGCTAAGGGTATGGTGAGCACCCGTTGGAATTATGTCTGGAGCATGACAAATGATCCCGTGAACCCGTAGTTTTCCAAGAAACTTGTCCCAGCCAACAGATTCAACCTTGACACCCATAAATGCGGAAACTCTTTCAGCGCTTTTGGGACGGCTGGTTTCTGTGTCGCTTTTTATGGCGCGGCTGCTGTAAGCGTAAGCCTCATCACCTTTGTATATGACGTTGTAGAGATGCCAAAGGTCATCTGGCGAGTCAGGCACCACTTTAACAAAGCCCTGGGCAAGATTCTTTTCAATAATTTTCAATCGGTTGCATCTCAGTTAGCAGAGTTGAACAGTAACGAAGGTAAAATATACTGCGGATAAACAATTGATTTTTTTCGTTTCCTATTTCTTTTGCTTAAAATACTCCACTTGTCTAAGCCTTTTCTCTGCTTCCTCATGGGTCTTGTAGGGATTGTTTTATTTGACTGATTTGGGTAAAGAGATAGCCAAACAAATAAGGGAAGACGCCTATGCTGAAGATTTGTCTGAAAGCCCGCCAGTTGCACCACCAGAACCTGAATAGACTTTAGAGTGTAAAAAAAAGTTTATTAAAAAAATAAAAAAAGTTGTTTTGGGAAGAAAACTTCCCGAATTTTTCGCTGTTTAGTGGATCAGTTGCAGCAGGTTGTAAAACAGTGGGATGAAGACGATTGACAGTGTGCTGAGCAGTTTGATGAGCACGTGTAAGCTTGGTCCTGCTGTGTCTTTTAGTGGGTCTCCGACTGTGTCGCCGACTACTGCTGCTGCATGTGCTGGACTTCCTTTGCCACCGAAGTGGCCTGATTCAATGAATTTCTTTGCGTTATCCCATGCTCCTCCGCCAGTGTTCATGAATAGTGCAAGTGGAACTGCTGAGAGTGTCGCACCGATTACGAGTGCACCAACTGCTTCTGGTCCAAGTAAAACACCGATAATGATTGGGACGACCACGATGATTAAGCCTGGAAGTACCATGCCTTTGAGTGCGGATTTTGTGCTGATGTCTACTGCTTTGCCGTATTCGGGTTTGCCTGTTCCTTCCATGATGCCGGGGATTTCTCTGAATTGGCGTCTGACTTCTGCGACCATTTCTGCTGCTGCTTTGCCTACTGCGCTGATGGCTTGTGAGCTGAAGAAGAATGGCAGCATTGCTCCGATGAAGCCTGCGATGAGTACCGCTGGGTTAGAGATGTCCACGATAAAGGGTGTATGAATACCTGTCTTCGCAAAGTTCGCTGCAGATACCTCTGAAGCGTAGGTTTGGAAGAGCAGTTGTGCCGCAAGTAATGCTGAACCCAATGCGAAGCCTTTTGTTAGAGCTTTGGTTGTGTTTCCAACTGCGTCGAGAGCTTCCATGGTTTCTTCTGCGCCGCCTTCACCTGACATTTCTGCGATTCCTGCCGCGTTGTCAGCAATTGGTCCAAAGCCATCTAAAGCTAAAACCATACCCATGACAGCAAGCATACCCATAGTTGCAAGGGTTGTTCCGTAGATACCACCTATGAACGGGTCTATAATTTGGGTTGGATGCGTTAGGTTCCATGAGGAGGCAAATTGTGTTCCAAAGAAGTACGATACGATAAGGGCAACAACCAATGAGACTATCGGAAGCATTGTGGTTTCAAGTCCAACTGCGAAGCCTGTGATTATGTTTGTTGCTGCACCTGTTTCGCTGGCTTTAGCGATTCTGCCGACTGGACCTCGTTCACTGCCTGTGTAATAGTCTGTGATGTAGTCGATTGCTACGCTTGCTGCTAAACCTGAAAGTAACGCAAAGTACAGGTACAGGAAAGTCATGGAAAATGAGCCTTCACCTAACAGGAAAATTGTTGCAAACAAGAACAGTATGCCTGAAACGATCGTAGTTACCATGAGTCCTTTTCGAAGTGCTTTCATAGGGTGTTTTGCTTCAGCTTCGGTTAGTTTGACAAAGGGCATGCCTATCAAAGTTGCAAAAATTCCTAAAGCGCGTGCGATCAGTGGGAAAATCAGGAAAATAAGGTTGCCTGTGGCGATGCTGATTAAGCCACCGATAATCATGCCACCGATGTTTTCCCCAGTAGCTGATTCAAATAAGTCTGCACCTCTTCCTGCGGAGTCACCAACGTTGTCCCCGACGTTATCAGCTATGACTGCGGGTTGCGTGGATCATCTTCAGGGATGCCTGCTTCAACTTTTCCTACAAGGTCTGCGCCGACATCTGCAGCTTTAGTGTAAATTCCACCGCCAAGCTGAGCAAACAATGCAATTAATGAGGCACCAAAACCCATACCGACGATTCCACTTGCCGCTGTTCTTCCAAGATTGGCAGCTTCGGAGACATCCATTGTATTGAACATAGCAGTGAAGCCACCGTAGAGCAAGAAGAGAAAACTTACACCTAAAAGGGATAAACCGACGACTGCCATGCCCATGGTGGCGCCGCCGTAAAACGCGGTTTTTAATGCTTTTTCTGCGCCAAAGTCTTTTGCCGCCGCTACCGTGCGCACGTTGGCTTTGGTTGCGTTATCCATAGCTATATAACCTGCAGCTAAGGAAGCAACTGCACCCACCAAGAAGGCGGCTGCAGTGCCTATCCCATAGGGTGTACCTTTAAGGGGTAAGGCAACCCACAGTAGAACGAAAATAACTACTGTAATTATACCGATTGTTTTGTATTGTCTCTTTAGGAAAGCGTACGCGCCTTCCCTGATTGCATTGCCGACTTCAACGGTTTTTGGTCCACCTGGACTCATTTTGCCGATGCGGTACATGAGTAGAAGCGAAGCAACGACTGCGATTATGCCTGCGATGGGTGCAATCCAAAAGACAACTGGGCTATTAGTTGATAATGATGCTAATGCTTGTAAGGGAATGAACATATTTGACACGGATGCCCATAGTCCTTATATATTTTTCTAAAAAATTTAAGGTAAAATAAATGCCAAATACAGATTTTGAGTCAACAAAAGAATTTTGTTGCGTTGTACTTTGGTTGCATTTTTAAGCAAGCCACACCTATTTCAAATAAGTCTTAACATCAAAGGGATAAAGCGATGCCTAACAGGTTAATAGTGGTTAAAGTCGGCACAAACGGCATAACAACACCCGACGGAAAACTTGATCAACAAGAAATGCAGAACCTCGCAAGTCAAATTGCAGCTGCAACCAAGCAAGGCGACAAAGTGGTTCTAGTGACTTCGGGCGCCGTTGCAGCAGGGATTGCTGAACTTGAAATTCCCCCCAAACCCAAAGACGTGACTTTTCAACAGGCAGCCGCGGCAACTGGGCAAAGCGTTCTTATGGCAATGTACCGGGAACTATTTAGAAAATACGGCTTAAAAGTTGCTCAGATCTTGCTGACTGCAGAGGATCTCTCCAATAGAGCATCGTACGTGCACACCTGCGACGTCTTAGGTTTACTTTTGAAGATAGGGGTGGTTCCAATCATAAATGAAAACGACGTAGTTTCCGTTGACGAACTGATGCGGACCGAAGGCTACAAAGTTAACTTTAGCGATAACGATATCCTCTCTGTGCTCGTCGCAGGAGCCTTATGTGCTGATTTAGTGATAATCCTCTCGGATGTTGAGGGAGTGTACACAGCTGAGCCTTCGCAGCCTGGCGCGGCTCTTATCAAAACGGTTGATGCAATCACCGGTGATTTCAAGACTACTCTAAACGGAAAAAGTAAACTTGGAAGGGGTGGAATCCAAAGCAAAATCAAAGCTGCCGAAATCGCTACATCTTGTGGTATTCCTGTCGTAATAGCTAATAGCCGAAGAGAAAACGTCATTATCGACATCCTATCCGGCAAAGACGTTGGCACATACTTTAAGCCCCAGACTCGTATGCCCGCGGTAAAGCGGTGGATTGCTTATGGCGCAGCAGTAAAAGGCACAATTCATGTTAATGAAGGCGCAAAAAAAGCTATTTTGGAAGGCTCCAGCCTATTGCCAGTTGGCGTAACCAAGGTTATCGGTATCTTCAACGAAGGAGACGTCGTTAGCCTAGAAGACGAAAAACAAGTGGAATTCGCCCGAGGCAACCCTAACTTCAACAGCAGCCAGTTAAACCTAATTAAAGGCTTACAAGTAACAGAGGTACACAATAAACTTGGCTCAGACAAACCCAAAGAGGTTATCGAGCACCGAAACATACACCTCATTGAGGAAATAAAATGATACAGGAAATTTGTAAGAAAGCCAAAGTTGCCGCATTTGAAATGGGCAAGCTGACTACAGATGCTAAAAACACAGCGCTACAAAAGATGGCAAGTGCTCTAGAAGCAAACACAGAGAAGATTTTAGCTGCCAATGCGGTAGATGTTCAAGTTGCCAAATCCAAAGGTGTCAAAGCCGCATTGCTTGATCGGCTAGCGTTGGACCAAAAGAAAATTCAAACTATGGCAAAGGAGCTCAGGGAAGTCTCTGCTCTGCCCGACCCCATAGGCTCTATTATAAGTACATGGACACGCCCTAACGGATTGATAATCAGCCAAGTCCGAGTTCCCATGGGTGTAGTTGGAGTAATTTATGAATCTCGCCCTAATGTCACAGTCGATTCGGCAGGCATCTGTATAAAATCAGGAAATGCCGTGATTCTTCGTGGAGGCTCAGATGCATTAAACTCTAACTTAGTTATCGGTGAAGTGCTCCGAGAAGCACTATTATCTACAAACGTACCCGTGGACGCGATTCAAGTCATTCCTTCACCTGACCGCAAGGTCGCTGAGGAACTTATGGGTATGCGAGAATACATTGATGTTCTTGTTCCCCGTGGAGGCGCTGATTTAATCAAAACAGTTGTTGAGAAGTCGCGGATTCCTGTTATCGAAACTGGCACGGGCAACTGCCACGTGTACGTTGAAGAAGATGCTGACCTGCAAAAGGCAACTCCCATCGTAATTAATTCTAAGTGCCAGCGACCGGGAACATGCAACGCCGCGGAGAAACTGCTGGTTCACAGCAAAATTGCTAAACAATACTTGCCAGTGGTAGTTGCAGAGTTGCGCAAGAATGGCGTTGAAGTCCGCGGCGACGAAGAAACCCGAAAAATCGTCCCCGACGTTAAAGCGGCAACTGAACAGGATTGGGGCACCGAATACCTTGACTTAATAATGGGCGTTAAAGTTGTAAAGGGATTAGATGAGGCCATTGTTCACATCAACAATTACGGCACCCACCACTCTGACAGCATCCTGACTGCAGACTTTGGTAAAGCCATGCAATTCATAAAAGAAGTCGATTCCGCCGCAGTTTACTGGAATGCATCCACACGCTTCACCGACGGCAACCAATTTGGGCTTGGCGCAGAAATCGGCATTAGCACCCAAAAACTTCATGTGAGAGGCCCCATGAGTGTCCAGCACCTTACCTCAACCAAATACGTCATTCTGGGTAATGGGCAAACCCGAAAATAGCAGAGCAGGTCAATTTACCCATTTTTTAGACCTTGGTTAACTTAAATCAACACTAACTAAGACTCGTTGAATAACCTCTTGCCAATCAACAACAAACAACATGGAAAAAAAGGTTTTACTGATACAACAACCAACGCACCCCAAACCAGAAACATACTTCAAAAACAACCAGAAAAATGCCCCCACACACATAAAACAAAACCAATAACAACCAAAAAATAAACTTAAAAAAAAGGTCATCAACCCGGGATATAATTGGACAACAAAAGTAATTTTTAACAGCGAGAAGAAGAAAATGCTGTTTTGCAAGTTTTTCTTCTTTCAAAACAAGGACAAAGGAAACTAAATATTTTGTCGTATTGGATAATAAACTGAAAAAACAAAAATAAGTTGGGCAAATAGAGGCCCAATTCTTAGTTTGTTCAGAGTAGATTAGTTTTAGAGAGAGGGAATTAGTGCAGATAGTTGGTGTGCGGCTGGCTGAATTAGTTGTAACACTATGTCGGGGAATAATCCTAAGATGAAGAGCGCAGCGACTAGGATGAAGACGGGGATTAGGATACGTTTGTCTTCTTTGATGGCGATTTCGTCTTTGGGTTTCTTCGAGTACATAACGTTCATGAGGCGGAAGATATATGCGGTTTGTAGTACGCTTGTTAAGACTCCGATGACAGCTAGCCATGCCAAGTTTGCTTGCAGTGCTGCGGTGAAGACAAGGTATTTGCCTATGAATCCGCCGAGCGGTGGTACACCAGCAAAAGACAAGCCTGCGATTACTAAGGCTAAGCAGACTAGTGGCGCTTTCTTGCCAAACCCAGCGAAGTCGCTAAGCGTTTTTATGCCATAGTTGTTGATGATGCCTATTGCCATGAATGCCAGAGCAGTGGTTAAGCCGCCGATTAAGAAGAAGTAGAGGTTACCTTCCAACCCAAGCGACTTTATGCTGGTGATTGCAACCAAGTTGTATCCAACATCAGCGACACAGATGTATGCGATGAGGCGTTTTACGTCGTTTTGGATGAGGGCAAATATGTTCCCGACTATCATGGTTAAGCCTGCTAGGATGGCTAACATGAGTGTCCAGTCTAACACTTGGTTTGGACCAGTTGGAATTATGATGTAGAGCAAAATTCTAATGACGATGTAGTAGCTGCCTTGGTCAACGAGAGCTGAGAGAAAAGCTGCAGATGGCGCTGGCGCAGCTGTGTATGCATCTGGCAACCAGAAGTGGAAGGGTACTATTGCTGCTTCAATCGCGTAGCCCGCGGCTATGAAGATGAAGGCTATGATGAGTAGGTTTTGGTCTGCTGCAACGGTCCCAGTTAGAGCTTCTCGGACAGCTGTGTAGTTTAGGCTGCCTGTTAGACCGTAAATAATTGACATTCCAAATAATACGAATGCTGAAGCGATTATGACCATTACGAGGAACTTTAGGGTGGCGTTGAGGCTGAATGCGTTTTTGCGGTACATCATAAGAAAGGCTGCGGCTGCTGTTGCGGCTTCCCAGAAGATGAAGAAAGTTAAGAGGTCGCCTGATAGAACTGCTCCCAATAATGCTGCGGTGAGTATGAGCATTATGGCGAAGTATCGGTCTGATGGGCGCTCGTTTGAATCAATGAAGAACACGCTGTATACTATGACTACTGCGCTTACGGCCACGATGATTATTGCCATGTAGATCGATATTGCATCAATCAGGAAGGAGCTTGTGACCGCCGTTGAGGTGCTGCCGTCCAACGCCAAGTTTAATGGCAGTGGGTTGACTGTGCTGTAATAAGATAATGCAAGGTTGGCTACGGTTATGCCTGCGACGAGTAGGACCGCTAAGAACCATGCCAAAGTAAGGGCAGTTTTGTGGCTGTTTTGTTTTCTAATTATCTTGAAGATGGGGATGGTAAGTAATGCTGCGATTACCAGAGTGAATATGGGTAATATTACGTCCATGATTTGTACCATCGTTTAAGCGCCTCCAAAGGTCACGGTCTGTATTAGATTCAAAAAGAACGTCGGGTAGATTCCAATGAGGACAACCAAAACAACCAAGATTCCCAAGGATAGTTTCATGTAGACTGGTATGTCGAGGATTTTGTGGGCTTCTTCTTTTATGTGTTCAGAGACTTCTTTGTGAGCTTCTTCTGCGCCTGGTTCATCTTTGGATGTTCCAAGGAACACTTTTGAAACAAACCTTAACGAATAAGCCAGCGAGAAAACTGTTGCCACCAGCATAAGCGCTGTTGGCAGGATGTAGAAGTTATCGATTTGTATTATTTGAAATGCACCGATGAAAATCAGGAATTCACTAATGAAGCATGCGAGCGGTGGTGCTCCAGCGATGCTTAAAGCTGCTATGGTTCCTGAAACTGTCGTGAAGGGCATCTTGCTTGCTAAGCCGCCCATCTTGCGTATATCTCGCTCTTCGGTTTGATGCATAACTCCTCCTGCGGTAAGGAAGAAGAGACCTTTGCTTGCTGCATGGGTTATGATATGCAGTATTGTTCCGACTATGGCGATGGCTGAAGCCGAGGCAAGAAACACTGGGTTGCCGCTGGCTAAAGCTACTGGAAATAGTGAGAGCCCAAACATAATGTATCCCATATGGGCGATACTTGAGTACGCTATCAGCCGTTTTATGTCGGTTGCAACTAATGCGAGGAATGAGCCGAAAAACGCTGTGATAACTCCCACGATAGACAATGCATAGAGGAAGTTCGTTCCGAAAGCCGCTCCGACCGCTGGAAAAACAATTCCGAAGGATAAACGCAGAATTGCGTAAGCTCCTGCGCTGATGATAACTCCGCTCAGTAGGGCCGACATTGGTGCGGGTGCTTCTGAGTGAGCGTCAGGTAACCACATATGGACTGGAAAAACCGCCATTTTGACTGCGAATCCCGCCGTTAGAGCTATGAGAACCCATTTGATGATATCGGGGGCTGCCGTCATAAGTTGTGCTTGCGCAGCAAACATGTCTGTTGTTCCAGTTAAGTAATAGATTGCTCCGATACCCAAGAGAACAAAGACGGCGCCTGCATGAGTGAATATGAAGAGTTTAAACGCAGATTTGTACGAGTTCCGGTATCCCCATTCTCCGACTATGAAGTATGCGGGGACAAGCATGAGTTCCCAGCAGAAGTAGAATAGAAGCAAGTTGGAAGTTAGGAAGACTCCGACCAAGCCCACTGAGAGCATGCATAACAGGGCATAGTATACTGGCAGGTTCTTTTTTCCAGCCATGTAGTTAACTGAGTACACTGCTGCCACAAAGATAAGCACCAAACTGATTAGGGCAACTGAAGCGCTCATACCATCTAGAAACAGCGAAAATTGTGTGTTGCTTAACGTGGATATCCAATTATAGGGTTCTTTGTAAACGTGTTCGGCACTGTTGAGGATTGTAGGCACAGTTGAAAGAACTAAGCCTATGTTGATTAACGCGATTAAGGCAACAAACATTGCTGCTGCCCTGGGTGATTTCTTCCCTGCAAAGTAAACGAGTGGGATGCTTATGGTGGGTATTGCAAATACTGCTAGAAGAATTGGTAGAGTCATTTTTTTACACTCCTATACCTAGAGCTCCAGTTAATATCATTAGCACAGCGATCAGTATGAAACCGACCACTGCAGCCGCAACATAGTTTCTAAACGATGAAGACGGCCCTTTTTTGAGAGTTGTTGCGTGTCCTGGGTCTGCAGCGTTGCTTACTTTAGAACCTGCTGAGTCTGGATAGCGCCCAAACAGAGCGTTTTCAACTCGTGTGAGACCGTCAGAGAAGCCAGTTAATCCTCTACCTATAAGATTGTAGGCGTCATCAAAGAAGTAAGCGTGATTGAGCAGTGTAGACAGGGGGTTTTTACCTGCAGCAACCTTACGGACACCCTGGAACCCTTTGTAGTAGGTGAAGTAAGCGATTAAACCCGTCGGGATTAGTAGAGATAAGAAAATCGGTGTTTCGATGTTCATGAAAGCGCCAAGTAATCCTTCTACCAGATTTACATGCATAAAGCTAGCGACCAAGGGTTCAGATAAACCCCAGATGATGCATAAGCCAGCGAGGATAGAAGCGGGGATGAGCATTACTTTAGGGGCTTCATGTACATGCTGCTTCTGTAAGTGTTCAGATGCTTTACCCATAAACACCAAGCTGAACATACGCACAACATATGCAAATGTTATCGCAGTGGTTGCGTAGAGCAAAATTATCTGTATAAGGTTACCTGCTTCTGTCACGCTTGTTATGATTAAGCCCTTACTGAAGAACGCGGCGAAAGGAGGCAATCCGCTAGTGGTAATTATCATGATAGCCATCAATGCAAAAGAGATAGGCATCGCTTTTCGTAGACCACCCATCAGGCGCATGTCTCTTGTGCCGATAGCATGTATGATGCCTCCTGCAAGGAGGAATCCAAGACCTTCGAAGAATGCGTGGCTCACCATGTGGAATAGGCTTGCGAACCAGCCGACGGAAGCTGCGCCATCAATTGCTGCGCCTAAGCCAGCCATCATGAAGCCGATTTGGCTCACGGTTGAATATGCTAATACTCCTTTGATGTCAGTGGTTGTTAATGCGAGTGTGGCACCGACTATGGCGGTTAAGACGCCTATCCAGGCGATTACTGGAAACCAGAGGGGTTGCAACGCGGCAATCAATGCAGGTGCAACTGAGAAGATTAGGATGAATCTTGCGAGAAGGTAGACACCTGCTTTAACCATTGTGGCAGCGTGGAGCAATGCACTAACGGATGTGGGGGCTTCCATTGCGCTATATAGCCATGTGAATAGTGGAAGCTGGGCAGATTTTGCGATTGCGCCTCCCAAAACTAGGAATGCAACGATAATCATGTAATCCATGTTGAAGCTACCTGCTTGAATGCCTGCTATTACACCGCGGAAGCTCAATGTACCAAACATCAAGAACAGTATTCCAATGGCTGCAAGAAGTGCAATGTCCCCGATTCGGGTCATTATGAAAACTTTGACACCTGCACGGATTGATTCGGGTTTCTTGTACCAGAACGAAATCAAGGCGTAGGAGCATAAGCCTACCATTTCCCAGAATATGAACATCTGCAACATGTTGTCGGCAAGGACTAAGCCAATCATGGAACCGATGAATAGCAGGATTAGGTAGTAGTATCGAGATAAGCCATCTTCGCCTTTCATGTAGCCGATGGAGTAGACTGCAATGATTAATGCGAAGAAGCCAATCAAGCAGGTGAAGAGTACACTAAGGGGGTCAATGTAAACGCCTGCACTGATGCCGGGAAGCCAGCTAACCGAGCCAGTGGTTAAGGCTTGTCCAGTTCCATTCCAGACGCTTGGAACCATTGAGAGAGCCAGGACAGCTGTAATCGCTGCAATAGCGACGACAAAGTAGTTCCGAGCCTTTTCGCTGTATTTTCCGATTAAGGGGACAAATAAACTTGCAAAGAGGGGAATAACCCAAACAAACCATGCAGAGAATTCTTCAAGTATCATTGAACTTCATCCTCACTTTCGCCTTTGTCTTGCAACATCTGTATTATTTTACCCATGTCGCTTGTCCCGTACTTCTTGGAGACGATGACAAGCAGTGCTAAGATTACGCCGCTAACTGCGGTGTCTGTTGAGAAAGCTAATATCAGGAATGCCTGCCCTAACCCTTGGCTTGTCGCCAACATCACAAAATTTAATGTTGCAGCCGTTGCGATTAGCTCTACGGATATGAAGACTTTTAGGAGTTGACGGTTAGTTAGCAAGCCATAGATGCCGATTGCCAACATAACTAAGGATAATATGACAAAGTCCATCATTGACCACCCTTGCGCTTTTCATGTAAGACAATGGCTATTCCAAGCGCCACCGTAAGAATAACTATAGCCTGCAAAACAACATCCAAACCCCTCACATTCCACAAGGCATCCCCGACGGATATGTCGGGAGAGGTTGTAGTTGAACCAGAAACAGAAAGGAAAATTGCAGGTAACGACAAAACCGACGCCTATTCCAACAAGAGCGCCTGTGCGTTTAGCAGAGGTTTTCTTTGCTGGTTTATCGCCCAACATTTCACCGGACAGGAACAGTATTGCTAATGTGCCAATGCCGACTGCAAACTGGAAGATCGCTGCATATAGGGCGCCATTTAAAACGTAAATGAACGCTACAAAAAAGAATGTTCCTGCCAAAGCAGCAACGGAATAGACTACTTCGTCTAGGAAAAGGGCCAATATGGCGGATATTATTAAGCCTACAGCGAGGATTTCAAAGATCATTGGGGTTTTGTCTCCTTAGCGTTTGGTTGTGGCTTTTGGATTAATGCGCATTTGTCAGTTGTTGCTAATTCATAGAAAACTGAGCTCTTAATTGCACCTCTGGGGCAGCTTTCCACGCATTGATGACAGAAGACGCATTTGTCGAACCTAATTTGCGGTCGTCTTTTCCCTTCTACTTCAACTATTTCAATAGCACCTGCAGGGCAATCTCGAACACAGACTCTACAATTGGAGCCAACGATTGATCTTACATCTAAAGTCAATCCACCTGATCCTGTTCCGATGTCGATTATGTTGCAAGAATCAATTGTATAGACTGTTTTGCCTCGGTCATCGCTAGGAAGTTCAGGTTTTACGAAGGGATATTGTGTTGTTGCAGGCTTTGTGAATATGTGGGAGGCTGCCCTTTTGAATATTGGAGATATACGTGATTTTTTCTTTTCTGTCATCGTGTTACACCATCAAGGGGTAAACCCAAGTTACCAATGCGACAGTAAGCATCAAGGACAGCAAGGCTGCAGGTAGGAGGATTCTCCAGTTGCCGGAGAGGACTTGGTCGATGCGGAAACGGGCAACCACAGTTGTGATGTACTCAGATATGAGCACGACTGCCAAGAGTTTTAGCACAAACCAGATGCTGTACCAGATCCACGATGGACCAAAGATTACGGGTCCGTAGGGTCCGCCAAGGAATAGTTCCACCACTAAAGCTGCTCCAAAAACCACCTGAACATCACGTGTAAGGTGGAGGAATGCAAGTTTTGCGCCTGTGTATTCGGTTTCTAATCCGCCGACAAGCTCGCTTTCAGAATGCGGTACGTCGAAGGGGTCTTTTTCAAGCTCTGCTTGCATAGTTATCATGAATAGGACAAATGCCCATGGCGCTAGGATGATGAATGGAAGGAAGGTGCCTGCTTGGAGTGAAGCTATGCTTGCGATTTGTAGGCTTCCTGCGATGAATGCTGGTGTTAGGGCGATTAAGAAACAGTGGGATGTCGTAGCCTAAGAATTGGGTTAAGACTCTGGCTGAGCCAATGGTGCCATAGGGGTTGCATGATGCCCACCCAGCTAGGAATAACAAAAAGTTAGCGATTGTTGCAAACGTCAATATAACAATCAAGTCGCCGCCAAAACCGTTTGTTGATAAAACACTGGCGCCGTCAATGGGTAGGAAACAGAAAGCAAAAACCATGATGGCAAACGCTACGAGGGGTGCATATCGGAAAATAATTTTTTTGGCATCTCTTGGTTCGATGTCTTCTTTTGTTAGCAGTTTTATAAAGTCTGCAAGTGGTTGAAGAATTCCTGCTGGACCTGCCACCATTGGTCCAACACGATTCTGGATACGTGCCTCGATTTTACGCTCCATCCAATCACAGAACAGGGTCAACAGTAGTATGAATGTGAAGCCTGGAAAGACAAGGATTCTGAAGATTAGGAGGAGGTAATCAATCATTTCTGGGTCACCGATCAGTGCATGAGAAGCAGGGGTCTAAGCTGACAAAGTTTGCTGGGACATCCGCAATGCTTTCACCAATGGCTGTTTTAAGGAATGACGGTATGTTAGCAAATGTTGGAGTGCGAACTTTTACGCGGTCAGGCTTGTCTGTACCGTTGCTTCGTACATAGTAGAAGAGTTCACCTCTGGGCGCTTCAACACGGTTCACAGCTTCACCTACTGGTACACTTCTGGGAGTGGCTATTCTGAAAGGGTCCTGATGGAAGGTGGTCAACTGCATACTCGATGATGTTGATGCTTTCTTCAACCTCGTCCATGCGAACGTTCATTCTTCCCCAAGTATCGCCAGTGGTGTAGACTATTTCTTTGAAAGGAATCTCGCCGTATGCTTCGTATGGCTCGTCTTTGCGCA
Organism: Candidatus Bathyarchaeota archaeon; assembly: GCA_963777155.1. GTDB lineage: Archaea > Thermoproteota > Bathyarchaeia > Bathyarchaeales > Bathycorpusculaceae > Bathycorpusculum. Next base: position 64,096 of record CAVZPM010000032.1, read on the forward strand.
CATCGATGTCAACACCTGAAGCTCTGGCTACTGGACCAACCACTGAAAGCTTTAGGGCGTCCTCTCTGCTTAGTACACCTACATTTTTCATACGCAGTTTTAGGCTTGGTTCGTTTTCGTAGATCTGTCTGTAGAAGGGCAATTGTCCACGAAGTGTTTTAAGGACAGATTTAATTTTGGGGATATCAGTGTCTTTTATGTCGCGTCTAACACCGCCAACCGTCATAAGTGACGAGTAAACACGGTTGCCACTAGTTAGTTCGATCAAATCCATAATTGGTTCGCGGTCTCTCCAGAAATACTGGAACAACTGTTTCATAGCCGATTTCTAGTCCAGCATGACCTAAAGTTAAAAGGTGACTGTGTAGCCTGTTGAGTTCCAGAGCAATTACACGCAGGTATTTGGCTCTTTCAGGAACCTCAGTTTTCGCAATTTTCTCTACTGCTTCAACGAAGCCGCAGGCGTGAATGCTATTGCAGATGCCGCAAATACGTTCAACCAAGTAAACATCTTGCAGATATGTACGTGATTCAGTTGCTTTCTCTATGCCCCGGTGAACGTAGCCGATACGGGGTTCAACTTTTGTTACTGTTTCGCCTTCGACGGTTACTGCGAATTTTTCTGGTTCCAAGAGAGCTGGGTGCTGGGGACCGATGATAATTTTTACAAGACGCTCATTCTCAGGCAGCTTAATTTCTTCTGATGGCGGAGTGGGGACAAGTTTTACTTCGGCTGCTTTGACATCTTTTCTCAGTGGATAGACACCATCTGGCCAGTTTTCTGAGAGAACAAAGTGTCCTGAAATAGGGTGTCCCTCGAACTGTACGCCCATCAGGTCTGCAACTTCCAGCTCGTGAAAAACTGCGCCAGGGTGAAGGTCAATTATTGTTTGGATTTTCGGATTTGCTTTTGGCACTTCTGCTTTGATTGTTACAAAAGATTTGTCGGCATGCACGTGGTAATATACGCCCAAGTTTTCTCCAAGGTCTAATCCAGTTATTGCGGTTATGCCAGTTTTCTCGTCTGCATCTATCATGGCTTTTAGGACATCACGGTGCAGGCCGTTCTGGGCTATTATGGTTCCAGTGCTCAAATATCCGGGTTGGATTTGGACTTTACTGCCAAGCTTGGATTCTACTATTTTTAAAATATCTATTTTATTGTTTGACAATTCATTTTGCCTCCTCAATTATTGGTTTAGCTTCATGCGCAATAGCAGCTTCCAATTTTGCAGGCTCTTGTTTAGGGACTTCAGGTTGTTTGGGTTGTTTCTTGGGTTTTGGCGGATTTAGCGCATTAAGAAGCTTTACCACTCCATCTAAGATTGCTTCTGGACGCGGTGGGCATCCAGGAATATAAGCTGTAACTGGAATTACTTTGTCTACGCCGCCAAGAACATTGTAGTTTCCTTCGAAGACACCGCCACTACATGCACAAGCCCCTATTGCAACGACAAATTTTGGCTGGGGCATTTGGTCATATACCCGTTTTAGCCGTTCTGCACATTGCTGGGTTACACAACCAGTCACCAAAAGTACGTCTGCATGGCGGGGCGAGGGTTCAAGTTTTACACCAAAGCGTTCAATGTCATATTTTGGTGTTAACAATGCGACAATTTCAATGTCACATCCATTGCAGGCTCCAGAGTTAAAGTGCAGAACCCACGGCGATTTTACACGTGCCCATGTTTTTGTGTCTGTCATTATTCTTTTCCTCCTTCAACAATAACGATACCTGCGGCGAGAATTATGCCAAGATAAGTGATTAAAAGAAGAGGGTTTAGGTGGTTTGCACCCACTAATCCGAATGATGCAAAAGCCAGAACCAAAACTGATGAATCAAATATTACAAAGTAAATCAGATATTTGTAGAGAGATACGTTGATTTTAACGCCTCTGAAAATTACTTTTTCACCGCATGCGTAGGCGGCCTGTTCGTTTTCGCTTATAGCGGTTTTAGGAGCTGATCGCTTGCCTAAAGCATAGATTATTAAAGTTGAGATGAAAATCAGTGTGAATGCAATAAGCCCTGCAATAATTAGGTCAAAATTCATTTATTCTCGCTCCTTCATTTTGAACCATTAAAGCTGCCCTTTGGGTAGTGCTGAATTTGCACTTGTCATAAGAACAAGCCTCACTTTGAATATATTTAAATTTATCTGAATCAGGACCGCACAAAAATGTAAAAATACGTCTAATTGAGAGACACGTGTCTTCGTGCAAGACGGCTTCATTTCCAACATAGCCGCCTAGTATACCCTCTCCCTTTGCACATATTTCTCCCATACTACCCCGAGCTAGTTCACATAGAAATACTTCACTTGCATTTAAATTTTAAGCACAAAAATATGCAAAAATTTCATGGTTTTCCAACCATATAAAGAGACAGAAGCACTATTATTCTGTTTCTGCTGTCCCATGCCAACGTCTTTCCAAGTAGAGAATCAGGCTAAAAAGTCCCCGACTGAAGATTACCAAGATGAGCAACTCAAACTCAGGTACTGTTCGGATGGCCACAGTTCGGATAATTTCTGCGCCAATGAAAAAGTTAAGGCTCAACGTCAAGTACCCTGATAGATAACGAGTGGAAAACGACGGTTGATAGGGATCCTTAAGCTTATACTGAACAAATCGAATCGTCACCAAGATAGCACCAAAGGTTATTACTCCACCTCCAAATAGATAGAGAGCATCTGCTGCGAGGGTTAGCACAACGTAGATTGCATCGTAGATAGCTCCTCCTGAAATGTAGGAGCCCCCAGATAACATACTTATGAACACTGGGAAAAGAAAACTTAAAAGTGCGCCTAAAATTGCTGAGCCAGCTAAAATGATAAATATCACTAAGGCTAAAAAATTGAATCCTTGTTTTGTCTTAACTTGGCTTGCCGCCATAAAACCTGAAACCCTATTGATTGGTAACTATCTATGTCCCCTTAAAAAGTTTGACTTAAAAGTAACTCGATGCTTTCAGAAATAACATCAAAAAAAGAAAAAGCTGGAGATTTTAGACTTTTATTTCTTCTGTTAAACCAGCTTCTGGATACGGGAACAGATGAGCTTTATCCAGCGGATAAGTAATCGTAACATCTTCGCCTATCTTAACCCAATCCTCTGTCAGTGAAGGTCGGTTAATCACAAAGCGGTCTCCGTTATCAAGCCTTATTTCGTAGCGGACAACGATACCTTCAAAAGTGGTTTTTTCTACCTTTCCAAACAAACTGTTCTCAGCCTCAAAATGCCCCTTCTTCATTTCGCATGTTTCAGGCCTTATGGCTAAAACTACCCGTTCACCAGTCTTAATATTCAATTGATTGAAGGCTTTAATAACTAAACCCTCCCGCAACTCAATGTCCGACTGACCATTAGCCTTAGTGATGTAACCTTCTAAAAAGTTGGATTCGCCAATAAAGTGGGCAACAAACAAGCTGTTCGGATGCATATAGAGTTCCTGGGAAGTCCCAACCTGAACAATCTTGCCCTTTTTCATAACCGCAATACGGTCTGAAATGGACATGGCTTCAGCTTGATCATGAGTAACATGGATTGCGGTTAGTTTAAGGTCTTTTGCCATCCTACGAATTTCATAACGGATTTCGTTGCGTACTTTGGCGTCTAGCTGCCCCAAGGGTTCATCCAGAAGCAGAGTTTTGGCGCCTGCAGCCAACGCTCGGGCAACGGCTATTCTCTGCATCATACCGCCGCTAAGTTCACTTGGATAAGCGTTTAAGCGTTCATTAAGTTTCACAAGCTCCAAAACTTCATGCCCAATCGTCTCAGCCTGTTTTGCATCGAAGTTTTTGACTTTAGGTCCGTAGATGACGTTACTCCAAGCTGTCATATGAGGAAACAGCGCAAATGTCTGGAAAACAAAACCGATGTCTCTGTCTTCAGGCGGTACTTTGTCGACTCGTCGGTCGCCAATGTAGATTTCGCCGCTGTCAGGCTCAATGAGCCCTGCTATTAGTCTAAGGAGGGTGGTTTTACCGCAGCCACTTGGTCCCAGAAGGGAAAAGTATTCTTGATCATGAATTGTAAGACTAACATTATCCAGGGCATACACTTTGCCATACTTCTTTGTTAAATTTACGACTCGGATATCAGGCATTTCTTGGTTCTCCTTTTAGTTGTTGTTTGGTAACTTCTGGTGGTTATCATTTTAGACCTTACCTTTTCTAGTTAACAACCGTAAGACCAGCAGTATAATGAAACTGAATAATATCAGTAAACCGCATGCTAGACCCACTGTTAATTCGTTGACTCCAGCGATTGGCGAAGCCGTACCTCTAATTGAGTTAACCCACCCTACTATCAAGACCGGCGCCGTCTGTAACTTTGAAGCAACAGCTAGATGTTGCGCCTGTTTCGCTTACGCTACGAGTAAAGACGATGATTGCACCTGAAAGGATGGAATATTTTGTTATAGGCCAAACGATGGTTCGGAAGACTGCAAAAGGCTTAGCTCCTAAAGTTTTGGCTGCTTCTTCCATGTCGATTGTTATTCGCTCCATGGCTGCAGACATAGACCGCACAAAATACGGGTAAGTGATTGCCAAGTGTGCAAAGACCAAGAGCAAAAACTCCGGAATACCTGGAACACCAGTCCAAAAGAACTTTAGCGAAACACCAAGGGCGATCGAAGGGACAATTATTGGAACGTTTATCAACGTATCGAGCACTATTGAAAGCCATTTTCCAAAGGTTTTACGAGAAATAAGTATAGCCATAGGTAGACCTAAAGCAATCCCTAAGACTGTAACTATAGCTGCCAAACTGTAAGATAGGGTAAGGCTCTGCCAGTAACTTGCCCAAACACCTGAACCGGAAAATGCATCTGTCAATGTTGTACCTGTTGTGATCGCTTGCAAAGCAGGTAACGCAACAAACATGGAAGGAATGAGCACAATTATCAAGAAAACCCCTAAAGCTATTCCGTTACGTGCCCAAGCCGCTTTTTTGTAGCTTAATTTCCTCTCAAAACGGGGTAAACCATGACCAAAAGGTAGCTTCATTCTTTGTCCTACCACACGGATTAAAACAAAAATGGCCAACGATACAACAATCAAGATGAGGCTTGCAAAAACTGTTGCGCCCTCGTATGCTCCTTGAGATATGGCACCGCTTTTGAATTGGTTACTAACTGTTTGGATAAATACTGGGCCGTTAAGGAATAATCCCGCAGCAACTATGAAGGTGGCACCTGTTTCAGAAAGCGACCTTGCAAATGCAAGTGTGTAAGCAGCAATCAGGGAGGGTTTTATTATTGGGAAGGTTACGGTCCTTGAAGCTGTTAAGGGAGGAGCCCCAAGTGTCCTGGACGCGCGTTCATATTCCATTTTATAGTCAAGCAACGCGCCAACAATTACCCGTACTACTACTGGAAAAGAAAACGTAAAATGAAGCAACATAACAAGTAGCCAACCCGGTGAAACAAAGGGATGACCAAACAAATCGGATATTCCTCCGGTTGAACTCCAAAATAAAAGAAGAGAATAACCTAAAGCTGCGGTTGGAACTACGAATGGTAGGTCAGCCAACGTGTCTAAGACCGTTAGCCACCTTGATTTTCCTCGGGTAATATACCAAGCCAGCGGAACCCCAGCCAACAAGTCCAAAGCAGCAACGACTAACCCTATAATAAAAGAGGTAGCAATTGCTCCTAGAGCTGTATTCATCAAAGCTGGGTTATCAAAGACATTTTGAAGCGAGCCAGCTTTGGTTAAGATACCAATGATGGGCGGAATAAGGATTAATCCGAAAAAGATGATGATTGCTGAGATGTAGAGGGTGTACTTTAGGGGTTTTTTAGATGACAACTTGTTTAGTGTGTTCCAGAGTTTGGTAAGCACAGCGCCGCTCCTTTCTTCAGCGTGGATTTTCCTCAACGGGGACAATAATTAATGATTCAAGTATATTAGCTGTTACATAGTACTAGCTTTTTTCTTCATATTTACATGTTGAAAGTAAATACTTTCAATGGTAATGCGCCTTAACTATTGATTCTATTTAGCACTATACACAGTAGATGGGTGTAGCCTAATTCACCACCGGTTTTTTGCTGTAGGCACTAACATATCCTTGAATTCTTCGTGTTTTGCACTATCTTCGTTTTTATTATCATAGACACTTTTCTAAATCCAGTGTTTGATTTGCAGTTCTAAAAATTAGTACCTTTCTATCCAATCTTTGTTTACACTTTATTTTAACACAGTATGGTTCTCTTGTCTCTTTGGCAGATAACCATGTTCTTTGAACAATTGCTTACTATTGCACGCTTTTTCCCTTAAAAAATTCATATTTGGACTATATCTTCTGCATGCTACCTGCGCGTTATATATTTCAGCTATGGGAATATGCCTTAAATCATCAAAAATCAACAACAAGAATAAGGTTCCAGGAGATTACATTTCGTGAAATTTATTGAAAATATTCTTCTCCACACTCGTGGAGGTTGTCCCAAACGCAATGTTTGCAGTTTTAATCGAGCCGAAAATCAAACCTGTTCTTTTGGCCCTTACACATATTGCGGGAAATACCGTTCAAAAATTGAATCAGAAAAAAAAGAAAAAGATATTTTGCTTTGAAGTCTGAGTAAGGTTCAGAATTCAATATCGTGAGGTCGACCTATCATTCGCTGTCGACATCGAGATCAACATTTAATTGTTGTTTTTCTACATGATAACATCTGTGATTGTAAGATGACAGTCACATCTTTTTTTATCATCCAGCACCATATAACATATATTAAGATATAATATGGTGTTTCCGAGTGCCCCAAAAAAATTTTAAGCCCTACTTTACTAAAAAAACAATATTCGCCGCCTCATGCATTCTAGCAATTGTAGTTCTCAGCACTGCAATAGATGATTCTCCTTCAAACAGAAGCATTGTTAATGCAGAATCCATTAAAGGGATCGGAACGGGAATATATTGGGATCAAGCTTGTATGAACAAAACTCTTTCACTTAATTGGGGTCAACTAGAAGCAGGTTCAAGCAACAATTTGACAGTTTATGTCAGAAACGAAGGCAATTCGGCAGTTTCGCTATTGTTAAGCACATCAAATTGGGTTCCATCCACCACTTCGAGGTATATAACTCTAAATTGGAACTACGCTAACCAAGTCCTAAAAACAAATGAAGTACTTCCAATAGAATTAACATTGACTATATCTCCCACAATCGAGGGAACAACCGATTTCAGGTTTGTAACAACTGTTACAGCAATAGGTGTTTAGTAGAAAAACGCCTTTTTCGTTAAGCATGTTCGCTTTATTCATTCAACGTAGCTTCTTCTAATTCGCTATTAGATTTGCTTTTTCTTTTTAGAGTTTACGTTGACTTCACCAGGGCAGATCATCTGGCCTTTTTCCTCAAGTTGTCACTTCAATCATTAAGATGTAAATTAATAATTGACTATTTTTTCAATTTTATAGCGTTACTGCCAAGTGTGCAAGCTTGTTAAGGTTTTACGACAGGATGGACTTATTCTTGGTCTTAGGCATTATGTAGTGCAAGCTCAATTTGAATGATATTGGAGACATCAACCTGAATAGTAACAATAAATCCAATTAAACAACCAAAGGTTAGAATCATAGTTACAAGTTTCAGATGTGCTGGGCTATGTCTCTTCGCTGCGTAATAGACAAAGAAATACATCAATCCTAATGCAGCCATTATGCTTGATTTCCAAACCATCAATCCCCAAAAGCCATGAGTGCCAAGTACAGGCATGGCATACGTTCCAACTTCAGCAAGCCCCAAATCTAAGCCAACCCTGGTTGTCAAACCATCAAAGAATTGCCCAACAATCAATAAACCAAAACAACAATAAAGCCACTTTGAACTAAAAGTAGGAATCTTAATCGGGTTTCTACTAAGGAATGTCCTCATGGCTTCGCCGTCTCCTTCTCACGAGTCATGCCAAATAGTTTTTGGGCAATATATTTGATATTCCAAATCTCAGAATATCTTAAAACAACATAAAAGAATTTTTAGAAAAGATATTCTTCTTTTTTCCATATTGCGTTTTTCGAAAGCTATTTCGCTTAAAACTCGACCTTTGTTCTTAAAAGGTATTTGTTTAGGCGCCTCTTTAGAGTATTAGAGGGAAAAATAAAAGTGAATATTCGGAAACTCTGTTCCACTTATCATCTTAGCAATCAATTAATATTCAAGGAAAGATTTTGCGGCTTCTCAGCGAAAACAAGTTATTATTTTAATCGCATCATTTTTGGTGCATGCACTGGATTACTTTAGTACATAGCAAACATTCTTCAGGAATTTGCTCTTTCTGTTCTCTCTCACCTATGTAGCCAAAGTGGTAGAAACAAGTAATTACTTGTTCTTTGTTTTGACTGGGCTTTTCTTCGAAAAGTTCAACATCAGAATAATTTTCTTCAGGTAGATCTTTGCTTTCGTTTTCACTAATCACTATTTCTGTAAGACAATACGGACATGCACTATAGGATACTTTTGAATCCTGTTGAAGATTTAATGTTGATAATGGCTTGACGAAAACTTTCCCACATGCTTTGTTAGGACAGGTTACTTTTGTATTCTCTCCCGTTTTCATTCACTTGCCTTATACGCACTCAAATTTGAAGCTATAGAGTTGCTTTCAATAGAGGATAATCACGCATATTAATATTTACTATATTATGCCTTAGACACAACATATAGAACACCCCACAGAAGGAAGCCCCCCAGAATCGTTTGCTGGCGATCTCTACCCAAAACCAATAAATAGTATTTTACACTAATTCGAAATAAGCTATTTTTATAGGGTGAGAGAATGGAAAAAATCGTCGGAGACAATTTTCAATTTGAAACAAAGTACGCCCGTAACAAGAAACTAAGTGGTAGCTTGGACTGGGCAAACAGACCAGAAATTTACAAGAACTATCCATCGAGCAAAACAGTACAGTTGCCAAATAATTTCCACGATTCAACTGTCAGCTTTGTTGAAGTTCTTCAAAGACGCAAAAGCATCCGATCCTTCTCAACTTCACCTTTAAGTAAAGTAGATTTGGCTTTTCTTCTTTGGGCATCTACAGGAATCCAAAGAACTGAACACGGCTACGATTACCGCACGATCCCGTCAGCTGGAGCATTATATCCCATAGAGACATATATAGCTGTAAATAACGTTGAAGACCTTACGGAAGGCATTTATCACTACAATATAAAGAATCATTTGTTAGAAGAAATAAAACTTGGGAATTTTGGAGCCAAAATAGCCCATGCAGCACTTGACCAAGAGATGTGTGCTGAGGCATCTGTTGTCTTCATTTGGACTGCTATCTTTAGAAGATCAAAATGGAAATACTCCCAGAGAGCTTATCGATACATCTATTTGGATGCAGGACACGTAGCGCAGAATTTGGCGTTAGCGGCGGTTAGCATCACCTGTGGATCCTGTCAAGTCGGGGCATTCTTTGATGACGAAATTAACTCAATAATGGATGTAGATGGAATCGAAGAAAGCGCAATATGTCTTAGCGTAGTTGGGCATCCCAAATAACCTATAATTGTTGCTTTGGCCATCACAAAAAGACAGATAAAATTTTAAATCTTTACTATGCTACAATTATATATGCAAAAAAGCATCAAAGCATTAATTCTCACCGCTGACAAGTTTGAAGACATGGAGTTATTCTTTCCCTATTTCCGTTTGCTCGAAGAAGGAATAGAAGTTGACATAGCTGCCCCAAAGAAGGGACACATCGAGGGCGAGCACGGTTATGGACTTGAAATTGAGAAAACCTTCGAGGACGTCGTACCAGGGAATTATGATATATTGTTTGTTCCTGGAGGATCACCATCTGGCGCACCTTCGGTTGTCAGAAAAGACCCTAAAGCTCAAACCATAGCAAAATCCTTTTTCAACTCCAACAAACCCGTCTGTTCTATATGTCATGGCCCTTGGCTCTTAGCTTCCGCAAACGTCATAAAAGGAAGACACTTGACTTCTTTCTGGTACGATGGAGTCCCAGAGGACATAAAGAAGGCAGGCGGCATATACGAAGACAAAGAAGTAGTCGTTGACGGAAACCTTGTCACCTCACGTTACCCTGGAGATTTACCGGCGTTTATGCGGGAAACAATGCGATTGATAAACAAGATAAAAGAATAGAAGTATACGAGTGCGGGAACCGGGATTTGAACCCGAGTCCTAGACTTGGCAAGCCTATGTACTAACCAAGCTGTACTATTCCCGCGTGAAGCACTCGCAACACCGAAATCTAAACACTTCCCATAATTGTATCTTTCTATTGTGTAGAGGATTTTTCTTTTTTTCTAATAGAGTTGAACTCAAACCCTCCAGACGATTGACTCTGGACATTGGATTGAACTCCCTTCACCCATGGAGATATCAACCTGCATTTCCCCAAAAAATATGTCTACATGTGGGTTCACAACATAGACGAAGAAACAAAAGCAATCAGAAGAAGGTTATAAGATTTAGTTACGAACATGATCATAAAGGCGGAGCATCGCTATTGACGAAAAGCAGGCAGATCAGCGCACTACAATAGGACATTATTAGACAAACCAAAAAGCACATAAATAACACACTTTCGACTTTGAACTCTGGCATGCGACCAAAAAAGCCGATGTGAACCATTGACACTGGTCGCTAGCCAAACAAAAAACCATGTATGTGCGGTCGTAGTCTAGTTTGGTCTAGGACATCAAAGTGATTGATTCGCTCATCACTGTGTAAGCCTGCCACGCTGACGACCCGGGTTCAAATCTCGGCGACCGCACCATTTCCATTTCTAAACATTAGAACCAGATCGGAGCTCTATTTGTCATCCCTGATTCTTTAACTGGACCATTGAGTTTCGTGTTTTCCATTTTTCTAAACCTGCAATATCAATAAGCAATAGATCATTGTGCACAACTATGTTGAGAGTGCCCACAAGCAGCTTAAAATCTGCCACAACCATGTTGAAAAGGCGCCTCCACATCCACTACTTCTACCAGACAAACCTAAATCCACAATGCAAATCTAAAACAGAACCCAAAACCCAACCATCTGGAAAGCTTGCGCACACAAAGCTCCTACTACTACAACCAAAAAGAAAACCCGTAAAACAAAGAGCTTGACTTGTTGACTCTATCATCCCCAAACCGACCCACCAACAACTACCAACATCGAAAAAAGCCGTTTACTTCAACAACTACTACCCAATAAACCCCAAACTAGGAAGCAAACCAGAAACAAACCCTAGAAAACAACCAGAAAAAACGCCCCCTGCACACAGGACAAACCAACAACTACCAAAGAGAAAATAAAAAAGACTGCAATAAAATTGGAATCAAACAAAAGAGGAAAGCAAAACAACCCAAAACATAACAAAATGATATTTCAGGGACTTATGGATGATTACATAATTACGCATCGAAATCTAGGCGCAGTAGCCGGTGTTTGCATCTGCTGTCTTTGCATCCATATAACAGCAGGTTGGGATTGTTGTAGTTTGTTGTTAATACTTCTGTTTTCGATTTGCAGTTATCACATCTTTCGGCTCTTACTTGATCGTTTAGAACGTGGCCTTTAACGAGTAAAACACTCCAAGATTTTTCTTTAAAATTGAACAATAAAGGACCCCTAAGATTCATTGCAGTTATGATGCCGACTATCTGCAATGTAAAAATGTCATTCGGTGTTTAAATTAATTTGTGATTGTTGATAGACTACAACTTTCTTTGAATTTAATAATATTTGATACGTCAAATATTTTATGCACAAGACCATTTGATTTGACATATTCTTGAAACGTCCTTAGTAGTCAAAAATTGATCAATACTTGGGGTTCAATGGCAAAGTTTTGTTTTTAGGTACTAATTTTTGATATATAGGTTGCTTTCATAAGTGAGTTATATACCTTCAACTATTCTGGTTGTCAATAGATTTGGGAGGAAATGAATAAAAAATGAAGCAATTTGCAGATAAAGATAGAAAAGAACTGGAAGCTAAATTAGCGAACGCGTTTGATAGGGAAATCAACTGTTTGTCAACCGAATTGCGTGAAATACTGCTAGATGACCTGGTTACGGCATTCGAAAATAGATTAAACGTGTTAAACAATGCATCTAGAAAAAAGGCTTATTGAAGGCTGAGATGGATAAAACTATTGATTTCTAATACATAAATGATTTATAATCAAACAGCTCATTTAAACAAAAAAAGAGGAACACAAAGTGCGTCGATCAAAACTCGAAATGTATGTAGACATCCTTTCAGTGCTTGCCCATCGTGGACCGCTAAAGTTAACTCACGTCATGTACAAAGCAAACGTTAACTGCAGCATCCTAAAAGAATACCTTGAATTTCTCATAAAACAGGGTTTAGTGGAAGAACGCACTATAGGAAAAGCAAGGGTAGTTTTCGCTGTTACTCAACGGGGTATTACTGTTCTGAAATACTTTAAGGAATTAAAACAAGTATTGCCCATTGTAGAGGAAGCAAGGACTCAGACTCCTATTCCCTACTAAATTTCCAGTTTTAACAATCTTTGGTTTAAATGTAATTTTTCTGTATTTTCTGGGTTGCTTTTTATTTATCCAAAATAAATAGTAATGTATCGCAAGACTTAATAAATACAAAACAGCTTAAGCTATTCAAACTGTACACATGAAAAACAACTCGGGGATATTGCTTGATTAGAAATGAACTCTCAAATAAAAAACCCTTAAACATTCTAGAAAAAATAGAAGAAAGCCTCGAGAAACTAAACGACAAGATGGAAATCATGATTGAAATCCAAAAGAACGGAAACGGCAACAACAACCAAAAAGGTGTCCTATCCCTACCCGACGCATCATTAGATGTAATGACGCTTCTATCTATGCCTGATCACTTACGCAAAACAGCCATGACCATTTGCAGGTGCACTAGAGCAACAGCTGAAGAAATCTCTAAACAAACAACCCGGGCAAGAGCAGTAGAGAGCGCTTACCTTAATCAACTAGTCATTATGGGTTACCTAAAGAAAGAGCGAAAAGGTAGGAAAGCCTACTTTTTCATAGAGAAAGAAACTCAGAGTTGAATACCATGAGCAAAATAATCGCTGTACATTCCTACAAAGGCGGAACAGGTAAAACATCGCTATCCGTCAATTTGTCAGCAACATTCGCAAAAATGGGAAAGAAAGTCTGCATATTTGACCTTGACTTTCGAGCCCCAAGCTTATTCGCAATCCTAAAAACCCCAAATGCAGACCACTGGCTAAACGATTACCTAAACAACACCTGTGAAATAGACAAAACCTTAATCGATTTAAGCAGCAGGTTATCCGGGAACGGCAAATTCTACGCGTGCTCTAGCAAACCCATCGACCGAAGCCATCCGTGACATGTCGTCAAAAGATAGAAAATGGGAAATGCGCGCCTTAGGCCGACTCCTCGCTTTAAGGGAAACAATGCTAAGAGACCAAAAGTTCGATTACCTAGTCTTTGACACAAGCCCAGGACTGCAATATTCATCCATTAACGCTATAGTAGCCGCGGACTTTGTGACGGTAGCGACAACAGGCGATCGATCCGACGTTGACGGAACAAAACGCATGCTGGCTGAACTCTACAACTTATTCGAGAAGAAAACGGGTTTGGTTTTAAACAAGGTGTTAGATCCCTCAGCAACCGCTAAAAAAACCGAGATGCAAAATAAGATCAAAATTGACTATCAAGTGCCACTGCTTGGAATGGTTCCGTGCTTCTGTGAAATTCTTCGCGCCGAGGGAAACCTGATTTTTGTCCAGGATAAACCAGATCACCCCTTCACAAAGATTGTAGCAGAGATGGCTCGAAAAATAGATAATGACGAAATAAATTAACCAAAACTTTCTTTTCCTTTCTTCAACAAAAAGCTTAAACAACACTACCTATGCTAGAATTTCCTGTTTGGAGATGTATTTGTTGGATAAGTCAGCTATTATTTTGGCGGGTGGTTCCTCTACTCGATTTAATACCGATAAGGGTGTTTTGGAGTTGGATGGCAAACCGCTTCTGAGCCATGTTATTGACGCGGTGGAGGGTCTTGTCGAGGAAATTATAGTTGTAACGAATACTCAAGCCCGTGCAGACACTTATGCGAAACTGGTTTCTGAGGAAGTCAGGTTTGCCGTTGACATCCGAGAATCCAAGGGTCCTTTGGTTGGAGCTTTAACCGGGTTTGAAGAAGCAAATGGCGAGTACTCGGTGCTTCTACCGTTTGATAGCCCCTTTGTTTCGAAAGAGGTTTTGTCCTTGCTCTTTGACTGTTGTATTGGGAAAGCAGCGGCTGTTCCAAGATGGACAAATCAGGATATCGAACCTTTACATGCTGTGTATAATACTAAGCAGGCATTGGTAGCTACTGAAGAGGCATTGGCAGAAAATGAAGTGGACATGCATGCAGTGGTTGAAAGGCTACGTGGAGTTCGCTATATTTCAACAATGGTCATTGAGCAATTAGATCCAGATTTTAAAACGTTCTTTAACATAAATTCGCCCTTAGACCTAAAAAAAGCGGCAGTAATGGGAAAACCAAGAAAAACATCCAAAG
>CAVZPM010000033.1:0-67245 GCA_963777155.1 Candidatus Bathyarchaeota archaeon
GCAGAACCAGAAAACCAAGATGCAGAATGTGACTCTGCAGGTTCTCAGCGTGTAGGGCTAGTTTACGCAGCTTTAGGTCTTGTTCACTTATCTGTATCCCCATAGCTGCTTCGGTGGCTTTCAAAGAAGCAAGTGTGTGACCAATTGAGCAGATACCGCATATACGCGAGGTAATATGGTGAAGCTCATTCCAGGATCTGCCAACAACCATGGCTTCGAAGAACCTTGGCGCTTCAGGAATACTCCATTCGCATTTCTCCACGGCACCGTTCCTTATAGATACCGTAATATTTCCGTGCCCTTCAACCCTTGTTATATGATGGACATTTACATCAACATTTTTTTGTTCACTCATCTTTTTGCCTCCTGCCAACCGAAATATAACCTAAACTTGCTGATTGCATCGTCAACCGTTAAGCCATATTTGATTAGAACTTCTTTTTGGGAATTCTCGTTTGGGTTATCGATTAAGCCTCGACAGCCCCAGCAGATTGTTCCCTCATTAACGCAACACGAGTTACAACCAGCTCTCGTAACTGTGCCAACGCAGAATTGACCACGTTCAAAGGCGCAGACATTTTCGTTTTTCTTGCATTCCACGCAGACAGGGTAGGTAGGAGTTTCAGGCTTCTTTCCCAGCAACAAAGATTTGACCACCTGTAAGAAATCTTCACGGTCAATTGGGCAACCATACACATAAGCATCCACAGGGATTACCGCATCAATTGGCCTTGCAGCATAAGAGTCAAAGAGCCTTGCGTTTTCACCATATACCATATTTTTAACGCCATCCAAGTCCTTGTAGTTTCTAAGGCTATTGATGCCACCGATTGCCGCGCAAGATCCGATTGCCACAACAAGTTTTGCGTTCTTTCGTACCTGTTTTAACCTATCTTCATCTTGCAGTCTAGTGCATGAGCCTTCTACGAATGCGATGTCGTAGTTGTCGCTTTGTTCTTTCATGATTTCCCTGAAGGTTACGACTTCAACTTGGCCCAGAAGAGCCAAAAGGTCCTCTTCGAGGTTAGCGATCTGTAGTTGGTCACCTTCACAGCCAGCAAAATCAAAAAATGCTACTTTAGGTTTCATCTTAAAGCGCCTCCGGCACACCTTTTATTTTTGAATAATTAAACACAGGCCCATCTTTGCAGACGTATATCTGGTTGATTTGGCAATGTCCGCATTTTCCGACACCACATTTCATTCGTCGTTCAAGCGACATTATGATGTGGTCATCGGGAACCATTTTCTTCTTGAGGTCGGCAATCACGAATTTGTACATGACGGGTGGTCCGCAGAGTATAGCGAGAGTTTGTTCAGGGTCGAAGGATACTTGCGGAATAAGGGTTGTTATCACACCGATATTGCCTGTCCAAAGCTCGTTTTCTGGGCACCAGTTAACAGTTGACCTAAACTCGACGTCTTCCCTTAAGGCTAAGGCAGTCATTTCATCGCTAAAAAGCAACTCTTTTGGTTCTTTGCATCCATAGAGAAGGTAGACCTTCCCGAAATCTTTTCGGTTATCCAACACGTAATTGAATAGCGAACGAAGAGGAGCAATTCCTAAACCACCAGCAATAAACAGAAGATCCTTGCCCATTAATGAGTTAACATTAAAGCCATTCCCGAAGGGTCCCCTGATCCCCACTTTGTCGCCCTCGTTTAGTTTGTGCAGTCTAGTGGTTACATTGCCCAGTTTACGGACGCAAATTTCAAATGAACTCTTCTTTGTAGGAGGAGAAGATAATGAGATTGGCGCTTCTCCTATTCCAAAAGCTGAGACTTCGACAAACTGGCCTGGTTTATGATTGAGGTCTGAGCCGTCATCTAATTTGATTTCAAAAAGAGTTTCAAGGGCAGTCATCGGGGTCTTTTTAATTATCGTTGCGAGTTTAGGTACAAAATTAATGTTTTCTTCCGTTTGGATACTTATTTCGGGGGCATCACTGGCTTTGATTTGGCTACCGCTGTTTTGCATTTCATGGTACATATCGTTGAAAAGGTCAACGGGATTGGCTATGTTTGGTAGGCAGTTTGAGGAGCACCGTCCACAGCCCACACATGAAACAAAGC
Organism: Candidatus Bathyarchaeota archaeon; assembly: GCA_963777155.1. Classification (GTDB taxonomy): domain Archaea; phylum Thermoproteota; class Bathyarchaeia; order Bathyarchaeales; family Bathycorpusculaceae; genus Bathycorpusculum. Next base: position 2,074 of record CAVZPM010000033.1, read on the forward strand.
CGAAGCGGTCATAGAGGTATTTGCCTTTTTTGAAGTAACGATGACGGTATCTTGTTGGTCTGGTTGCGCGGAAGTTTTCTCCTGAGGCAATCTTTGCAAAATCCTCTAGCAAGCAGCCATCCCAAGTTCTGATTCTTTCTCCAGCCTCCAAAGTCAGATCAGGGTTATCTTTAACGTCAAAGCAGTAGCACGTGGGGCAAACCAAGACGCATGAGCCGCAAGCTAGACACTTTTCTGAGTGTTTTTCCCAGAAGCCGCTCTTTCCATAACTGTCTTTAAGTAATTCAGGAATTAGTTCAGGGGAGAAATCGAAGGTTTGCTGTGAGAGATTCATTATCTCCCTTTTTTTCTGTCCAGCAACTTGTATGTCTCGGGCCAACGCTGTTGTTACGTTTTTGGCGTATTCGGAAAGTAGATCCTCGCCCTTTTGGGAACCAACGTTGATAATGTACCTGTTACCTAAATCGGTTAACATGAGATCGAAACCGTAGTCAACAGTGGAGGAACCCATGAATGAGGAGAAGTTCCATTTGGAAAGTTTTTGGATGTTAACTCCGATAATTATAGAGGACTCGCGTTTCTTGAAGTAGTAGGGGTCGGATTTTGTTTCTCTGAAAATTTCATCCATGTGAAGCAACGCAACAATGTCATAAGGATGAACACCTATCATCAACAATGGTTTTGCTTCTTCGGGTTTTTTAGCAGAGAAACCACCTGCTAGATCATAAGTGAATAGGGTTTCGCGTTGTGGAAAGAAATATTTTTTTGGAGGCAACAGGGTTACGTCATAGTCAAGTCGTAATTCCTCGGCTGTTTGCAGTGGCGAAAAAGCGAATTTGTTGCCTCTTGATTTAACTCCAATTACATTATAGGAGCCATCTTCAATTAGGTTGTTTACAAAATCTTGAAAATCAGACTTTAAAATGATCTTCATGACCACTATCTCTCCCTATTCAGGAATACTATAGTAGTTGATAGAAAAGGCAATTTAATGTTTGTGGAAAAAACTCTAAATCTGTCAGGTCCACAAAGATAGACAAAAAAAACGGAGCTTAAGAAAACAAAAAACCGCTTCCTATGCTCACTTTAGTTTAAATTGTTCTTTTTGCGCCACAGTTAGGGCAAACAGTCACCGTTTGGTCCATTAAGCCTTGGCAATACTTGCAGGGAATCATAACAACCGTGCGAACAACTTCCCTTTGCACAGGAGCTGACTGAACCATAGGAACTAACACCTGGATTTCGCTAGTTTCGGTTGTCTTATCGGGTCGACCATCTACGGCAACCACACCCTTAACAGTCCAAGTGACTCTGCGATCCGCACCTACATACGTTGGTCTTGCACCTGCCGGAATGTTAATGTTTACTGGGACGGCTCTGATTTCACCGTTCGTAAAATGTGAGAGCCCAGAAAGCGATGGTTTTGTGCTATAAATAACGACCGATTCGTCTACAACTCGAGGGATAGACCTCTTTAAAGCGGGATCATAGACCTCTCTTATAACCTTAGATTGTTCCACACAGGCAATTTCACATCGAATTTCTGTGGATTCAAAGTCCTCTTTTGAAGCTATGTTGAAGGATCCTTGTAAGGTCTCTCCTAATGCAATAGAATAAGTGGTGAATCGTAACTGAACAGATGCATCCGGAGCGGTTAGTTTGTTTGTGAACTTTTTAAGGAACCCCATTGCGACACCAAATAATGAATCGTTTATTTGAGGTCTAGCTTTTAAGATTTGTGAATAGAACCTAACTCTAAGCTTAGTTCTGTTCAGCAGAAAGACTATTTTTAATACGGAATTGTGTCTATTCTATCACGCACAACAGCTATAAGCTCCTCCGCTTTTACCGGCTTAACTAAAAAATCATCTGCACCATAATCAGCAGCCCTTTTTCCGACGTCATCAGTAGAGAAACCTGTTATGATAATTTTAACTATTCCTTGGCTGTTGGGTATGTTCAGGAGAATGTCTGTTCCTTCCATGTCAGGAAGCTTAACATCAATTAAGTAAACGTTAAATTTTTCTTTTTTAATTTTTTCAAGCGCAGCTTTGCCGGTCTCAGCCGTCTCAACAATGTACCCTTGTTTTTGTAAAATGCTCTTGAACACTCTTAGAATGCCTACATCGTCATCTACTACAATAATTCGTGTTTTTTCTTCAGTCATCTAATTCCTCTAACAAACATGTAAAAGGGCTAAACAGGCATCAATGAAACTTTTGTGTCAAAAAGAAATCCGCTTATCATAGTTAGCAACATTAAACAGTCATTGGTAATAATCGCTTTAAAGGTATGTGGCTGGCACCACACAGCAACAATTTTAGGAACCGTTATTTCTTTGAAGATTTAACGTAGACTTCAACTTTTACTGAAGAGGCACCATGCCCAAGAAATTCAGATAAAACGCCTGTCCATTGTGCTGTGGAGTCAGCTGTAAACCCAACCGTCTGTGAAATCCCACGCCACAAAAGAGCCTTGTCGTAGTCCTTGGCATCCTGAGGCATGAACTCAAAAATCGAGCGGCTCGCAACAACTACCAGTTTCTTCTTCATGCGTGAAATTGCTACGTTAATTCGGTTTAAATTTAGGAGAAAATCGCTTTCGCTACGGACATAGTCGGGGTCGCTGACCGTGGATGAGATAATGATGAAGTCTGCTTCGCCGCCTTGGAAGCGTTCCACTGTGTCGACACGAGTGTCTTTGCATCTATCTGACAGCATGTTTTTGAGTAATCCTTTTTGGGCGTTGTGAGGTGTTATTACACCGATGTTTTCAGTCGGGGCGTTTCGGACTAGAGCCTGCACAATCGAAGCCTCAACCTTGTTGGACTGAAAACTTTCTGCCTCATCATGCACAATCAGAACAAAAACATTTTCGGGCGCCAAAACAACCGCCAAACCATTCGTGTTTGGCTTCGAAATAGGCAGAGTATGCTTTTTGGTCTGAACGGAAATCAATCTGGTCCTTCTCATACACCCATTCCCTCAAAAACTCCGCGACAACTGAGTGGCACCTGTGGCTTTCGCATAATCGTTCCGCTGGGATGTCTGCAGGGTGTTTGCATTCTATGCGTTCTATGCCGAGGTCCTCGTTACGCAGCAATCTCAGAAAATCCATAGCAGATAGAAAAGACGCCATTTCTTCAAGTGTTCGGCGATCTTCTTTTTCCCAGTTATGCGCAACAATCGGGGGCAGTTGGCGGTGATCGCCTGCGACAAGGATTTGACTGTTTTTGGACAGGAAACTGCCTGAGAGGATGAGTTCTGGAAGGCGCATCATGCTGGCTTCGTCGACTACGAGGAGGTCAAAGAAGCCTTCTCCCCAGGGTGGCTCGGAGTCGCCGATTTTCTTCATGAGTCCATAAAGTCCGGGTGGTGTGAGGCATAGAATCATGGGATCGGATGTGGAGGCGTTTGGGGCAAGGGTTGACTGGTTCATTAGGCAATCTGTGAGTTCTTTGACGGTCTCTTGGTCTTCGTTGTAGTTGACGTATCTGACACCGTCGATAGGTTGCGCGGATGCAGTATTGCTGCTTAACACACGGTAGATTCTTAGGTCTTTGAGGTCTTTGCCGCCTGCGTCGGTGTATTCTTGCCAGCAGCGTGCGAGTTTTATTACAAATTCTTGGATGGCTTTGTGAGTGGGCGCAACCATCAACACCCTGCATCGGGAAGCTGCTCGGTGGGCAGCTACATGAGCTAGAACTGCTAACTGTAAAGTCTCAGTTTTACCCGTTCCAGGCGGACCCTGAAGCATTACAATTGGCTCTCTCCCGAATACGCGGTCAACAAAACGTGCCTGTTCAGCCTTGGGAGGAAAACGTCTATGCTCAACCCAACTCAAAAATGGAGTTGCGGCAACCTTCGACAAAGCAGTGTGAGCTGAGCACTCGACCTTACCTGCCAAATAATTTGCAAGTATATTGTAGAGCACGTTGTTAGCCGCATAATCGAGGCATTTGGCTGCCCTATCGGAAATAATGTCGTCCGCCAATTCATCTAAAATGTAGAATCGTCCCGCTTCAAAGAGTTGCATGTACTTGTTTTTGGCTTTCTCGGGATCAGTGGTTGGGAGGTTGTGCCAGGCGCTGTATTTTCTGTCTTTGCCACTTGGCCAAGTTACCACATTAACAACGATTTCCAGCTTTTGCGCGTCAACCTTGCCTACGATGGCGCGGGCGGATTTTTCAACTTCTGAAGGAGAACGTTTCTGGGCTTCCTCAAACTGACCCTGCTCATTGCGTCTAAGTTCGGTTATAACCATCCAGTCGCCCGAGCTTGAACCATCCGATCCCTTAACGCGGCAGGCGTTAGCAACACATTCAGCCTTTGGGTAAACCGATGCCTTCGTAGACGAGTTTGCCGTGGACCACAAAATCCAAATCAGACTCAAACACGCTCACGCATTCAAAAATCAGAGACCTGCCTGAAGCTACACGTTGGTAGGGAAGCATAGCATAGTGCTGGTACATTTCTTGTCGCTTCGAGAAATACTCCAAGTCAAGAAATTCTCTACAACTGCGCTCTAATGTGGCTGTGCCCAATGAGAATTGAGAAATTGTTGGGATAGGAATGGGCTTTTTACCCAATCGCCTGTTGCGTATCGATAGTGAATGTTCAATATGCTCTAATGCCAGGCAAATTTTCTGACCCATCAAATTGAGCTCTTCATCAGTGATCCGGCGGGTCTTTTGGACGTAATCGCACCATTTCCGTTTCTCCAACAAAACCTTGGATGGACCCTTTTCGACAAAATTCTCTAAGCGACCCTTGGCTCCCCAAAGATACTCAATGGGCAGTTGGTCGCCGAATCGGGCTCGAGCAGGGTAATACCCATCTTTATGTGCGCATTCATCACGGAGAAAGCCTATTGAGCCGTCTGGGTTTCGGTTGTATGGAAGAGAATAGTTGAACAATCCATCCCTAAACACCAAGCTTAGGTCAACAGATGAACCATCTTTACGTTTTGCTATCCATTGTTTGCGGTCAAAAAAGCTGGCTTGCTCAAGAATGGGTAGTAGACCTGAGCTGTGGAATTTTAGCGCTTTTCTATGCTGCACTTCGTCTTGGAGAATTGAGAACATGGGCTGGTCGATGGCTTGTCTTAGACCCAAAAGGTCCCGAACTGCCCGTGCACTCATCAAAGTAGGCTGGCGGCAAACACTCTTCATGAGCACATCACGTTCTCTGCGGCTGAAGAAGTAGAGGTGAATGGGTGCTTCGTCTGGGCTGCCAACCTCATTTGCTACCTTATTTATTGCTTTGGTTAATTCTTGAAAGAATTCTTCCATTAGCTTCTTTTCTTCATCCAAAGCCTCTTTGTGGTCATCTGGAAGACTGGCGATGACTGTGGATACGCTTGGGGGTTCGCCCCTTAGGCGGGTGCAGTTTACACGGGCACTGATCATGGAAATAACGTCGAGCATGTAATCCCATTCAATGAATAAGTAGACGCGGATCATGCCGTCGGGACTGTACATTAATGCGGTGTCTGCGCCAGCTATGGGACTGTCTTCTGGAAGGCTGCCGTATCCAGTGCCGGTTAGCCATGGCATCCATCGGCTTTTGCTTGCATAGAGACTGCCAGGTCGAATGCCCCCTAACATGTACTGGGCGCGTTCGATAAGCCAATCAAGCTTAGGCCCCACAACTGGGTCAGCGGATATCTTCAGCAACCTTCTTTGTATCTTTGGCAGGAATAGTTTTGAATTCGTACGGACGCAAATCCGTTGCATCCATTACAGCCTTTAGTTTAGCCAAATCCTCCAGACGCTTTATGTCATGGTTAGCCAGTGCATGCTGCTCGCCTCTACTAAGATTAAGCAGGGCAATACTTTCGTTTTCGACTGCGCACACTATGCAACATTCGTTGAAGCCACAGTTGTCACATCGCCAGCAGAGCTGAAACTCTACTTTTTCGAGCAGCGTGTTGTGGATGCGGTTTAACTCACCGTTTTTTGATAGTAGCCGCTCAACGTCTTGTATTAGGGGGCTTAACTTGAATTTTGGCAAGCTATCGGCGTCAAGCTTCTCAAGGTTTGTTTCGCGGTTAATGACGCCTCCTTCAAGGTCAACCTTTGCAGATAAACCGCCTAGTTCCCGATTAAGCAACAAAACGTAAATTGCCACTTGAATACGGTGTGCCGTCTGCTCTTTCCAAGAGGACTTTAACTCAAAAATCCTAACTTTCACCTTGCCATCTTTAAGCGGCCAAACAGCAATCAAATCAGCAATACCCTTAACATCCCAAACGCCGATTGGACCCTTCATGGGAACCTGATAAATCAAGATAGGTCTATTGTCAGTTTTCTCTCCTGCTGCAATCTGGTGCTCAATAACATAACAGAGATTATCTACTGAATCCTTGGCTTTATCCCAGCCCTTCTTTCCATAAAGTTTGGGGTCGTATATGGAGAAATCAAGGTATTCAGCGGCTTTCTCTTTTAGTTCATCGACTTTTTTCTCTTCTAACGCTTTTCCTGTACCGTAAAGCAGGGGACTGATGGCTTTGAAAGCTTCAGGCCATTTGCGTTTTTTTACTTCTTTGCCTTCGAACTTTAGTTTGAAGAATCGGGGGCAGCAGTTGAAGCGGATGTATTCAGCTATTCCTGAAGCAGTAAGTGTTGGAGCGGCTTCGCTTGGGTCTTCTTCTTCGCCTGAGTAGTTTAAGCTGAGAGTCATTCGTCACTCAATCGATTGGTGCCTCTATTTTGCCGAGTTATTTGGGCTTAACTTAGCCATGGATTATTGTATTTACCGTTGACTTATGCTTAAAGACATTCCCCAAAATTCAGAATTCAAGCAAGTGGTTCATTGTGGTCTGTCTTATTTTTCGGGTCAATTAGGTCATAATCTGGGTGTAAATCTGTACAATTTTGGGCTCAATATTGAAAAATTGTTTAATAAGCGTTTCAATAATTGGATTTTTGTAAAACGGAGGTGAAAAAGATGAATCGAAAAACAACCGCAATTAGTCTAATATTGCTGACAACTCTCGCGGCAGCAGTTGGAGCACTAACACTTACAGCGTTCGCAGCCACAGACACAAATTCGACAACTACAGACACCACTACAATTATCACATCCGATGCGGCACAGAACGCAAACCAGCTACAGTTCGACGGTAGAATGATGATGGATAGTCAAGGATTCGGTGGAGGACCAGGAGGTCACGGCGGACACGGAGAAGGTTTCATGGGAGGCATGGCAAACATAGAAGTAAGCACAGAGTACACTGCCAACGTTAACGCTATACTAGACAACGACACTGACGTGCAAAACCTAGTTTCCCAAGGTTACAACGTAACATCGATCAACCCAATAGTCAAGAACGTCATTGGAGGCGACGGCACATTAACTACACAAGCTACAACCGCAATAGTAACAATGCAGAACGGAACTTCAGGATACGCAACCGTCAAAGTTGATGTCGCAAACTCAACAGTAACCCAGATAATCACCATCACCAGAACCGTAATCGACAAATCAACCAGCTAAACACAAATAAGATTGCAGAACAAAAAACAAAGTTTGAAAACTAAACCAATCAGCTTCTCATCTTTTCACCTTTTTTAGAACTAATCGATAGGGGTTTTTAATGCGGGGAATAAAAATTATTGATGTTTATTTTTTTTAAAAATTTTAGCTAAAAGTATTGGATAATCGAAAGTTTTATCTGAAAAAGTTAGTGAATACAAACTGTGATTAAATTGAAAGAAAGTACAGTGAGCGTTATGGATTTTCCTCCGCCGCCCCCTCCTCCACCGCCACCGACTTCAAGACGTTTTTCTAAGACAATGCTTGCCGCAATATTAGTTATCGTTTTAGTAGTTCTGGTATCTGCAGGCGGTTACTATGTTATGACTCTACCCCATGACAACAACCCCGGTCCTGAGCCCTCCGCGACTGCATCGCCTTCAACTACACCTCAAACATCGCCTTCATCAGCCCCAACGTCTCAGGTCACAGCTACTCCCACCCTGTCAGAGCAAACATCTGCGGGTTATCGAGATGGAGCCTGGGCAAACTATACCACCGAGAACTATGATGCAAACGGAGCTGTAGTCGCAAACTACAACCTTGGTTACGCCGTTGGCCAGGGAACTATCAAAGGAATTGACTGTTGGATATTCCGAACTGAACTGCAACTCGCCACAGAAGGCAGTGTAATGAAGACTGTTACAACTTATTGGCTGGACAAAAGTAATCTCCAAGGAGTTCATTACAAAATAGTGATAACCTCAAATGACATAGTAATATCTGACACTGAAAACGATTATGCACCCGGCGATTTCAACGACATTCCCACAGCGATCAAACCAAGCACGATTGTAACTAAAGAGTCAGTTACGGTTCCTGCCGGCACATTCAACTGCGACAAAGCTGTCATAACACAGACAGATCTTGGGAAAACCTATGTCACTACAATATGGGGTAACTCGAACATACCAGTCATCGGCATGGCAAAGCAAACTATGACCCAAGATGGCATCTTGATATCATCCACAGAGCTCATAGCATACGGCGGCTAAACAAAAATCATTCTGCGAAGTTGAAATGCTGAAAATTCGGCCCTGTACTTCATTTTTACAGGCAACTTTTTTTTTAATGGATTATAATGTTTTTCCCGATTCCAATCATACCGAAGAGAATATTATGTCTCTATGAGCAGAAGAGGAACAAATAATCCTGAAGGCTCTTTCTCGGCTCCTGTCTTATCCCCTAATTCCAGCCGGAGACAACAGTTTTCCTTTGCAATACAATACTCGCAACTTACGATTTCGTTTTTTGTTTGGCAATCAATTATTATTTGAGCAAACATACTCTTAACCTCGAGAAAACACACATAGAGCACAGCCGACTTATAGGCAATGTCAACTACTCAACGGCATTTTCAACAGAGGTCTTTTGAGTCTCTCTCGGTTATCTTGCACATAAAAATGTTCATAAAAACCCTATTAAGACAATGAAAGGTCGATAATCAATTTAATAGTTCTTGAGGTTCAGATGTTGCAACTATAGTGCAGCATACAGTTGCAACAACAACTGGTCTGCTTGTTTTAGGCTTGCTGACTTGTTTCTGTGTTTTTTTTGTTTTGGTAGTTGTTGGTTTGTCCTGTGTGCACAACCATTTTTTCTCGTTGCTTTCTAAGGTTTATTTCTGGTTTGGGTTGTAGTTTGGGGGTTGTTTGGTAGTAGTTGTTGATGTAAACGGCTTTTTTTGATGTTGGTAGTTGTAACGGAGCGGTTCTGGGGATGATAAATTCAACAAGTCAGCTTTTCTTGTGTTTGAGTTTCTTTTGGTTGTAGTAGTAGGTTTGCGTGCAAAAGCTTGTTGGTGGGTTGTGTTTTGGGTTGTATTTTTGTTTAGGTTATTTTCGGGGTTTGTTGGAAAATTTTTAAGCATCTAACATAACTAAATAAAATCCCAGAGTCGGACCCAACGAATCACTGATTTTTCTCAGATGGTTCTATTCAAGCATGAACTTGACTACGAATTAGTCTAAGAGTAATAGATGATTAGGTGGCTAAATACTAATATAATCAGGGAGAATAAGTTTATTTCCGGGTGCAATAGAAAAGGAAGACAGACAACATGGTTACCCTTGAATTAAGGTATCATAATGAGTGAAAAATTGGAAGACCTTCTCGCAACCAAGGAAAGCGAACTTCTTTCTCTTTGCGCTATTATGCAAGAGATAAAAATAAAATTCATCATTGGCACAAGCGATTTTGCAGCAAAATGGTTCGAAGAAACAGCTAAACAATATATAAAAAAATACTCAGAAGTCTCCTTAAATTTATCAGCGAACAGTTTTGGTGATTTAAAGAAAAAAGTAAAAAGGCTCGTGACTGAATCAAAAGAAATTTCAGAAAAGGTATTGGGGCAATCAGGTATTTGGTGGCATGAAAAACCTGATTTACATTCAGCAGTCTCTCAATATGATCAGCTAGGTAATCAACAAGTAGGAAACAAATATCCTGAAGTAATAGACAGACCCGTTCGCGTTGTGCTTGGTGAACTTGGGATCGTTTTAGAAGAATTTGGGTTCAGTGTTAGAACGAGTGTCACCCATGGACCACACAACGAAGAATACTGGTTTGAAAAAACTGAAGAAAAAACAACCTCACCGTATTTTCCACACATGCTTGAGTGGTCAAAACAAATGCAAGAAACCCTCAACGAATACAATCAGCTATACAAGCAAGCGATGTTAGTGCTGCAATCGATTCAAACGATAAAAGATGAGATAAAGAAGAGAAAAATTATTGATCTTTGGGATTCGACATCTTAAAAGATGTAATATGCGTATTGAATGATACTACAAATGCAATTCAATTTAGACAACCAGTGTATCAGAAAACGCCAAGCAACTTTGCTGACAAAGCAGCTATGCCGATAACGGCTATCAAAAATATTAGTCCTTTGGATTTGATTGGTGATTTGCTTTCAGTTTCAGTTTCTTGAAACTCATACTCTTTTATCTCTTTTGTTGAAGAGTTAATTTGAACTTTTGCTGTCTTTTTTTCTAGAATCATTTCAACAATATATAATTCCCCTTCAAGGGATACTTTCAAAGGCAACCATTTGCCTTTATATCCAAGTCTCTCAAGAAAATCTAGTGTCATAGACGTTGCGATCTCAGCGTCGAACCGTGAAAGCTCTAAAGTTACACTTGCATCTTCAATAGTACTAGTGCTCGACATTGTTCTTCTCTGAACAATTAACTTTTCTTGATATTAGATGTTATGAAGCGATAAACAGAATTTGAAATAAACAGAATGAATTATGGAAGCGAGGGATCTGGAACTTGAACTCCAGTACCATTAATCGCACTTTGGGTTTCATTTAGCAGATTATTCATATAATTCTGGAGCTTGTTAATCTCTGGCAAATTCTGAGTATCTAAAGTAACTTGGGTGATGTTTACTGCATAATTTACGACTACAGATGCAAGGACTACGCTTGCTGTTACTAGCAATAACGCTGCAACGGTTGTCTCCATGTTTAATATGCTCCTTTCTCAAAAATTCAAGTCGTGAAAATTATTTAACCCTTATTTCTACTCTTTGGATATACTAAAAAACAGAATATTTCTTATTTAGGGATAAAAGTGTGCTGTATGGGATCAACTATCAAAGAATAAGTTGCTTGTAGAGATCAACAGGTTTTTACAGAATTATCTGACCAAGTTTACTTTACAGCTTGTTCAGGGATCCTTGCGGCAGGAGGACTGGAGGTTTCTGGTTTTTCAGTTAAATTTGCGTTAGGAGGATTGCCCGATAATATTTGTATTTTCTCGGCCATGGGGTGAAGAAGATCTGGAGGAGGATATGGTGTGTTCAAGTTAGACGATAAAATGTAAATTGATGTAAAAACATGTTGATAAATAGTAAAGAGGATCTGAGGGATACGTGTTTTAGGATTTACCTCTAATTTCTTCTTTAAGTCATCCGGTTTTCCTGCTAAAGTTACCAGCCCAGAAGTACTATATTTGATCACATTTGGCTTAGTTGAAATTGCCAAATTAAAGCTAAGCGTAACTTGGCCATTTTCTCTTTTTTGTTCTTCCAGCTTTGCGTTAACATCAAAAAAGAGCTCTTCCTTCGAGGTATACTCTCCAGTACGTTCAGCGTGTAAACTATTAATATTAATTGAAACCAGTACTCCTGAAACAGAATATTGTGGGTTTACCGCTGATTCCTCTCTTACACATCTTGTGATTTTGATATATAACTTTTATATGGAATATAATCGGTCTGTATTAACAATTTACTTGCCGTAGAAAGCTGGAACAGAAAACTCTGTTGCAAATTTGAAACTCTCATTTCCTTTTGTATTACTTCTAGATTTCAGAACTATTTTCTTTGGAGCATCATCTTCAATATATATAAGATAAGTTACAGTTGTGCCAAGACCTAATCGAGATAGCTGCTGGATTGCGATTCTAAACTCCTCGAATTCTTGAATTTTGGTCTTGATTTTCTCAATTGCATCAAAGATTATTTGAGTCTGAGCTTCGTTAGCGAAGGATATTTGAAGCTTCCCAGAGTAGACCCAGCATGATTCAGCCTCACCCTTTCCATTTTTTCCTTTTTGTTTCTTCTCGTTAGATGATTTTACTGGAGGCTGCTTGGTTTGGATTTTAAGAGTTTTTTGAATCGCCAACGTCTTTTTGTACCATTCTTCATCCTTATTTTCCTTTTCAAAATCTCTTAGAAGGGTTCCAAGCCATTGACTGTAATCTTCGAATAATGCCTTGTTCTGAGAAATTTGATTTGACGTATAGTCCACTATATCTTTAATTGAAGTGAATTGACGTATCTCGGTTCCCATGACAAAGCTCCTTTTCAAGACAATTACGATTTGACTATATTTCAGGAACATGGGATAATAATATTTGTCCATCCAAAAAATTACAGACTCTCTGAAAAGTCTATTATGCGGGTTTTCATAGAAGAAACTCGTGTGGCTTAGAGGCAATGCAAAGCCGAACTGAACCCCCTCATCTTTCTTCTATAGAGACTAATCTCTCCGATGTCTAAACAGTTGGCTTTGTGATTTGCACTCCAAATTGGCTACCACACGAGCTCATCTCATTGGTTTTGAATAGCTGTTGCTATTTCATGCTAAAGGTGCTCGACATCACATAAAAGTATTGTGTATTAATATTCACTACTACAGATAGTCAAAACGCTTTACTTCGTCCTTAACTTAAAGAAATAAACCAATCCCCCAGATACTGAGAGGGCAACCAACATCCCGATTATCGGAATGAAGTATTTTATGTACAGAGGCGGCTCTGTAACTGAAAAAAATAGTTCTGGACCAGTAACTCCAAAGGAGAAAGGCGTCTCTGGTGAGGATGCAGTAATGGAATAATTGCCTGAATTAGGAGGTTGGAAGCTTGCTTGGAAGGTTCCCTCGGGCGTCAATATGCAATTTAGAGTTCGATTGAAGTTTACACCATAAATTTGTAATTCCACTTTTGAGGTATTTGTTATTGGGTTCAGAATGCTACTTACGGTAATATTTTCCCCCAATTGTATCGTTTCTTTGATCAAAGAGGAATTTAAAGTTGATAACATCTTGACAGCGTAATTTCCGGATGCATTTAAGACATTGCACAAAGAATCTACCGCTTCTATCCTATATTGTATAATTGAGCCTGCCTCTTGAGCAGGAATTATGACACTACAGGTGTGGTTGAAAATGGACATACTCTTGTTGGTCTGGGTAGACCAATTGTCCAAAGTGTAGTAACATGTTGCATGTTCGAGACTATTTGAAATGGATGAGTAGGAGATCTCGGTTGCATTGCCAGCAAGTACTGTTTTTGGAGCAATTACTGGCAAGAGAGATTCGTTGGCGAAATTGGTTTTTAGCATAAATTGGATTTCTCCGGATCCTTCTTCGCCTATAAGCACCAAGTGATAGAGGTTAGTGAATTTGTTAGTCGAAGAGTAGTTGAGAAACATTGCTTTGCCAGCGTATTCACAGCTTGCATATGCGACACCTCTTGAACCTTCACTTTCAAAATTGTAGCCACCGATCTTACTGCTAATGTTAGCATATAATCCAGGTTCCCAAGGAATAGGATAAGAGTTTATACTAAGAGATTTGGCATCATTCATCAAGTAAAGTCTAGCTTCATACATATCCAAGGTGTGGGGTACTTTTACGTAGAGTTCCACGTAGCTGGCATTTGACATTAATTCATAGGCCCAAGAGGTACGGAAACTTGGTAATCCGTTGCTTTGTTTACCGTCTATCAAAGCTGTATTCCACACATCGGTTCTAAGGTTTTCTATTATCATGAAGGTAGCTTGTTGGCTTCCTTCGCTCTCCCGTAAATCATTTTTTATAACAAATGAATAGTTGCCTGATTGTTTTGGCGCAAAAAAAGGGTCATCAGTTGTTGTTCCCAAATGTTCCGGAAAACCTGCTGCTTCGGTGTGATAACTTTCCAAGTTTCCTTGTGGATTAAAAACGTATATGTCGTAATCTGTCTTGGCCGCAGAAGATGTGTTAACCCATGTTCCATAACAATAGACATGATAGTCGTGGTTAGCTTCAAGCGGTACTACAATAGTCCAGTTCTGACCAATTTGAATCTGACTGTTGTTTATCATAACTGGAAAAAAGGGTTTGTCTACATACGTAATGTTCCCTTGGCCTGAATTAACGTAGGTATGGACATTAGTCGTATAGTCGTAGGTTGCAGTTAATTGTAGACCTAAACAGCTTGGAAGCAAAAACATGGTCGTGACTATTATTACCAATAAAATTTTAGCATGAATTCGAAGTTTTATGCGCATTGCTAACCAGCTTGGAAACTTGTTTTTTAAGAGTATAAAGTTGAAGATAATAGTTATGAATGCAAGATTCTGATTCTTGCTCCAGTTGCTAACAAACACAACTGTGTCAGTCTAATTTGACAATAATAGTTCCTTAAGAATATCGAGCTTAGATTCACGGTACATATTAGCAGCAAAGATAGTGATTCTTTGAGTCAGCACCGCTAACCATCAGTATTGAATCGTAATACGTAATATATATAAGAGTGGTTGTGTGTAATTTTTCCAACAGGTGAAAAATAATAAATGATCCGAATACTAAAAAATCGCCGAGCACTAAGCACAGTAATAACAACACTCATAATCCTAGTAGTATCCATCTTACTTGCAAGCGTCTTAACATACTTCGCCGTAAACGTAGTCAGCACAAGAGTCCAAGAAGAGAGCCTATCACGTTTCTAAACAACACATCTGGGTTGATTCTGATGGTGGAGCCACCGAAGCCGCCATAATGGTAACGAACAATGGAGGACGCGACGTGGTCATCAATAAAATTTCAGTTCGCGGACAAGCAGTCAGATTGGGCCAATGTATTCTATGCAGTACGCAGCAGACGGAGACGATTTAACCGCAGATCTAGCTCACGTAACAACTCCAGTGGCAGCAGCCGCTGATCTGGGATTAGCAGATACCGCGCATTTAGCAGCTACAAGCCTAATCTTACCTTCAGGCTCAACAATGGTCATATACATAAATTCACCCGACAGCATAGGCATTAAATGACATTGGTTTAACGGTGAGCATAGGCCTCTACAGTGCACAAGCAGTATATTATAGCGAGACAAATATCCAGGCAACACCAGTGGCTTAAACAGAATTTTAAGCTGCAACCTTTTCTTTTTATTTTTTACATTCTATTGAATAGTGTAATTTTTTTTACGCACAAGGTTACTTATCCAAAAATTGTGTAATTGCTCTTTCAAGGAGTTAAAAAAATAAATGAAAAATATACTAAGAAATCGTTTGGCTCTAAGCACCGTCGTAACAACTCTGATCATCCTTGTCGTTTCAGTGCTACTCGCAGGCGTCGTAACATACTTTGCAATCAACGTAACCAGCACCCGTGTTCAAGAAGAAAGCTCTCAGTCTTTCTCATGGAACACATTTGGGTTGACAATGCAGGCGCAGCTGTCTGGCGCAATTATGATCACCAACACTGGCGGACGCGATGTTGTCATAAACAAAATTACCGTACGTGGACAAGAATGTACTGCACTATCCGTTGACGCACGCAGCAGTACCCAGGCGTAGATTTAGTATATCGCTGATGCAGCCCCGTAGCAGTTGCTGACACAGCTCCAATAGTTCTTGCCTCAGGAAACACAATCGGCATATATGATCGATGCACCTGACAGCATAGGCACCAACGACATTGGCTTAACAGTTGCTTTCACCGTCTTCACATCACAAGCGATGTACTACAAAGAGACAAACGTCCAAGCAACAGCCATAATCATAGGTTAAAAATAATTAACCTAAGAAAAATCCCCCCCCACTTTCTTTTCTCTTTTTAAAAAACTTTTCAGTAACTATTTTCAAGACTATATTGTATTAATCCTGTCGATATGGCCAAGTTTTTGCAAAACAATATGTCTATTCTTTTACGCACAAACAGCTTAATCCAAATTTTCCGTATGTTCTACAAAATAAAGAATTGTGAGTGAGAGGATAACATGAAGGTAAGTTTACGCCATATCAAAATTGTTCGAAATAAATATGCCATGGCCTTACCCGTAACTTTTCTCATTCTGCTTGTTTCAACTCTCAGCATCGTCTCATTCACATACTATTTTTCGGTTGAAAAGGTGAATTCGCAAGGGCAAACTCTCAAAGTTTCCACAGCCAAAGAAAGTCTAATTTCGCTAAGCGATGAAATTATTTCAACTTTGGGGCAGCCGGGATCCTCAACCACGTTTGATTTGATTGATTCAGGCGGATTACTAAAAATCCAACCCGCCAATAACATTCTAACCTTAAGTATCAACGGCAACTCTGAGATCCAAGAAACCATCTTTAGCACTTCAATCGGTAAAATAACCTATCAACTACCATACTCAAGCACTTCACAAAGAGGCTTATATCTCCAAGGTGACAGCCGAACAATAACAAACCAAAGCGGTTCCTCAACAAGCCAACTCTGTATAGTAAACGGCGCTGAACATCCAGAAATCCAGCTACAATACCGACCAACCGTTACCTATTCGGTTGCTGGGTTGCAAGATGGCAAAACAATCAACAGCATACGCATCTACATAGTTAACCTGAACTCTTCAATGGAGATATCCTTGCAGGGTGAACTTCCCCTCAAAATCTCCTGCACAGATACGCAGATTGAATCGAAGAACTACGTGGTTTCTAACACCTTTGGGAACATGGCTATAACTTCAATATTGAATGGCGAACAAGGTAGCGTTTCAGTGCCAATTTCAAGCACAACACAAGGCGCCATTATCCACATAGAAACTGTCATTTCCAACGTGTCAATTCAGAGGTGGGTCCGCTAGATGCCGTCGATAATTCCAGCTTATGTGTATTCGATTTTTGCTGCCCTCATAGTTGGCGCAATCATAGTTTACGCCTGCAGTATCTCCACTTTAAACGTTAAAAACGAAGCTAATAACCAACAATTGAAAAACATTGATGAATATGTAGCCACGCAAAGCCTAACACTACTTTCACAGACAACAGAAAATAACCAAAACTCAACCCGGTTTCTGGATATTCCCTCATCCATCGGAAACCAACGATTCTGGATAAGTATTGCCAACGACTCCTCAGGGGCATGGGTTGAATCTGGGTTTGGAACAATCATTAGTCCAAAAGATCCCCAGGCAAATATTCCTGCCAACGTTGATGCCTCTGGCTACTTCATTAGTGGTTCAGGCAGAGCAAGACTGCAATGTCACTTTGAAAACCAAACTGCAACTTTAATATTAACAAGTGAGTGAGAAGATGAAGTTAGGAAAAAAGAATAAAGAACAAGTCGAAGAAAAACTGGAAACCCCCGACGAAGAAATGATAGCTTATTTGGGAATCCAGGGTTATCATGTACCTGAAGGGTTCACTCAGACCGAAAGTTACCCCCTGAATCCGCCTTTCTCTTACGCTTGGATTTTCCAGGACGACTCTGAAGGAAGCTACTTCTATGTTGTCGATGACTTGCCCATGTCACGAGATGAGAGAGAAGCCTACAAACGCTTAAAAAACATTCTTGAATACGAACTAAAAGCTCCCCGAATAGATGAAACACTGGTTGATTCTTTCCATAGACAACTTCCAGTAATACTGGAAGATCACAAGGAAGCTTTCGGCGATACTAACCAAGTTGGTTTAAGAAAAATCGAGTACTACCTTGAAAAAGACCTAATTGGATACGGAAAAATTGACGGGCTCATCAGCGACCCAAACATAGAAGACATAAGCTGCTTGGGCATAAACAAACCTGTTTACATTTACCATAGAAAATATGGAAGTATACGAACAAACATTGTTTTTACTGACGAAGAAGAACTTGATGACTTCATAACCCGAGTGGTACATAGGCAAGGCAAACACGTCAGCATCGCCCACCCCATCGTTGACTTAACTCTTCCAGGAAAACATAGACTTGCTGTATCCTTTGGAAAAGAAACCACTCCAGCAGGAACAAGCTTTACAATAAGAAAATTCCGCGATGACCCTCTAACAATTGTGGATTTGATTATGAACGAAACCATAGATGAATCGATCGCAGCTTATCTATGGATGCTTATGGAAAACAAAATGTCCGTCATGGTTGTGGGACCCACGGGTGCAGGAAAAACAACCGCCTTAAACGCAATAGCATGCTTGGTGCGACCAGATTTTAAGATGATTTCTGTAGAAGAAGTTCAAGAAATTAATCTACCACAGGAAAACTGGGTATCCACAATTGCACGCATTGGTTTTGGCGGAGATAGTGACGGTGAAGTTTCACTTTACGATCTAATCAAATCAGCTGTAAGACATAGGCCGGCGTTGATTCTTGTGGGCGAAATCAGGGGCGAAGAAGCGTACGTGTTATTCCAAGCATTAGCCACAGGACACGGCGGCTTATGCACTATGCACGCTGACGATGTAGAAACCGTCATTAAAAGATTGACTCAACCCCCTATGAAAATTCCACAGAACATTCTGTCTCTGATGAACTGTGTCATTGTCGTCAAACAAGTTAACACTTCAAGTTTAAACCTTAGCCAAAGGAAAAAATCGACGAGAAAATTCGTCAAAATCTCCGAAATAGATAGCAACGGTACACCACACACCGTATTCAACTGGAACCTATCATCGGACAACTTCAATCAGGATTTAGAAAAAAGTTACTTGCTCAACAAAATCGCCCAAAATCTCGATGCCCCTCTCAGTGTTGTTCAACAAGAGTTTGAACGCAGAAAGCATATCCTTCTCCGCATGGTCGAACAAAACCTGCGCGACTTTAGAAGTGTACACAAGGCACTGAACAGCGCACTTAACCTTGAGACTTTAGCAGCATCAAACGAAAAATCAGAGGTACAATAAAAATGAAGGCCCCTGGAGGTTTTCTAGGAAAAATCTTCGGCTTCCTGAATAAAGCAACAAGTGAGGAACGCGAGAATACTGAGCGGGAACTGCCCTTCGCTGTAATGATTTTTACTCTTATGGCTGCAAGCGGAATCTCACCTTACGAAAGCTGGAAAAAATTCCGCAATCTAAGTTTCCTTCCAGCTTTCAAAAAGGAAGCTGACGAAGTTATCCGGCAAGTTGAGGTGCTTGGCAAAGACCCGTTGACGGTTATGCAGCAACGCGGCGAACAAACTCACTCCAAACTCTACCGAAACTTCCTCGGCGGCTTCGTTTCCTCAGTTAAAAGTGGCGGCAAACTACCTGATTATATGAAGAGCCAGCTAAAATCGATATTCGAACTTCGATACATCAATTTGAACCGCTCAATCGAAAGAATTGCCGCGTTAGTTGAAGCCTACTCAGTGATGTTAATCGTTGTGTTATGCACCTACATTCTCTTCGTGGTTTTCTCTTCGTCCAGTGTTATGGATTTGTTGTCAAGTAGCTCCATCTCGATTTCTCCAATTATGTCTTACTTAATAGCCTTTGTCGGAATGCCCGTTATGTCTGGAATTTTTATTCTAATGGCACATAACATGCAGAGAAGTGCATTCCCAGACCTCAAAGATCTTTACAAAAAGGCTTTAATAATCATAATTCCAGTGTTCGCTGTCATAGGCGTTTTCGGAATAATAGGTACAGATGCCCTCAAACCGGTCGGATTGCCAGAAATCGCAACCATAGGGTTAGTCGTCGCGTCTTTCCTGCCTGCCTTTCAATATTACCGTATCTCAAAAATCAACTACAATGCTGAAGAATCTATCCCTAGCTTCATTCGGGACATCACTGAGTCGCAAAAGACAGGACTTTCACCAGAAAAAAGCATTGTGCAAGCAACCAAACGTAAAGATTACGGACCCTTCTCTAAATTTCTGGATTTAATCCGTAGCCAAATCGAATGGGGCATTCCCTTGAGGAAAACTTTCGATAACATGCGCAGGGAAATCCGAAGTTGGTTTGTCATAGTGAACTTTGCCATGATGGTAGAGACAATCGAAATCGGCGGCAACTCCATTCAATCGCTTGAAATTCTCTCGGAGTACAGTGAGAAAGAGCGGGAGATGCAGGTTAACCGCCGGGTTCTTTTGAAGCCGTACATTCTGCTTGCTTTTATGTGGAGCGCCTTGATTGCCGTCACAACAACAATTGTGGCTCTAACAACATCAATGATGACAGGCGTCGTTAGCACGGACCTTTCTTCAGTTGCCCAGATTGCTATGCAAGGACAGCTCAACGTCTTCTCGGTTGGCATAATTATTCAATGTTGGATTTCAGGGTTTTTCATCGGAAAAATCAGCGAAGGCAATTTTGGTGCCGGGTTTAAACATTCTGCATTGTTGGCCGCAACCGCTTACCTATCTTTGGTTGTCTCTCAACTGTTGCTCTCGGGTGTTTTCTCGATGGACCAAATAAAACCAATGACATAAGGAGGATAGGGTTTGCCAGCGAGCTCCTTCGATACTTTTTTCGCTTGTACCATTATTGTAGCGGCAGCTTTGATTGGCATGGCGTTTTTGAGCTCAACAATGCAAACCAGAATAGCTAGTACGCAAGACATTAACAAGGACAGCTATCTAAAAGCTATAGCTGACCATATCATAACTAACCCGGGATCACCCACTGAATGGGGAACTAGCAGTGCCTTGCCAGATGACTTCGGCTTAGCTTCAAGTCTCTCTAATCGTGCTTATGAGCTGGATATGGATAAAATCTGCAGATTAAACAGACTTAACAACAATTCACTATCTTATATTGATCTGGCAAGAGCTGCCAAACTTAACACTGCATTGGGCATAGAGATCTCCCCACTAATGACAGTGAATGTTGTTCAATCAAGTAATTCATCAGTAGGAATGGATACCTCTTTTACATTCCACATTTCAGCAAGCATCGATTCGAAGCCAACGAGTGCAAGTTTACACTGCTACATTGTCACAGACAACTACTTGATTGAAGTCAATGCTTCTATTCCAGATGTCGGCGTTGGCCAAGTCAGCGTCCAAATTCCCACGTCAAAGATTGAAAACGCACTACTTATCGCCTTCGCAAGAGCATCTATCGACGAGAGAATAACTACAGTCGCGGTCTACAACTTCGGTCAATCAACTCAGGAATCGATCCCAAATAGCACAAATTTGGCTTTAAGCCCGCTCAATTACGTTTTAAGTTTCAATGATACAGGTTTAAAGTTTCTAAATGGCACTGTTTTCTCCTACTCGTACCAGCACCAACTTCCATCTCCTTCTGGTTCAAAAACAGCAATTCCAAAGTTGCTCGATAAAAGTCCTTTAGTTATAGTTGTTGAAGGTTTAAACGGCACAAAACATTTTCAGGAATGGACCGCTTATCCACAGATTCCATTGAAAATCGGCGCAGACTTTGACAGTTCAGAACAAAACATCTTTAGCTACATAGTCACTGTCAACGGAGTCCTCTATAGGCTTGATTTAAGTTTAGGAGACCTGCCCCAATGAGATTGATAAGCAACAAGAAAGGGCAGGTGAGAGTCATAGAAGCATTTTTTGCTTCGATGCTCATATTATCCTGTTTAGCCCTAATTCCCGCTCAGGCAACTCCAAAAAGCTCCACGGTTAATCTCGTCTGGAAAGCCCAAAATATCCTATTAACCCTAGACACTGATGGACAACTGGCAAGTTTAGTCGATAATCATGATTGGGCGAAACTTAGTCAGTGCGTCGAATCTGCATTACCACTCACAACATGGTTTAACTTAACCATTTATGACAAAAACCAAAATATCTTGAATAATTTTCCAATTTCTAACGGTGGTTCAGTTAGCGACAGAATCTCCTCAGTTGACTACATTTGCGTAAGCCAGAACAGCGTTTTTGTGTATTATGTTCTACGATTACAGTTGGCGGTGATGGATTAGACATGGGAAAACGCAGCTTTGAACGGGACTGTTCAGGTCAGGTGCTCATCGTTTCTGCTTTGCTGGTTGCTGTTCTTCTGCTTTCCACTGCCCTCTATGTCATCGAAGTTGGAAAACAAGTGCCCACTGTCTCCGCTGAAAACGATGCTTTTTTTAGTTATCAACAAGCGGCAAGAAACACTTTGATTAGTGCATTGGCAAATGTTACCGACGGCGGTAACCCAACAGTTTTAGGCACTGATCTTGATGAATTGAAAGCTGCAATCCTTTCAAACTCCTATCAAACAATGATCACCGTAGACTATGCCCTAATGAACTCAAGTAACTACCAAAATGGCTCTTGGGTTTTTTGCGGAGCCAACGGTCTGGGCATCTCAAGTGCTTATGCCTCTTTTAGGTTTGAATCTTCCAGTCCCTCAGCAACATCTAACGTAGAATACGCCGTGAACGTGACCTCAATCGTGAAAATCAATGGAAACTACATCCAACTCAACGACACAACAAAACAAGTGAACCTATTCATAAACTTGTTAAATGAAGACAAAGCAGCGTTAGCTCGCAACTTTACTTTTTCTTACCAGACCGAGTCAGAGTTGGTGCCAGCAAGTTCACCGATCATAGCCAGTTTTGGCAATGGGACTTACACAGCGTCATTTAATGCAGAAACTGCAAAACTAAATGATCCCTTGGTTGTTTCGCTTCGCTGTCAGGATGGGCGAGGTATATTTGTAGGAGCAAACCTAACATGCACTGACACATCGGTTAATGTAAATTCTACTCCAGAAGTTTCTCCATCATCAACTTCCTTGACTATGTCTTCTGCTTCATCTGTAATTGTGAGTGCTTCACCGACTGTAAGCATAGCGCCTGCTGGTCCAATCACCTTGGATGCTGGCCAAAGCCAGATGTTTACAGCCAACTCCAGTGGCGGCTCTGGCCCCATATCCTATCAATGGTACCTAAACGGCTCAGCTATTACTGGGGAGACAGATTCAACTTACCTCTACATGGCAACTTTGACTTCTCATACCATTTATGTTATAGTCACTGATAGCGCTTCAACTCCGGTTATGGCCCAATCTAACGTAGTCTCGGTAACGGTGAATGATGCGCCAACTGCAAGTATTGCTTCACTTAGCTGGATTATGGATGTTGGGCAGTCTAAGACGTTTACTGCTACTGCTGCAGGTGGGTCAGGAACTTACCTTTCCTATCAATGGTATGTGAATTCTACACTTCAAAGCGGCCAGACTAACTCAACGTTTAGTTTTTCACCTATATCCCCTGGATCTTACTCCATCACTGCTTCGGTTACTGACAGTTTAGGTGCAACTTCGGCTCAATCTTCTGCTGCATCTGTCATTGTGAGTGCTTCGCCAACTGTAAACATATTACCTGTTGGTCCAATCACGTTGGATGCTGGTCAAAGCCAGATGTTTACAGCCAACTCCAGTGGCGGCTCTGGCCCCCTATCCTATCAATGGTACCTAAACGACTCAGCCGTTACTAACGCAACAGGTTCAATTTTCTCTTTCAACGGATCAGCTGGTTCATATTCGATTTCTTGCAAAGTAACTGATAGCGCTTCCACTCCAGTGACGACCCAGTCTAACACCGTCTCGGTGACGATAAATGATGCTCCGGCACCTTCTGTTCCGCCACCTTCCGGGACCAGCACATCACGTTTAAGAAGACGCTAAACAGTAGATGAAAATCACGATGAGTCAAGCTAAAACTGTGAAGACAATGGTTGCGATATTGACCATAATGATTGTATTAACTGTGAATGTTAGTGCCGCTCAAACTTCTTTAGCCCTTAAAGTTGACCATAACACATTAGAGAGCGTTCCTCCAGGAAACGTGCTTTGGGCAAGAACCTATGGAGGCGCAGCCGACGATCGAGCTTTCTACGCGTTGACCGCAAAAGATGGCTATTTAGTGGTTGGTTCCTCTAGGTCAATTGTCTCAAACACAACCGTTGGTTGGGTTCTAAAACTTGATGGAAATGGTGATGTTGTTTGGAACAAAACTTTCCTTGAAGGCTGGGGAACTGAACTTCGGTATGCAGTTAACCTAACGGATGGTTACTTGTTGGTTGGAAACGAGTTTTTTCCATCTGGTCAAGTTAGTGGATATGTTGCGCGGTTAGATAATCAAGGTGATTTGCAATGGATGAAAATTTTGGTCGAAGGGTCAACTGGCAAGTTGTTCTCAGGGATCGCAACTCCTGATGGCTTCGTATTTTTTGGGTTAAGCTCCCAAAGCATTAACGGGGCATCCTCAGTTTGGACGGTAAAACTTGACAAAAGCGGAAACATAGTTTGGAGCAGAACTTACGGAGAATCAGTTGACAGCGCGGCAAGATCAGGCGTGTTGACCAAAGATGGAGATTACTTAGCGGCGGGCTACTCGGATTCCATAGGAAACGGGAACTATGATTTTTATCTCTTGAAACTTAGCATCAACGGTGACATCATATGGAACAACACTTATGGTGGCGAAGGAAGCCAAAAGGCTTATTCAATAACGAAAGCCAACGACGGGTACGTGGTTGTAGGCGATATTCAACTTCCTAATAGCGCAACTGACGCTTGGGTATTGAAAGTTGACCAAGCTGGAAACGTGTTGTGGAACAAATCTGTTGGTGGAAAAGATTCTGATTCGGCTGCAGTTGTCTCCATGTCTGAGGATGGAAATTACTTAGTCGGTGGCTTCACCTTTTCCTATGGCGAAGGAAACAGAGACAATTTCCTCTTTAAAATCTCTGATAAGGGAAATGTTTTGTGGAGTTGCACGCAAGGTGACTCTGGTTACCAAGAAGCATATCAAGTTCTTGATGCAGGTAAAAACCAATACATTATGGTTGGTTGGACTGATCCCCTAAACGAACCATCATTGATTGGCAAAGCCCAATATGACTTCTATGTCGTTAAAATCAGTCCACAAAATACCAATTTAAACCTAACAATCCTGTTTATCGCCATATGTCTTTTAGCAGCGGCTGTCAGTATAACCGTGTGGCGATTATCTAAGAAAAATAATAAAAGATTTGTGTTAAAAACAAAAAATTGAATTTTATTTACTGCATCTTTGAGAAAAGTAATGCCAGGATTCTTACGAACGCACTATAATTGGTCCATATGCCTGCAATTCTGTTTTTCTTCTTTGTGTCATCGCCACTTGTTGTATCTTCAAAGAACGTAATCAGGACTTCTTTGTTATCCGATACCATAAAGCAGGGTAAATTCGAATCATCGACTATTCTGTTTGTTTCACTTAACCAATTGAGTTGACCTAAAAAGTATGCGCTTTTCAAAGAGTTATCTGTAACCAGGGTAACGTTTACTTTTTCAGCTTGGGCTTTCAGGTTATCCGAAAAATCGCTGTAATATAGTTGCGACAAATAAGCAGCTGAAGCAAAAACCTTGAATTCATTTTCGGTTTTTTGCAGTAATTCCTTAGCTTTCATCAAAACTTGGTCTTCGCCCTCTATCATTTGGAACATTTCTTTTTTCTGTTCAGTAACCTTTTGTTTGGGTATCGTGCGCCAAAGCTCAACTAAGCTTGATTTTTCCTGTTCCAATAGTCTAATTTGTATTTTCTGAGCATCAACCAGCAAATCAACGGCTTTGTCAAGTGGTACGGCAGTAAATTTAAGAGGTTTTTCAAAAATAGAAAAGACAATTCCTTTCTTTTCTAGGTCTCGCAGAATTCTATAGGTTTCTGTTCTGTGAAGTGAAATAGCTTCGGCTAGTTCCCCAGCTTTCATTTCGCCAGTCCTTGCTAGATGCAGATATACTCTAATTTCATTTTTCAGTAATCCAAATCGTGTAAGCGTTTCTTCAACTGTTGATAATTGTTTGTCATAGGTTTGATCTTTTCTCACTAGTTTCCAAGCTTCAGTCTGTTTGTCGTAGACTTCCACTAGCTCCTGCTTATCGATCAATAGAGACATTTTTAGTTTTTCACCGATTGCTTGCTTGAGTTACTTTGACTAAGTACTTTCTGTATATAATACAATTATGAATTCAGAATACAGATTTCCAGAAAAGTGCTTAAAATTTGTTGAATAATTTAGGTTTCAAGAGCTTTCGAGGAAGCATTAGCATAAAGAGCGCCGAATTTATTGATCAAATCCTTCTGGGTGTATACTGAAGAATGTAATTGGAAATATTTCCCCATTTGATCAGTCTCTACCCCAATACCTATGACAATGACGCCTTTATTGAGCAAGCTTTCAACAGATTTCTTCAAAACTAACGGCATTTCAGCATATCCATAGGGCCAACCATCAGAAATAACAATTAAACATCTTTGTTCTTCAAAACGCTTAGCTAGCATTTTACCAGCAACCAGAATTGCATCTGGAATGTATGTGAGACCTTCGAACCTTAGACCGCCGATTCTTGCCCTAACTCTCTTTGAGTATGATTCAGAGCTATCCTTTAGAACATATAACTTGTCGCTAAATGCAAAAAAAGTCCAAGATGTCGCATCCAGCATTAATTCTTTGGCTGCTTCAGCAACTGCTATAGCTAATGCGCGACCATATTCGCCTTTGACTTGCATACTATTGCTTACATCAAATAATATCGACCAAGCAAAACTGGGTTTAAGATACTCATCTAGTACAAATACATCAGTGGCTGGTTTGTTACTAGCTAAGGATTGAATAACAGCTGCTAAATCAAGTTGACCCATCTCTTGGCGTGGGTCCTCATCTAGAAAATTGAAGGCTGACCTTAGAATATCTAATAATCGTCGACTTGCTCCTTGCACAAGGTTTCTTGCTCGCAGGTATTGAGTGTAATCTTCTTCTGGGAAAGAAACCGATTTGAATTGTGTTACAGCTAAGCACTGTTCGATTTTAGATAGAATCTTCTCTTCCCGTTGTTTTTGGTATTGATCTGAATTAAAGGCTTGTAGGGCCTCAGAATCCTGTTCCGGTCTCCAGAGTTGATCAATGTTGTCAACACTTTGCATTTTGCCCCCTAGAAGCGATAGAGAAGAGCTAAAATATTCTTCGAAAGGAGGAGTATTTAACCCAAAGTCTGTGTAAACGCTGCAGGGTCCTAAGCTTTCTGTATGACGAAGTGAGGGCGCCTCCAAAAATGGACCCAAAGGATCAAGTAATCCCAGGATTTGATTGTAGTTGTCCTCAAAGGTTTTCTCTAACGCTACTTTGTTGTTAGCGAGCTCATCTAAGAAGTCGTCTTTTAGTTTTGTTAATTCGGTTACTATTTGATCAGTTAGCAAATCTTCTTCAGAATGTGAGTCGGTTTTAGGGTAATCTATCCAAAGTTTTCTCAGTAATGATGTCATGACTCTTGTAGAAACCGTATAGATTCTTGATGGCAATTTGATTTTTTGAAAAGCGAATGCATTTGCATACGCCGTGTCGATTAAAGAACTTGGACATTTGGCTTGAAGGTAGGCATTAACATATGTGTCTGTAATTAGCGATTTTACAAATGCCTCAACGTTTGAATCCGATTTTTTCAGGAAAATCTTCTGGTCTGAAAAAGGCAATAATGTGTGAGTAGACAAATGAAAAATTGATGCCCGAAATAATCTGCCAATTCGAACTTTTCCTGCAATATTATTATCGAAACCATAGCCCATGAAGTTTACCGAGCCATTTTCTGAGAACTTAGGGGTGGGAAGCTTTATGGTAAATCCTAAGTCATCAGCTTTTAAAAGCGGTTGGTCTATGCTGGGATCTTCGATTATTTTTACTTTAGTGTCGTCTTTCTGAAGCGAAAGCGCCCATGCATAGTCAATTAAACCCAAAAAAATCCCTTATTACTTCGTAAAAACTGCTTCAAGTATTCGCCTAACATCCGCTTGAACTTCAACGTTGTCGCTTGTTAAGCCAACTATCGTCTCTTCAGCCGCACCCATAGGAGTATTGCCGTCAAAGACTAAAGTTGCCCAGTTGATTAAATCTCCCAACGATGGACCGTATGGTAAATCGCCTGCTTTGTATTGTCTTCTCAGTTCTGCACCCGCTTGGATAATTTTGTAAGCGACATCTTGGTCGACTTTGGTTCTTTTTCTTAACATTTCAACCTCATGTGGAGAGATTTTTTCGCCTACACTTAAGAAGTCGAAATTTATCCAAACTGCCATTCTTCTGCGCATGGCAGCGTTGAGAGGTTTTGTTCCTGAGAATTCAGCTGTCGCAGGGTTCATGCTAATAATCATGTACCCGTATTTGTGGCGCTCAATAACTTCACTGTCTTTTTCGTTTAGTACCAGGTGTCCTCTTGTGTCGAGGACGGGGTTGAGTCTTGTGGCAACGTCCTGTTTCATCATGTTGGCTTCGTCAAGGTACATTATACCGCCTTTTCTAAGCCACTGAGTCAACAATCCGTCTACCCAGTTCTCTTTGCCTAAGCCTATAAATCGCCCAATGAGGTCAAAGCTGCTGGTGGATAAGCCGCAGTTGACTTCCCAGATGGGCAAACCTGTCAATTCTGCTACAAGATAGACGATGTGGGTTTTGCCTGTTCCTGATGGACCAATTAGGCTGCATTGTTTGAAATAGTAAAGTGCACGCACTATGCGTTCTACGTAGTTTAGTCCATGGTCGAGGTATTCTGGTGTGCCTTGTGGAATCATGTTTTCCAAATGTGAGAAGCTGAAGTTTGGATGAAGGTCATACCTTTGAATATTATATTTGCTATACAAAGGCGATGTGGACATAGGACGCTCTTTATCTAAGGAGACGGTTACCTTGAATTTGTCCTGTTTTAGAGATGAAACCTCTTGAACCCTGCTTGCTTGAGATTTCTCTCGTAGTCCTTGATGCCCATAACTCAATCGATGCTACCTCTAGAGTGTTTGAAATTGAAGTTAAGCGACAGATAAACCTTGTTAATTACTACTCAATACATCAGACATATAAAATTAAAAGACCCCAGGCAAGGACCGGATCATTCATCAATTCTTATTAATCAAATAAGGTGTTGAAATAATGAGCGTAATTGTCTGCGTTATTTGTGACGTACAAGTGCTTAATTGAAAAAAACGTGTAAGAGAGAGTCTGATAAACCTTGACCCAAGAAACCGTGTCTAGACAAGAGCTACCGGAAGTCACGACCTCTCAGGATGTTAAGTCTTCAGAAAAGAAAAAATCACTAAGCATCCAAGAGTTAATTGAATCTCTTAAGAGCACAGCAGACGATATAGGCCAAATAAGCGAGTTAAGTTCAGAAGAAAGAATATTAGTCTCGCAATTTTTCGTATCATTCCTTAAACTAATGAAACCTCTAACACCCTCAATCGCAGTTAACCAACTAGCTTTCCCACCTCAACTAAGCGATACAGTTCAAGCCCACGTGGACCCCACAGGACATCTAGCATTACTATTCACTGATGGACATCTAGAGCTCAAAGATTTGAGCGAAGAAAAAAACCGAGACTTAATGATGATTGTAATCAGCGATATCCTGCCTAAATTCAAGAACCTAACAACTTTCCAAAAACGCAAATTAGAAAGCCGAATAAAAATGCTCTCAAGCGTAACAAAAGAAATCCAAACAGCTTTCCAAAAGCGCAAATTAGAAAGCCGCATAAAAATGCTCTCAAGCGTAACAAAAGAAATCCAGAAAAGCGCCGAAGCCTTGTCTGTATCTACAGTCTAACCACGCGCTTGCCAGCCTCTCCAACCTTCTCTTCTTCTCAAGAATATCTGTCTGAAAAGAAGGAAGGCAGTTGAATCTGCAAAATGGAACAACTTGTTTTAGGTTTCCTGGTCTTTGCTTTTGGGTTTTGTTTTGGTTGTTGTTGTAGGGGTTTTGTGTGCAAAAGCCTTTTTTCTGGTTGTTTCTTGAGGTTTGTTTTTGGTTTGGGTTGTGGATTTGGGTTTGTTTGGTAGAAGTAGTGGTTGTGGAAGCGTTTTTTCAACATGGTTGTGGCAAAAAACCTCTTGGTTGTGGCAGTTTTTATGTTGCTTGTGGGAGTCAGAAACGAGAAGAAATACCCAAATCAGTTTTTCCTTTTTCGATAGCAACAATCTGTAAAATGAAAGACGGGAATACTTAGTCAAGTGTGAAGCAAAAACAAAGAGATATGGAGAATAGTTATAACGCCCGCATTCGGTTGTTTCGCGGGTTATGTTCAACTTCCGCTAGTCCCAAAGCTTCCAAATTGGCGGTATATAGTTTGCAAATCGTCCCCGCAAGCCTTTTTTGATGCCATACCAACCGCCCACCGGGTTCTTTTGTGACCTACCCCAAGCTTCAACAGTTCCCTCTTCAGCGGGTTTCTGCTCGTCTGCGCTACCAAGAGGCATCCAGTCTCCTTTTGCCTTCAACATCTTATGCAAATCATCCAAAGCCCGAAGCTGATACTTCAACTCTGTCTTACCTACCCAAACAACAATAGCTGGTGGATCTGCTGCTTCATCCTTGTAAGCTTTAAATTCAGAAGTTCCAGGAGGAGTTTTCAAAATCCAAGGATCGTCCTTTGTTCCTTTTTGTTTAATTGTCAAAAAAATCACCTAATAATAGGATTCGTTAGAGCGAATTTCAACTTTTCGGTATAACCTTTGGTTCCCGCACTGGCTCCAATTGCACTAAGTAAAAGGTAACTCAAGAGAAAAAGATACTGCTGTACTAAAAATGTCTAGTGGGGGTTTGATCCCCCATTTCTTGCTTTCTGATTAAGCTTGTATTGGTTTTTTATTGGTTGTCTTTTGGATAGCTTCGGCAACGATGAATAAGCCAACGAGTACGATCACTGTTGGAATAAAGGGCATTGCAAATCCCACGATTCCAGCACCGCTTAAAGCGAGAGCAAGCATACCTATGAAGAGACTGAATTTGCTTATGGCGATTCTCGCGGTCTTTCTGGCAAGATTTAGAGCTATCAAAATGACTCCAACACCCAGAGCTACGTAAATTCCAGTGTCCATCTGGTAGTAAGTTGATGTTATCCATCCGGCTCCAAGCAACACAATAAATACGCCCCATGCTATTGCGTCCAAAACTTTGTTTGTAATCGAGTTTTCATTCATTTTTTTCACCTCCTCAATCATTTTCTCTTGCCGTTGGTAAGCTACACCCACACGAATTTGGAGATCCTTCCTCAACTTCGATTTCTGCTATACCTGATGCAAATCTGTCAATTTGCGTCATTGCAGTTTTTCGGACCAGCTTTGACACTCCGATTGCTTCCGCGATTTCTTTTTTGTCGGCTCCAGCATCCAGAGCTTTTTTGATTGTGTTTCTCAGGCAGGGTTGGCAGTTTGCGTTAAAGGCTGCTCCAACCGCTATTAGCAACTTTGTTTTAGTTTCCATGTCAGACCTTCCATCTTATTCTTCTACTTCCTTAGTGGGAGTAGAAAAATATATAAGATTTTTCTGACATCTACTTCTCAGAAGGCAGGAGAACACAATTCATGAAAGATGAAGCAGTTGCCCGAGACCGAATAGTCTTAAGCCTAAAGAATCTAGCCTTATCGACCTATGAAGCCGAAGTCTATGCAACACTACTGGCTCATCCAACCATGACTGCAAGTGCACTATGCAAAGAAACAGGAATTTCCGACACCAAGATTTACTATGCACTTGATGGACTCTCAGAAAAGGGAATGTTGATTGTTCGCAATGCCAACCCAAAAGTCTACAAGCCAGTCCCACCCAAGGAAGCAATTGCAAACCTAAAGCAGCGATTAACTGAAAAGCTAACTGAAGAACTAAAAGAAGCAGACGTTCTAGTCGATATGCTCTCACCAATCTATGAAAGCGCAGAAAAACCGGAAGAGTTGGAAGTAGGTTACATCATAAGTGGACAAAATAACATCACAAACAGAATGAAAAACGTTAATTGGAAATGCTCAGAAAAGAAATAACACTTTTCGTCGCGTATCCTGAACTCTTCAAAGAACTAAGTCCATCACTTCGCGAAGCCAAAGAGAAACGCAGAATTAAACTGAACATCGCAATGACCGAAGAAATGCTAAAAACAGAAAATATCAAAGACCTTGGTGACACTCGCCAACTTTGTTGTCCAGTAACTTTGCTAATATCTGATTTGAAAACTCTCGTAACGGTGTCTGATTGGACCTTTTCTGAGACTGCTATGCTCTCACAAGACCAAAACCTAATTCGAGTAGCAAGAGACTATTATGAAAACTCGATGTGCTATTCACCATAGATTTCCAGATTGAAATGCTACCTCATAGTCTTTGTAACTTCGTTTAAAAATGTGCATTAATTTAATATACTTAGAATGCCCACTGAGAAAAGTGTATGTTGTCAAATCAGGAGCTTGTTCAAAAAGCAGTCACGTACTTTCAAAGCGGCTACAACTGCACCCAAAGCGTTCTCTTAACGTTATGCGGGAACATGTCGCCAGAAGTGAAGAGTGAGCTGATTCCAAAAATAGGGAGCGGTTTTGGCGGTGGCATAGGATTATGCGGATGTGTCTGTGGATCTTTAACTGGCAGCATTATGGCCATTGGAATCAAATACGGTTCAAACGACCCAGGCGAAGAAAAAAACCTAATAGCTTATGCTAAGGCGAATGCACTTTATCGTCAGTTTGAGAAGAAGCATGGCACGGTTCTATGCCGAGAGCTAATTAAATACGACCTAACCGACCCTGAGCAAATCTCCAAGGCAAGGCAAGAAGGCATTTTTGAAAAGGTATGTGTCAATTTTGCCAAAAGTGCCGTCGAAGACTTACCTTGAAATGGAAAACAAATAGTTCTAAGCATTCTAAACCAACTTCATGTGTCTGATGTGGGAATACGACTCATTTGGGAAAAGCCAAGGTTGCATCCATAACAAATTTTATATATTTATATAGATAAATCTATCTAACTGAGTCAAACAGGTGCTTGTTTATGGCTTTAGATTGGAAAAAATGGACAAAAAACGACATTATCTTTGGAATTATCCTTCCCGTAATCGCAGTTTTCGTAATCGTGTTGGTTTCAAAACTCCAATCATTAATCGGGGGAGAGCCCGGAATTGTTCTTGGACTCACGATGGAAATACTTGAACTTGTCGTTATAGTCGGTGTTCCCTTAGCTTTGGGTTTACTATGGAATCAATGGGCAGGCGGAGCCTCAGGATTCTTGATGGGCACATTTTATGCCTTATACTGGGCAAATAGTTTCCATGGAATCTCAGGTTCAGGAACGGTCTTGTTAGCATATGTTCTCAGCCCAATGTTAATAGGGTATATGGCAGGAGCTTTAAACAAGCGGTCAGATAACTTCAAAAGAATTCTAATTTCGGGGATAGTTGCTTCTACAATTGGAGGGATTGTGCTTTTTACAATATTCCAAATGTCCCCAGCAAACGTAGTCACTGGCATAGTTGGATTTGCACTAACAGTCTTAGCACGTATACTAGCCGCGGTACTAACCGCAATTGTAGTAAAAGTTTTCTTCTGGTACGGAATGGGCACCCAAAAACACACAAATATTTCCTAGCCTCTCTTTATTTTGGGGAATTCTTGATCCAAATTTCTTGTGATAAAAAAAATTGTATTAACAACAAAGAGAGCCACTGTTCTCTAAGTAACCCAGAAAAGGTTGCCGACGGCTGCCTTGATTTTGAAGACGCAATGGATTTTCTCAGACTAAAAGCTGATGCGATAAGAGGAACCCTCAGCTAATACTTAAGTCGTCCAAAAAGAAAACACTTGAACGTTATCCTTTTCAAACTGTTTCTTTAAAATAGCTTTGACTTCATCCTCATCCAGGTTTAGGATTCCCTTTTTATCTGCATGCAAGGGTATTCTTGTTTCTTTTAGTGCTCCATCTTTTGGAAAATCAAAGAACATGTAATATCGCCTGTCATGCAGCATTATGATTCTTAGAGACGAAAGTTCCCGGTTAGGTGAGAGACCGTTTTGCTCAAGAATAAAAGTTATTGATTGAGGCTTTTTTTCGCTAACTAAACGCTTGAATTCTTCCCAATCCCTAATTCTAACGTGACCATCACTCATTTTCTTCAATTAACCTTTGGACTTTGCCTTCTATTTCATCTCTTATTTCTCGAACTTTTTCGATCGGTTTTCCTTTTGGATCCTCAAGTTTCCAATCGATTGTTGGTTTAAAGAATGGTCCTGGACAAATGCCTTGGTCATTGCAGCCCATGGTGACAATTAGATCTGATTCGTTAGCCATTTGAAAAGTAATTAATTTTGGCTTTTGTTTGGGAGATATCGATGCCTTTCTCTTTCATTACTTCCACTACAGTGGAGTTAACTTTGTCGGCTGGTTTGTTTCCTGCACTAGATGCTGTGAATATTGTTTTGTCCGTATTTTTTTGCAAATGCTTCTGCCATTTGACTTCTGCCAGCATTTTCGACACACACAAAGAGGACTTTTTTCATACAATCAAGTCTTAACTCGTTTTACTGGATATGTCTTTCTTAGATTTCTGATTATTTCTTGAGTCTGTTTCTTGGAAGGGTGTGTTATTGCGCCTGCGGGACAGATTGAATCGCAACCCGAGCACGAGACTACGCAGTTATTTGGGTTACTTACGACTGGTTTTTTCTTTCCATTATCGTCCTTTAACTCGTAGGTGCCAAATGTGCAATATTCGACGCATTTGCCGCAGCTTACGCACTTTGTATAGTCAATAGTGGGATACCAAGGTATTTTGTCTCTTGGAATACCGTGCCAAGTCTGTTCCGTCATTAATGACTTCCTTGTTTCGTTATTGTCTATAGCAACTTTTAAATATTGTTATTGATCTAATGAAATCTATGTCTGACAAGATTGGAGACAACATACGGTTCAAGTCAACTGTCTTCTATGCACTTTCCGATCCAATTCGATTAGAAATAGTCACTTATTTGCGAAATGGGGAAAAATGCGTTTGCGAGATAGTTCCTCACCTTAACCTTATTCAACCGCTAGTTTCTCGCCATCTAAAAATCTTAAAAGATGCTGGGATAGTAAGATGCCGAAAAGACGGAACCAAACGCATGTATTCAATCGTTGACAAAGAAATCTACAAAGTAATCGACGCCTTGACCTCAGAGCTGCTTAACACTCTCTCCAAAGAAGCTTTCGAAAACGTTACCTGCCGCTAGTGTCAGAATGACTTGTGAAGAGCAACCAAAAACTCTAGGCTGGGTTAGCAAACTCCTCGCGCTCTGGATCGCCATAGCGATAGTAATCGGTCTTGCTCTTGGAAAATTTTTCCCAGAATTTAGCGCAACCTTACAAATTGGCATTCCCATCGGCCTTTTCTTCATGATTTACCCCGCTATGACTAAGATTGAAATCAGCGAGCTCAAAAAAACAGTAAAAAGCCCAAAACAAACCTCAATCATAGTCTTCTTCAACTACCTTATCAACCCATTCCTTTTGTTTGCTTTAGGCTATGTTTTCTTTGAATTACTCTTTCCAGCACTTGGATTAATTGATCTTCAGACTGCACGGTACTTGTGGACAGGATTAATTCTCTTAGGGGTTGCACCATGCATTGCAATGGTTCTGGTTTGGACTGATCTCTGCAAAGGCAACGGTCCTCTGGGCATTGTGCTTATGGCATGGAACTCAATAATTCAAATAATAACAACCCCCCTATTCATTGCCCTATTGATTGGTACATATGTCAGTATCGACATAGTGGCAATCGGAGAAAGCATACTGCTCTATCTCGGCTTGCCCTTGCTCTTTGGAGCTATCACACGAAGACAAGTTATCAAGCACAAATCAAATGAATGGTTTAACAAAAAATTGATCCCTTATTTTGATACGTTACAACTTTTGGCTTTACTTGCGACCATGGTTGTTATGTTCGCTCTAAGAGGCGGAGTTATACTTGACAATCCGTCAATAGTATGGCAAATGGCTATTCCTGTGATTCTTTTCTTCTTCTTACTCTTTAACCTCGTTTACTTCACCACCAGACGATTAGGTTTTAACTATCAAGATTCGTCAACCATGGCATTCCATTGTACCGGCAGAAACTTTGAACTTGCGATAGCAATTGCGCTAACAGCGTTTGCAACTATGCCGATGGTTGCAGTTTCAACGGTTGTTGGACCTTTGATCGAGATTCCGGTAATGCTGACTTTGGTTTCGATAGCATTGAGACGTAGGAAGAAAATATCAAGAACCAATGTTTAGAAACTATTCCTACTTTTCGTATTTTTAGGAAATGTTTAATTAGTTAGAAATACATTAGTCATTGCTGTGATTAGCATGACAAGCTGTGAAAGTGACACCTGCAGAATTGATGCAGTAATTACCATGGATGTTAAAGGCCAAATTGTGCTCCCAAAAGATCTGAGAGAAAAAGCAAACATGAAGCCAAACGACAAAATAGCAGTCGTCGCTTGTGAGAAAGACGGCGAAGTTTGCTGCATTATGATGGTTAAAGCTGAGAAGTTAGTGGGTGCAGTCACTAAAACGCTTGGTCCATTAATCAAAGGATTGACTAACAAGGAGAGTTAATTTATGAAAGAAGAAAATGTAAAGAAAGAAGTAAGAAAACGCTACGCAAAAGTAGCTAAAACCAACGGTTCTTGCTGCGCTTCAAGCGTTAGCTGCTGCTCAGCCCCAACCAACGAACAAGTAAGCAAAATGATAGGTTATAGCGAAGAAGAGATGAATGCTGTTCCAGAAGGCGCCAACCTCGGATTAGGCTGCGGCAACCCCACAGCTTTGGCATCTTTGAAAGAAGGCGAAAGAGTTCTTGATTTAGGTTCAGGCGCAGGCTTCGACTGCTTTTTGGCCGCCAAGAAAGTTGGCAAGCTGGGAAAAATAATCGGCGTAGATATGACTCCTGAAATGTTAGACAAAGCAAGAGCAAACGCCAAAAAAGGAAAATACACAAACGTTGAGTTCAGACTCGGAGAAATTGAGAACCTGCCAGTGGCAGACAATTCAGTTGATGTTATAATCTCAAACTGTGTAATCAATCTCGCCCCAAACAAGCAGCGGGTTTTCGAGGAAGCGTTCAGAGTTCTTGCACCAAATGGCCGTTTGATGGTCTCAGACATAGTCCTCTTGAAAGAGTTACCTAAATCCGTTAAAGAAAATGTTGAAGCATACGCTGGATGCATCGCCGGAGCAGAGCTCAAAGACAAATACCTTGAACAAATAAGAAAAGCTGGATTCCAAGAAGTAAAAGTCATACACGAAAAAACCTACCCGCTGGAATACATCATAAGCGAATCCACATTAAAAGAAGCAATCAAAATGGCAAACATGACAGAGGAAGAGGTAAAAGAAACCGCCAACATTGTGGTAAGCGTTAAAGTATCTGCAGTGAAAACAAAATAGATCTGCAAGCTAAAATTTGAAGGGTTTGTTTATGAAAAAATCTTTGGGCGCCAACACTATCGTTCCCACAACACCTGTCTGGGTTGTTGGAACTTACGATAAAGAAGGAAAACCAAATGTAATGACTGCCGCTTGGGGAGGAATTTGCTGTTCCAAACCACCATGCATCTATGTGTCTCTCAGAAAAGCAACCTACACCTATCATAACATTAAGGAACGGAAAGCGTTTACCGTCAGTATTCCATCTGAAGCATTCACCAAAGAAGCAGATTATTTTGGCATAACTTCTGGAAAAACGGTTGACAAATTCTCCGCAACAGGGCTTACCTCTGTGAAAAGTGAGCTTGTGGATGCACCCTACGTAAAGGAATTTCCTCTGGTTATAGAGTGCAAAGTTATCCAAATTGTTGAAATTGGTCTACATACAGAATTCATAGGTGAAATCGTGGATGTCAAAGCAGATTCTTCGGTGCTTAACGAAAAGAACCTCCCAGACATTGAAAAAATAAAACCGATCATCTGGAACCCAGCAGGAATGTCATATCATTCAGTTGGCAAACCTATAGGACAAGCCTTCTCCATTGGAAAAGAGATACGATAAGCACGGCATTGAAAAGAATATGTTCGTATCCTCTTTTAGGCGTCTGTACTCACTTAACTAAAATAAACAAATTATGTTAAGTTGAATTTGCTAAGTCTGGGGTAAAGTTGACAAATAACATTAATGGATATTCTCAAAAAGCTTTAACAAAGATCAATTCATCTGTTTTTTAAAATTCGGGAAGGAGAAAAAAAGAGAGGTAGAACGCTGAGAGGCATCGGTTTAGACCAACAACTTGTTTCTTGGTCTTAGTTTGCCTCTATTGAGTCTACAGCTTTCACTCAATTTCCACTCCCTAATGGGTCAAAACAATAAAATCAACAAGAAACATGGAATAAAAAATGAAAAAAATTCAAATCATAATTACCGTATTTCTAATCTCATTATCTATCTGCGCATTCATGAGCATACAAGCAGAAGCCCAAATAACGCCAACGCCTACACCAGTTCCAACAACGACGCCTTCTCCGACCCCAAGTCCTTCCCCGACTCCAACTGCCACTCCTTCTCCAACACCGAGTCCTCCCCCAACTCCAACAGCGACCCCAACTCCTACACCTACCCCAACTCCAGCTCCAACTTCAACTCCGAGCCCTACCCCAACAACAACACCGACGCCAACCCCAAGTCCCACTCCTTCACCATCTCCTACCCCAACACCCACACCAACTCCAACACCTACAGTTTCTCCAACTCCGATCGCGAGTCCTTCGCCCTCGCCATCGCCAAGTCCATCTCCACCTGTTACCCCTTCCCCAACTCCAAGTCCCTCCCCGACTCCAACTGCTACTCCTTCACTTACTCCCACTGCGAATCCTTCTCCAACCCCAACTTCGACTCCAACTTCGCCTTCACCAACACAAACCTCAACAAGTACTCCCCTTCCAACACTAACGCCGATTATATCTCCAACCCCTACAACTGTTCCAACTCCAACAAGAACGACATCACCTACTCCAACTATGTCAACAAGAACTGTGGCAGCAACTACGGAAAGTGGAGCAATTGTTAATCTAAAAATCAACGGAAACATAACCAGTTCACAAATGTCCAACATCTCAATTACAACAAGACAGTCCCCAACGACAACAACGTTGTCTTTCACTGTGACTGGTGAAAGCGGCACCCAAGGCTACAGCAACATAACTATCCCGAAAGATTCAGTAAATTACGCATCAACACCAACAATCTACATTGACAACAAACCTGCTCAAAATCAAGGCTACACCCAAGACAGCACAAACATTTACATATGGTACTCAACCCACTTCAGCTCACATCAAGTGGCAATACAATTAGTTATCCCTTCGGCTCCGACAACCGCATCCTTGGTATCCTGGCTCGCGGTCGCAATAACAATCTCCCAAATCATTCTAGTTTATATTACAATAGCCATTAGACGCATAAGACGAAAACCTGACTACGCCTAAAGAAAGCGCGCTCTAGCTCAATATTTGCCCAAAATGCCTTCCTACAAATGAGCAAGGAGGTTGTGGAGTGGAAAATAGAAAAGTGAATCAAAATTTTGGGAGTCGGAGGTCTATGCTGTTTCTCTGACTTTAATGTGTTCCTCAATGTGGACTTTATTTGTCCTTAGGTCGAGCCAACAATGGAATAGGTCTTCGTTTTGGATTTTGTGGCTGTGGGGTTCAGGTTGCACATGGGATTTTATCATGCCAAATACTACGTCTGAAATTACCACTTTGTAGTTTCCGTTTGGAAGAGCTTCCACGGTTACGTGGCTTTCATCGGTTGGCAAGTTTCCGTAGCTACCTTCGTTCTCGATGCTTAATTCTCGCTCTAGCCAGAGTTCCAAGAGTTCCGTGTTGGGTCGTTTTGGTTTCTTGATTTCTCTGTTGATGTGATCTAGGTACTGTTGGGGGATTGTTATTTCGAAAGTTTTCAAGTCAAGCACCTGTGTTTATTAGAAACTGACAAATGAGGTATAAATAGAGATTGGAAATCAAAAACAACAGTTGTTCACCGCTTTTTGTCTAATTTTGTTCGGAAAAATTGCTTCACAAATAATATATGAACAACCACAAACGCGAACATTTTTACAGAGAGGTTGTGAAATATAATGATAATCAACTAAATAGGTAAGTCTACGATGGCTGAATCTTATGATTAAAAAGGGTTTAGATGAAAAAGAAGAGGGCTATTCTAAAATGACCGAAATAACTAATGTAGCGGAAAAAGGATTAAGCATGCTGTGTTCTATGGGATCTCCTAAAAAAATGCCGTTTTCTCTTGACGACCTTCATTTTGTACCTGCTCAAGTTTATAGAATTCCTCTTAACACAAACGAAGAAGTAAGCATAAAGACTGTTATCGGACCAGAAGCAAAAAAACCTCTGAAAGTTTCCTCTCCAATCATGTTCAGCGGGATGAGCTATGGAGCTGTATCCAAAAAGGTGAGATTAGTTCTGGCAAGAGTTGCTTCGAAACTAAATCTGGGAGTAAACTCGGGGGAAGATATAGTTCTACCAGAAGAGCTGGATATTGCATCAAAAAACCTTATTGTACAATACTCAACTGGAAAGTTTAGAATAACTGAAGAGACTCTTAAGAAAAGTTCAGCGGTAGAAATCAGGTTTGGTCAAGGAGCATTTCCAGGATGGGAGAGTCTGTTGCCTGCAGAAAAAGTACCGCCTGAAGTAGCCAAGTTGATGGAGCTTAAAGAAGGGGAATCTGTTCTCACCCCCGCACATCATTCGGACATAAGAAATGAAGATGAACTTAAAGAAAAAGTAAGATGGTTAAAGGAGATAACCGACGGAATTCCAGTCGGCGCCAAGATAGGTTGTGGAAATGTCGAAGATGATGTTGAAATTCTGGCAAACAGCGGCGTAGATTTTATTTCACTTGATGGTTTCGGAGGAGGAACAGGGGCAACTGAATTTTTTGTGAGAGAGAATGTTGGAGTTCCCATTGTGGCAGCTTTGCCAAGAGCTGACAGGCATTTGAAGAAGATGGGCTTAAGAAACAAAATTACCTTGATTGCGGGGGGCGGATTGAGAACCTCAGCGGATTTTGCAAAGTGTCTTGCTCTTGGTGCAGACGCAGTTTACATCGGAACTTCTGCTTTAATAGCAATAAACTGTCAGCAATACAGAGTCTGCCACACAGGACATTGTCCAACCGGAGTGACCACAAATGATCCAATTCTAGTTCAACAACTAAATGTAGATGAAGGGGTTCGTAAGCTGACAAACTTCATTAATGTTTCAAATCTGGAAGTTGCAAATCTGCTAAGAATTGTTGGAAAGGACGATATCAAGAAACTGGGAATAGAAGACTTGGTTGCTTTGAAAAAAGAATTATCTGAAGCTACGGGTGTCAAGTGGATTAATGGAAAGAATATGTCTCTCAATCCCCACGTGTAGAAGCTGGTCTAATCCCAAACATGTTGGGATAACCTATGGAAAGGTAAATACCCAGAAATTCATAAGGACCCAAAGTTCAATTTTTAACTATTTTGCATCAGAGAAGATTGCGAAATAAGAAAGGCTATCGAGCATCTTCCTCTAAATACAATTTCTTTTCTTTGTAAAAAAAGTCGAGGGGTTGTTAACCCTGCTTGTGTGTTTATATAAGTTTGGTGCCGCATTCGCCACAGAAACTGGTACCTGCAGGATTTTTAGCGCCGCACTTGGGGCAAACAATCAATCCTAATGGTGCTCCACAGTTATTGCAGAATTTGCCTGAACCGGCTGGTTTTCCACATACAGGACAAATTGTCTGTCTTTGTGTTATTTCACCTGAATAGACTTGGGTGGTTCCGGCTTTTTGTTTAATGTCTGCGACCATTTTCTCGGCTCTTGCCGCAGCTACCTCAGTGCTTTCTCTTGGGGCATCATCAGTGCATAGTCCTTCCTGTTCGTTCCAGTCATTTTCGCAAACGTATTTGTGGCATCTGGGGCATCTGTGGAAGTGACCTTTTGCTTCGTTTTGGGCGAGTTCGAATGCTTGTTCATGTTCTTTATGCCAATCAGGTGTCATGCCTTGGAATCGTTGGCTCATTGCGTCTGCTCCTCGTTGAATTGAGTAACCTCCGCGCCCAGCTAGTTCTGATCCGATCGAAGCGACTTGACCAAGTCCTCTCCACAATCCTTTTTTCTTGTAGGTTTTGCTTGCGACGAAGTTTGTTTTGTAGCCGTCGTTGCATATGTCACACATAAAGGTGAATTGGAACCCAGCTTCGGTGCTGTTATCATCATAGTTTCTTGTAAAAGGTTGAAGTGGCATTTTACTCATCTCTTAATTATATTTAGGGGCTTACCGCATTTTATGCATTTCTCTCCCAAAGGTGCTTGCTCTGTTTTGCATTTTGCACAGACAACGGTGAGCCTTTGATTACAGTTTTGGCAGTAGTCTCCGAAGAAGGTGGGTTTTCCACAATGCGGGCAGTTTATCTGAAGTGACAAGCCACAGTTGCTACACCTGACTTGTCCTGTTTCGGTGGGGTTCCGGCATTTCGGGCATCGCTGAGGCCCTACTGGGTTGACTTTTCCACAGAAGGGACACACATTGTCATCTGCGGATACAAGTTTTCCGCAGTACTTGCAAGGGTGTTTGTAACCTGGCATTTCATGCATCTCCTTTCTTCCATTTTTCTGTATCATCCAAACTTCTAGTATTGAAAGCTAATAAACTAGCTACATCGCTCTTCCACTGTTCAAGTGATGAATGTATTACTCTTCCAATGAACAGACTTCTCAACATCCTTAATGAGGGCATTCTTGCAATGGCAAATCGGTATTGAACATATTTCGTGCTGTCCAATTGGTTTTCGGAGAGGAATATTGGTTCTCTTCGGAAGTTAACATCGATCATGGCACGGTTGATGTTTTTGATAAAATTCTCCAGTTCTCTGATTAGGTCTTCGTCTTTTGTCTGTGCGTATTCCTTTCGACTCATTGTTCTGAAAAAGTAGGTTGCTCCTGTTGTGGCAGGTTTTTGTTCTTTATCTTGATTTTGACTGGTTTCTTCTTCTGTTTCGAAGACTGTATTCTCTGAATCCCCCTGTTGTTTTGTATCTTCCACTGCATCGTCCTTGGTGTTGAATGCTTCTATAGCTATTGTGTTGCTCAGTCTGTTTGTTCCTGGGTCAAGAAGAGGAAACATCATCCATATGTAAGTGCCAGTTAGATCGCCCATAAGTCCACGTTTAATTCCTACACAAACTTGGTCTTTTGCAACGAGTGAGTTTAGGAAGTTGTATTCTTTAGTTATACCTGCTTCGTCTATTTTCTTTTCCAAGCGTCGCCAGAAGTCTTGTGACTGTAATTCGATTTCCTTTCTTTTTGCTGCTCGCCCATCTTTCATAAGTGACGCTATTTTGTTTAAAGCGAGTGGAGTAGCTTCGGGAATTAGTTCTTTTATGTTTTCCTGCGTTCTAAGGATCATTTTGTTTAGAGCGTCTGAGAGGGCTTTCGCGAGTGGATCGAAGTTTTGTCCGAGTCGCGTGAATTCAATTTTTTCTAAAAATTCGTTTGTAATTTTTAGCGTGTAGTCTTGTTTGTTCACGTTTGTTATATAGCAGTATGGAAGACGAATGGGGTCGCTTTTTTGTGGCAGAACTACAATTGCAGTGTCATAGAGGCGGATTTCACAGTTCCCGGTTTGGTTTATCTGCCCGTTTGGGTCAATTAGGTTATATTGTGCTTCGAAGCCACCTTTGAGAAGTGATTCATCTATAAGTAGATATTTGAGCATTAGCTCATTTCTAAACTTGTATAGTTGGAAAAGAAAATCTTCGTATTGGTATCCTAAGCCCCAAAGGTTCAGTTTTTCTTTGGAAGTTAAGAAAAGATCGACTTTGTAGTCATAGTCTGATATTCCGACAATGTCCGTATATGCAAATAACATAGGTTCCCCGAACATGACGGTTAGAGTCAGATATCGTTCGTCGAATGTGGCTTTTGCTTCTCCTTCGGTTTTTATGTTCGATTCGTCGTCGTAGAGTTTGTAGTTTACTGCAACTTCCATACGCATAACCTATGATTACTTATGCTTTAGTGGGATATCTAATTTTGTAATATATTGGGCTGACTGTAAGGTTTTTTTTCAAAGATTCCTAAACCAACATTTTTTGATTAAACCCAAGCCACAAAAAAGCTAATCATTGTCTTCAAAACTTTAAATATACAAAGTAGAGCGTACAAATTGCGGAAACATATGAAGACAATTATCTTATACTCGTCTAAAAGTGGCAACACAAAGAAAATTGCAGACTCGATGGCTTCCCAAGTAGGCTGTGACGCAATAAGAATAACTGCCGAT
This sequence comes from Candidatus Bathyarchaeota archaeon, assembly GCA_963777155.1. Lineage (GTDB taxonomy): Archaea > Thermoproteota > Bathyarchaeia > Bathyarchaeales > Bathycorpusculaceae > Bathycorpusculum. The sequence goes on from CAVZPM010000033.1 coordinate 46,095, forward strand.
AACACTCCACCCAATGTAGATTTAGAGGGGTATGACCTAGTGCTTGTTGGAACAGGTCTTTTTGCTGGAACACCCAACGAAGACATGGTACGGTATATTGGGAACTTAAATTTGAAAACCACCAAAATGTTTGCTCTGTTTATTACTTGGGGAGGAGCACCAAGAACTGATAAATTGGCATTGAAAAGGCTAAAGGCGCTTTTGGAGGGCAAGGGGCAGAAAGTGCTTGAGGACCCTTTTGCGTGTTATGGTGGGTGGAAGGGTGTGCTTATGAAGAGAGGTCATCCTAAAGCTGAGGAAATCAAAGCTGCAGGTGAATGGGCAAAAAAGCTTGTTGATGGTTTGGAAAAATGAAACAAGCAAAGTTATTTGGTGAAAAAGAAGCAGAACCCAAGGTCTTGACTTCGTTGGAAATAGCAAGAGCGGAAATGTTGGCATCTCAAATAAGCGAGAAAATAAAACCGTTATGCATCCGACTGGAACTCGTTGGTTCTATCCGCAGAAAAAAACTTGTTGTAGGAGATATTGACTTTGTTGCTGTGGCAACTGATGGCAATTGGACAAAAATCGCTTCATGTTTCAAAAAATCAAACGTAATTTGCGCTGGAAATCAACTCATTAAGGTAAACTACCCTATAGATGGGTGTTTATTCCAAGCTGATTTTTATCGTGCATATGATAAGAATTTTGGCATTCAACAACTAATCCGCACTGGCAGCGCCGACCATAATATGTGGCTTGCAAGTTACTCTCTTTCAAAAGGGTTTAGACTAAAATATAGTGAAGGATTACTAAAAGATGAAAAAGTCATTGCTGGCAAAACAGAAGAAAGCGTTTTGGAAGCTTTAGATTTGCTTTGTCCAAAGCCTGAAGAAAGAGAAATTGTAAATGGAAAACCTGTCTGGTTAAAAAGTTAAAAGTGAAGTTCATTGCTACCTTCAATTTTGTCTTTGTTAATAATATAATCCAACCAACGATGTAGGGTCAGTTTTGAAAAACGTCTGTTAAGCTGTTAAGGATTTCAGGGCAGCGCATCACATTAACATAAAATACTCTTGCCTCTATTCGCATATGACAAGTGAATAATTAATACCCAATAAAGGTCCAAAATAGCCGAAAAAGATTAAAAAAGAAAAAAGGTTGAATTTTGTGTTGTTTAGCTGGGTGCAAACAACGAGTCTGGAAGCGATGGATTAACGCTGACACCAGAAAATGTCACTGAGTCTCCGCCAGCTGAATAAGTGTAGTCTCCTAATCCTGTCCATGCGCTAAGACTGCCTACGTATCCTTGCCATAATGTGTTCCATGTATCGTATTGCATTGCGTACACTTCTGAAACGTCAGTCCATGTTCCATCTGAGTACGACCAGGCCTTCTGTTGTGCCGAATTTATTATGAATCCACCTTGAGTTCCTGAACCGTCTGTGTAATCGATACGCATCATAAAGTTTGCTGTACCCGCATTTTTGCCATAGTATGTGTATGATCCCTCTGAAACTCCGCCAGAGGTTACTGAAACAGTGTATTGTAGACTGCTTGCTCCTGCAATATCTGCACCTGTAACACTGCTAGATGGTGCCGGCGTTGAGGTTGCTCCAGTGGTAGGTGTCGGGTTGCCGTTTGGCGTTGGCGTTGGTGTTGTTGTAGAATTATTGTTGCCCAAGCCGCCCATCGCTATGAAGGCTCCCACTACTATAATAACAATCAATATGAGCGCTAGAAGGATTAGCAGCAGAGTCTTACGAGATTTCTTTTTGGTTGGTTCTGGTGGTGGAGGAGAAGGCATTGCTAAAATATTATTTGAGAACTCTTTTTTCATATATTTCCCTAAGTTTTAATGGATTTGATTGTCGAATAAACCTTTCGGAAAAAACACTGAATGATTCTTAAACAAGCGCTAAGTTGATTTACATTAAACCCAGACTTTACCAAGCAGTCAAAACTCAGCATACCCGCCTAACAAACCAAAATTTTTTTTATAAAACAATAGATAACCTACTGTAACCGGTAGTAATTTGGTTGGTTGGATTCGAAAATAATCTCCGAACCACTAGAAAGTACGTCATAATTAACAAACTCTACGTTCTATCGAATTCTCTCAACAAATACAAAAATGATTTTCGAGAAATATCGCGGTCTTTGAATAACGAATCGTCTAATGACTGTTGTTTTTTGTGTTAAATAACTCTGATAATTTCAGAATTGTTTCCTTGTAAACCGAAATAGCGTCTAAATATTCTTTGGTCTCGATGTGTTCGTCCAATGTATGGTCAAGGTGGGAGTCTCCTGGTCCATACGTAACTATGGGCAGGTTCATGGCTTTACCAAGAATGTTCATGTCTCCCGTACCGGTTTTGTGCAGAAGCGTTGCAGGTTTGTTTAGCACTTTTCTAACCGACGAAGCCAACACATGAACCAGCGGAGATGCTTTGTTTACCTCAAAGGGTTCAACAGTGTCCAAAACGGTTGCTTTCACGGAGACCTTTGGGTTGGCAGCTTGGTATTTGTTAATTATCTTCTGTATCTGCTCAAAAACCTGGGAGGTTGAGAATTGGATGGGAACGCGGACATCTAGGTTCATTTCTGCCTCGAAGGGAACAACTGAGGTGGCTCTTCCACCGACAAGCTTCACTAAACAGGCCGTGACAGCGTTGTATGGACTCGCAGAGGGATCAAGCGAGGGATACGAAGACGCATTTTTGATGTGTTCCCAAACCTCAATGGCTTTCTCCAAAGAGTTGTCGTAGAGCCAGGGCGTAGAAGCATGTCCCGTCTCGGTTTTAAGGAGAATTTTGAGTTGAATTTGACCCTTATATCCAATTGTAACGTTTTCGACGCCGCTTGGTTCACCGAATATTGCGTAGTCAGCCGTTATTCCTTGAGTGATAAGGTGCTTAACACCTCTGCTAGTGGCTTCTTCTTCGACAACGGCAGCAACTAAGATTTTACCTTTAAACCCAATTTCTTTGGAAGCGGCAAGGGCAGCCATAATCATTGCGGCAAGCGGACCTTTCGCGTCTACGGCGCCTCGGGCGAAGATTTTATTTTCGTCTATTCGAAGCGGCAAGTGACCAGCTACTGTATCCATGTGACCGCACAACAGGATTACGGGTTCGCCTTCGCCGACTACACCAATAACGTTGCCTATGGCGTCTTTTCCAACTTCAAAACCCATCTTTCCCATTTCTGATTCTAAAAAGTTGGCTGCGTCCCCTTCTTTGCCTGAGGGACTATAGATGCCCAGTAGGTTAGTTAGGAACCGGACTGCTTGCTCGCTCATTTTCCTCTTCTCCTAAAACTGTATCTAGAACTGCGATGGCTTTATCGATTTGTGCTTTTTCAATAACCAACGGCGGTAGTAAACGAACCACGGTTCTACCTGCATCTAACACTAAAACGCCTCTGTCAAGCGCTTTTAGAATAACGTTGTGTACGTCAAAGCGTAGTTCCATGCCAAGCATTAGACCTAAACCGCGGACTTCTTTGATGATTTTGTGTTTGGCTTGGAGAGCTTCCAGCTGTGACTTGAAGTATTTGCCGTTGGCAGCTGCTTTGTCTGCAAGTTTCTCTTCCAATAAGGCATCGATGGCAGCGCATCCTGCAGCGCAAACCATTGGATTCCCACTGAAAGTAGTAGAGTGTTCACCAACTTTAAACGAGGACATGATATTTTCTTTTGCCACAGTAATCCCTAAAGGTAATCCGCCCGCAAAAGGCTTGGCCAAACACATAATATCGGGAATAACCCCCCAGTTTTGACACGCGAACAGTTTTCCCGTGCGTCCAAAGCTTGTTTGGACTTCGTCGAAGATCAGCAGAACGTTTTTTTCATCACAGATTTCCCGAATCGCTTGCAGGTAACCTTCTTGTGGAACACGAACGCCGCCTTCTCCGCGAATGGGCTCCATTATAACCGCCGCAGTTTTTTCAGTTATTGCTTCCCGGATTTTGTCAACATTGTCTGGAACCACATGCTTGAAATCTGGAACTAAGGGCATGAAGGGTTCACGGTATTTCTTGTCCCATGTAGCTGACAGGGCCCCCATGGTTTTTCCGTGAAATGCCCCCATTAGCGCGATGATTTCTGTTTTGCCTGTTGCTTTGCGGGCTAGTTTAATTGCGCATTCGACAGTTTCAGCACCGCTGTTTGAGAGAAACGCCTTGTCTAAGCCCTCGGGAGTTATGGCCACGAGTTTTTTTATGAACTCTGCTCGTTTATCATTGTAGTAACAGCTGTGGCAAGTGATAAGTTCTTCAGCTTGAGCTTTTATTGCCGCCACAACTTTTGGGTGACAATGTCCTAATGCCGCAACACCATAACTGCTTGAGCAATCAACATATTCTTTACCGTTAATATCCCAAAGAAGCGCACCTTTGCCACGTGTGATGACAACGGGTCTTTTTGAGAAAACATTCGCCAAATAGCGAGTATCAATGTCAACTATTTCTTTTTCATTCACTAGTTATCACTGTACCGACCTGATGATTAAGAGCTGAAGTTATGGGCTGTTTACATGTGCCAGACGTGACAAGGACTTCTTTGACACCCTGATTAAGTGCTTCCAGTCCAGCGTGAACTTTGGTGCTCATTCCTCCGCCGATTTTGGAGAGCACTTCCTTGACTTCGGTTGCTGCAATCTTTGGAACCCGCTCGCCCTTGAGCATTAAACCTTCGACGTCGGTGAGCAGGATTAGTTTGTCTGCTTTTAACGCGCCTGCGATTATGGCTGCGGTTCGGTCGCCATCGACGTTTAAGGGTTCAGCGTCTTGGCTTAGCGCAATCGGGGTAACGATTGGCACGTAGCCTTTTTCGAGCAACAAATTGAGCAGTTCAGTTTTAACATGAGTAATCTTGCCGGTGTAGCCGCCGTCGATTACTTTTTTGCGTCCGCGTTCGTCTACTGCGATGAGTCGGGTTTTACGTTCAGCTTGCAGAATCGATGCGTCAAGACCGCTTAAGCCGACGGCTTGAATGCCTTGGCTTTGGAGCGCTAGCACGATTTGCTTGTTGATTTTGCCTGCCATGACCATGGTGTAGATTTCGATGGTTTCCTTGTCGGTGTAGCGGCTGCGGAAGCCTTCGGGGGAGATTATGAATTTTTGTTCTTTACCCAGCTTTGAGGCGATTTCTGTGACTTCTACGCCTCCGCCGTGGACAAGGACTACTTTGTTTGTTTTTGTAACTTCTTTGAGGTCACAGACCAGGTCGGTTGAGGTGCCTTGTTTTAGGATGCTTCCACCTATCTTAATAACGAGCAACATGGCGATCAGACCGGATGGAACCCAGTGCTCTTAAGGCCTGTGGTCTCGTCAATACCCATAAGCAGGTTGAGGCATTGCACGCCCTGTCCCGCTGCGCCCTTGGTCATGTTGTCTATGGCTGAGAAGAGTATGAGTCGGTTTGCGTGTTCGTCGATTTCGAAGCCGACGTCGCAGAAGTTTGTTCCCATGACTATTTTTGGGTCAGGCAACTGGTAGGGTCCTTTCTGGTACTTTACTAAGCGTACGAAGGGTTCTGTGCCATACATTCCGCGAAGGGCTTTCCAGAGGTCCTTGCTGGCGATTGGCTGTTTGGGGAAGGCGTGGATGGTTGCAAGTATGCCGCGTACCATGTTGACGGCGTGGGGGGTAAATCCGATTTTGACGGTTTCGTTTGCGAGTGCGGTTAGTTCCTGTTCGACTTCGGCTGTGTGGCGGTGACCAGTGACTTGGTAGGGGCGGACGCCGCTGAAGCGTTCAGGGTGATGCGATGCAAGGTTTGGTTTGCTGCCGCCGCCTGAGGAACCAACTTTGAGGTCAACAATGATTTTGCTGTTGTCGACTAAACCCGCTTTCACTATCGGAGCTAAGCCGAGGATGGCGGATGTTGCCATGCAGCCTGGGCAAGCGACAAGTTTTGCTTTTTTGATTTCTTCCCGATGAAGCTCAGGCAAGCCATAAGCGGCTTCCTTTAGCATTTCGGGGTGAGCATGTGTCCAGCCATAGTAAGATTCGTAGTCAGCTGGGTTTTTGAGGCGAAAATCGGCACTCATGTCGATTACTTTCAAGCCGGCCTCAAGCAGTTTGGGAACCAGATTAACTGAACCGCCGTGTGGGGTAGCGGTGAAAACCAAATCGCAGTTTGCCTTAAGCTGATCCATGTCCATGGGCACAAATTTTAGTTGAGTTAAGCCTCTGAGGTTTGGGTGAACGTTGAAGACGTATTCTCCTGCGACCTGCCGTGAAGTAACCATCGTTACCTCTACCTGCTGGGTGCATAAGAAGCAGTCTTAACAGTTCACTGCCAACGTATCCTGAACCGCCGATTATTCCAATTCGCATTTTCTTTTTCCTCTTTTTTGATTAATGGTCAATTAGGCTTTGAGCGCCCTTAAGGAGCGGGATAGCCACGTTAAGCCCCGTTGCGAGCCGAGTGTTCTCCCAGAACTCTGGGCAAGAATTCGACTCATGAAACACCAAGGCGCCTTTATTTTTTTCTACACTTTCTTCAATTATGTTCTTAATATTTTCGTACGCTGAAGTGCCTTTGTAAAGCGCGAAGGCTTTCTCGAGTTTGCCCGTCCACGATTCGAAGTCGGTTAAACGGGTTTCATCTTGCTTCACCTTCTGAACGGACACCCATGCTCGGGCGGCTTTGTCAAGTTCAGTCTTAAGTGTTGCGTCGTCGGCGTTCTTGTTTTCGCCAACGTTAACCATGGCGTCTAACGCGAATATCCATGCGTCGCTACCTTTCCCAAGGACTTTTCCACTTTTGACTGCCAACTCCTGAATGCTCAGGGGCAGTTTAGCGTGGAAAACCAGGTTACCAAGAAAAGTGTTTGTTCGGAAATCTTTGAAGCCAGCTCTTGCCATCGAGGTGTGGTAGCAAACGGGCTGTTTGCCTTTCTCTTTGGAAGACGATTATGCGTAAGTCATAGAACCATTTCTGGACAAGTTCTTGAGCGACTACACCTATTGGGTTAATGATTGTGGGTTTAGTTTCTTTGATGCTTGCTTCCAACTCCTCACGGTTTCTGGAGAGCATAATCATTTTGCCGTGTGTGCCAGCATCTGCCTTGATTACGATGCCTTCGTCGAGTGGGATTTCTTGCTCGAAGAGGTCAGCGATGTCTTTTTCGTTGTGGATTTCTCTGTCCGTTCTTCATGGTGTCTGTTGCGTCGCAGGGCACGAAGACGGTTTTGGGAATTGGGATGCCTTCCTTGAAAAGGTGCATTAGGGTACGGTATTTGCTGTAGCAGATGAATTCAATTTGGGATGAGTTCAGGGTTTTTTTGCCAAGCATCTCCATGATGTATGAGGCTTGGAGACGGCGGTTTTTGCTTTGCGCCCGGTTAAGCACAACTTTAGTGTTTTCCACGATGCTCGTGTAGTCTTTGCCTTTGGTTTTGGCGCTAAAGCCGTCTTTGGAGATGGATAGGGCAATTTTTCGGAAGGGAATGAAAGCGAGGTCTATGCCGAGTTGTTGGGCGGTGAGCTTTATGCCGTTTTCGTCGTTTTCCGAGCGCTCATACAAAAGGGCAATGCTCATCGCTTTCAGCTTCCGTTTAAAATTAGTTCCTTAAAAGGGTGATTTGAAGTAAGAGACGGGGTTGGTTACTGTTTATTCGCCCCAGTCTTCGCCTTCAATGGTTAATTCTTGAAGGTCAACGCAACCGCATTTTACCTGTTTAACCTCGAGCTCAAGTCCGCAGCCAGGACAACTGACAATTTCGCCTTTCTCAGTGTCTGCTGGAACATCAAGATCTGCGTCACAGTCTGGGCATTTTGCTTTTGCGTTTGGTTGGTTTGAGTTTACGGGTTTAATCATTTTTTATTCGTCACTTTTTTTATGTTGGGAAATGTCAATCAGATTATTTCCAGTTTCTTTTAAACATTATGACTTATTTGTTACAACTTGAACTTCTAATGTCTCATTTGGTGCAGCTTTTCTCTTGGCTAGAATAACAAAAATCGTACAATAAACGCGCCAACACAACGAAATCCGCATTACCCATTCAACCCCAATGATGGAAAACGTTAAATTTCATCACTCCAATATTTCTTCGGCTGAAAAAATGGACGAAAAAGACAAGCAAATCATAAAAATCCTAAAAGACGACGGAAGAGCAGGCTACGGCGACATAGGAGCCCAAATAGGCTTATCCGAAGGCGCCGTAAGGAAACGAATCAAAACATTAACTGACGAAAGCGTCATCAGAAAATTCACAGTTAAAGTCGGCGTCGGCGAAGGAGCCCAAGCCATAACGCTACTTGCCACAAACCCAGCCTACCCAACCCAGGAAGTATCCAAAAAAATCCAGGCAATCCCAAACGTCGAAACCATCTACGAAGTCACAGGCGAATACGACATCGTTGCAGTCATCAGCGGACTAAGCGTAACAGAAGTAAACGAGTGCATAGAGAAAATCCGCCGAGTCGAAGGCATCATGAAAACCAACACCATGATAGTCCTACGAAGCTGGTAACCAACACAAGTGAACAATAGTTCTACTAGCATTTGTTTTATTTTACAATGGTTTTCTATTGTTTTGTAGTTGAGAGAACTTAATCGTAAAGAAAGCTCAATGCGTTCGTAAACGATAATGATACATTGATTAGTGAAGAGGCTCTATTGTTTGCGAAGTACCTCAGAAACGGGGATTCAAGAATATGCAATTAAACTAAGGAATGGGTGCTGAGGCTACGGAACCGATAAGAGAGAAGACGAAAATGTATAACCTCTTCGTTGCAACTCAATAGTTGAAATTTTTATCCAGAGCCTATTCAGCCCCGTTTCAACCAACAAAAAAAACTAAAAAGGGAGGGAAAATATTTCCCATTGGTTTCGCTTTATGGTCGTTTTCTAAGAGCTAAAATAATGACTGCACCGACTACTACGATTGCAATGATTATTCCGATGATACCAGGTACTAAGTATAGATCTGCTACTGAAGTTGCTTGTGTTGGTTGTGGTGTTGGTGTTGCTGCTGCTTCGTCAACGACGAAAGCTGTTTGATCGTATGATCCATAGTATGCTTTAGAGCCTGCGAAGGTTGCGATGACTGTGTATTTACCTGCAATGTCTGGCATCCAACTTAAGCTGTAGCTACCTGAGGAGTCGCTTGTGGTTGTTCCGATTTCACGGAAGTTTCCGTTTGCATCAACCACTGAGATTGTAACTGGAACACCGGTTGCATTGGTTGGCATCTCGAATTGCTTGTAGATATAGAGCATATATTGGCTTTGGCTTTCGTCAGAGACTGCTGGAACACCGTTGGGGAACCGTAGTGCAATGCGTGAGTCGGTTGTGCCTGGTGAAATGTCGGTTACTCTTGCCTGATATGAGTACACTTTGTCCTGGTGCAGCGCCAAGGTTTGGAGCTGACACAGTGATTTTGCTTGCGCCTTTACCCATTGCGTAGATCTGTAAGTCGTATGTATCGTAGCCTGCGATGATGCTGTCACCCATAACTGGGTTACCACCCCAACGAGTTTCACGCATCAAACCGTTTATGCGGAAGATTTCACTGCCGTCAGTTGCGTTAACACAAGCGAATGGTCCGCCTCTTGGCATTGGACTGTTAGCAGAGTGCTCAAGAGTGCCGATGTAGATTTTGCCGTCAGCGATTAGGTCAATCCAGCCCCACCAGTTTTCACCAGTGACTGGCTCGTTGTACGGATCTTTTAGAATGTAGGTCCATTCTGTGTGGCCATTTGAAAGATCATATGCATACATGATACCTGCGAGACCAACTGAGTAGAGTTTGCCATAAGCAAAGTACCAAGTGTGCTCACCAGCGCCCGAACCGTATAGGTCAAGATAGTTTTCAGGTTCAGTAGCCCAGAGGTATGATCCGTCGACAAGGCTGAAGCCGTAGTGGGTTGTTAGTTCTTTGCTAAATACTGCCATGACACCGTTGCCATAGGTATCGTCTTTGACGTAGTTTGATGCGCCAGTGTAGTAGAGTATGTTATGAACCTTCAAGCCATTCAGAGGGTGCTGCCCAGGTCTTGTCGAAGATTGTTGCGATTGATTGTGTGTTTTTGGTTGCATTGCGAGTTGCAGTTATGCTGTCGATTGGTAGACCCCACAGCGCACCATGGTTTGGTTGTAGGCCATACCGACAACTCTGTCGCCGTAGTAGGCTCTAATATAGTTTGGTGACGGTAAGCCTTTGGGTATGGTTACGTTCCATGAGTAGCATTTGTCTAGTGAACCGTTTAGGAATCTTGTCAGCTGGGAAAGCTGAATTTATCTGCTGACCTAATTGCGTTAGTTGGGTTTGTAGGACCACCTGCGTCGCGTGAGCCTCTACCGTTTGCATCCATGCCTAAGACACCGAAGTCCCAGCTGCCATATGTTGGTTGTCCGAGAACGGCATTTTGTAGACCTGCAAGGGTAGAATTCCAAAGTGCCATCCAGCCGGCGTTGTAGTTGATTTGGTAGATGAGGATTTCTCCGTTTGGACCCCAGATTCTTGTGCCTGAGGGTACGCTGTGGAACATGAACTGGAATGAGCCATCGTTTGTGCTGTAGGCTGTGTAGTTGCTGCCGTTTACTGACCAGAGGTAGTTCCATACACCGTTAACGTTGTAGCTTGGATAGAACATCGTCTGACCAAAATTCAGGAATGTTCCGTTTAAGAACCAAAGTTTCTCGCCTGTGTGCAGATCGATTGCTTGAATTCCTGGTATGCTGGTTTGCGCGTATAAGCCGTTTCCTTGAGCGTTGTAGTATAGTACTCCGTTGATAACTACTGCGTTTGCGAATCTGCCTTCATAAGCGTCGCCTCCGTACATATCTGCAATTATATTGTTTTCGCCATCGTACAAACCGCCTGATATGCCGCCTTGCTCGTATGGAGTTGCCCATAGGATGTGGGGAGTCTCAGGAGCGTTATCTTGGTACAGTACAATCGAGTTGAATGGTCGTTCTACCCAGTTGCCTGAGATTGAGTACCATTCTCTTAGCTGTGGGTCGATTGGTCGACTCCAATACTCAGTTGGTAAGGCATGACCAGGATAGAATTGTACATCTACGGATTCAATTACTTCCAATGTCGTTGATTTGGAGCTTGCTAGAAGTATAGTGCCTTGTTGTATAGGTGCAGTTCTTCCAGATGGCGTAAGGCTGTTATTGGATATGTGTTGTTAGGGAAGTTTGTTGTTATGGTGTAGTTTCCTATTTGGGTTGGTACATATGTGGTGTAGGTTGAGCCTGTAGAGTCAGTTGTGAATGGACCAAGAGTCTCGGTTGTTCCGTCTGGTTTTGTGACGGTAATGGTGATTCCACTCCAGCCATAAGATGCTGATGGTGCAGCCTCTGAGATACCACATTTAAGTAGTGTCTCCTGGCCAACACCGACAGGGTTAGGAATGGCATCGACAATTGGATAGGTTTTCATTGTCGCTGCTGCTTCTGCTGGCTTTATAGGTATTGCCGCAATTGTTGAAACTATGAATGCTGCTAAAATCAAAATTGAAATTGTTTTTTTAAAATGCATTTTTTCTTCTCCTAAAATGATATTCCATACTTTAGTTGGTTTTATTATTTAACACTTTTCATACTTGACTTGAGGTGTTTTGTCGCAGAAAGTTACTAAAAATAACCCATTGCTAAATTGTAAATCCTGAAATATAGATTAATGTCAGAATACTGCGCGCGTTATTGGAATTAATTGACCTACTAAATTTAACCAAAACCTCTGAATTTATCAATACTATAATTATCAAGGGAAAATCCGACATCATTCTTAATTATCATGGATTTTCCCATGATAAATTACTTATTAACCCTCAAGATAAAAAAATGGGTTTTGCGAGTGAAATCACGAGACTGAAAGGGGTTCAACTCCAACCTCAGTTCCATGCCCTATATCCTCGGCTTTTAGGTGAAAGGGTCATAACAGACAGATAATACTTCTTTTTGTTGTGTCGTGTTGTGTTGAGGGTGTGGGTGCTTAAGGGAGTATAGAAAAGTAGTATAGAAGAGTAAAGTGAGTTAGAAATCAGAGAGAGAAAGATTAAAATTTAATCCCCAAATCCCCTGTTACCTATTCTCATTCCTTGAGAGTTTAATTTACTTTCTTGGTTTCTCAATTTTTTCCACTTTATCAACCGAGCCAAGGTAGACTATGTCAGTTAAGCCGATGAAAAAGCCTGTCTCAACAACACCTGGAATCATCTTCACTTTGACTGCGAGTTCAGCTGGATTCACTATTTCCCCGAAGTATGCGTCTATGACTGCGTTGCCGTTGTCTGTTATTGTGGGACCTAGTTTTCCTTTGCCTTCACGCACCACGGGTTTTCCGCCCATGGCAGCGATTGTCGCTTTAACTATGGGAAGTGCGAAGGGCAAGACTTCAACAGGAACAAACTGGTTGTTTTCGCCCAGCAGTTTGACTTTTTTGGGTTGGTCAGCTATGATTACGTTGAGTTTGGAGGCTGAAGCAACGATTTTTTCTCTCGCCATCGCTGCACCGCCGCCTTTAATAAGGAATAGTTCGGGGGTTAGTTGGTCTGCGCCGTCTATGGTTACATCGATTACTGGGTGCTCATCTAATGTTGTGATGGGGATGCCGCATTCAACTGCTAACAGGAATGCTTGGTAAGAAGTTGGGATGCCCATGATATGATTTTTTCTTTTTTGATTCGCTCGCCTAATGCTTGGATTGCAAATGCGGCTGTGCTTCCACTTCCTAAACCTACAATAAAACCGTCTTTGACGTGTTTGACTGCTTCTAAAGCGGCGTTTTGCTTGGCCTGTTGGATTGGATCGAGGTTAGCTTTCAATTTCCATCTGTCCCAATTTGTCTAGCACTTTCTCTACTTCGGCTTGAATTGATTCTATACGTTTTTCCGCTTCAGTCTTCTGGCTTGGTCTTTCTTCTGGCGGTTTACGTTTTTTCTTGGGTTTCTCTTCTCCACCTGCAGGAGCTTCGCTTTTTTCTTGCTCTTCCTCTTCTTCGTCTTCTTCCTCCATCTGCAGAGGTGTTTGGGAAGGCATCTTTATTGGGATTTCACGGATTGGTTTAACGTCGATTCTGCCTCGAAGCTCTTCAACTTTGCTTGTTAATTCGCCGAAGCGTTCACTGAAGAGTTTCATGAGGTCTTCCTGCATGCCCTCAAGCTCATGCAAGGCAACGATGCTTTCGTCTTTCGAAATCGATTCTTTTATCAGGTTCATCCTGTTTTTGTAAGTGATAGCCATCTTGTCTCTTTCTTGCTCGGTAATTTTTCCTTCCGCGTGAGCTTCATAGAGTCTTCGTAGCGCATCGCCCAAGATGTCGCGTTCTAAATCAAGCGTGCGCAACTCGTTTTTTGCGTCGGATGCCATCGTTGTTTGGATACTTTTAGAAACTTTAAACGGCAAGGGATTGTATTCAGAGTCCAAGTCTGCTTTTTGCTTCTTCTCGGGCAGTTTTTGTTTTTTTTCTGGAGAAGGACTTTTTCCGTACCTTCGCATGGCCAAAACTACGGTGCCAACGGCGATGATTACCACTAACAACACTAAGGTTACTATTATGGGGTCATCATACCAAACTGCCAAGCCGTGCAATCCTCGATATCTTCATTGTGCACCATGTATATATTAATTAATATAATTGCTATGTTTGGTAGTTCAAGTTTAAATAAATATTGCAAGACTCAGCGTCTTCAGTGTTATCTTTCTTTGGTTAGTTCCTCGAGTGTTTTTAGCATGCTTCCCGATCGGTAACCTTCCAAATCAATTGTCACATACTTGAATCCCAATTTCTTCAATTCCTCAGCAACATTATCCAAAACATCGACACTACAAAAGAGCGGGATGTCAGCTTTTGCCACTTCAATCCTTGCTAACCCGTTGTGATCCCTGACCCTGATCTGTTTAACTCCAATTATCGTCTTTATGGCTTGCTCTGCCTTTTCGATTCTCCCTAACTTCTCTGCCGTAATTTTCTGGTTGAAGGGTATTCTCGAAGCTAAACATGCTAAAGCAGGCTTGTCATGAACACTAAGCCCCATCTGTTTGGCTACTTGACGAATCTCATCTTTGCTAAACTTGTTAACCATCCAGGGGCTGTAAACGTTTTTGGCTTCTTGGACAGCTTTGAAACCTGGCCTGTGGTCGTTTAGGTCACTGAAGTTTGTGCCCTCAAAAACTGCTTTAAACCCCAATTTATGTGCATAGTCGATTAGGGTTTGGAGGAGTTCTTTTTTGCAGTAGTAGCAGCGGTTCTCGGGGTTTCTGCTGAAATCGGGGTTTTCTAACTCGTTGGTTTCTACCACGTACAATTTAATGCCAATGTCCTTAGCTATTTTTTTAGCTTCTTGCAGCTCCTCAGACGTGTAGGTCGGAGAATGAGCAACAATAGCAACAGCCTTCTCACCTAAAACCTCGCGGCTAACCGCAGCCAAAGTTGAACTGTCCACACCCCCAGAAAAAGCAACAGCCACCCCATCTTTGCCTTTTTCTTCTATGAAACACCTTAACGCTTCAAGTTTACGGTTCAAAACTTCCATGCAATTCACCGATTACAGCATTTCTTGGGTTTTAGAAACTGCAAGGTCGGATATTTCTCTTAGAGGCTTCTTTGTTTTTTCCGCCAACCGCTTGAGGTCCTCAAATTCAGGTTTAACTCTGATGATTTCGCCCTTGCTGTTTTTTGAAACCTTCACTCTTATCGTTTCTTTTACGCCGCCTATGGGCAGATCGACTGAATATAATTCGCGGGCAATGATGTGTCGTTCGCAGTAGTAAACTCGTACCCCAAGCGACCCGGTCTCATCCATAAGTACACGTGAAAGGTGAGCCACGTCTTTTTGATCAGCGATGACTTTCACGATTTGCCCAGGGCGATTCTTTTTGGTGAACATAGGAATTATGCTGACGTCTTTAGCGCCTTCCTGCAATAGCTTATCAAGTGTATACCCTAAAACCTCACCGGACACATCGTCGACATTGGTTTCTAAAACAGCAATTTCATCCTTTACCAATCCATTATCCAGCGAGTCGCCCAATGTGAACCTTAAAACCGCAGGCATCTGAACAAACTCTTTGGTTCCCGCGCCGTAACCCACTTTCAAAGGAGCCATAGCGGGGTAAAAAGGGCTGACTTCCTCAACTAAATTAACTAATATAGAAACCCCTGTCGGTGTGGCAAGTTCTGCTTCTATCGGTCCACCCTGGAAGGGAAAATTCTTAGATTGCAATATAGCTAACGTTGCGGGTGCCGGCGCAGAAACGATGCCATGGGAAAACTTGAACGTTCCTCCCCCTACCGCCACAGGAGTCGAATAAATCTTGGCTTCAAACAAACCCAAATCATCCAAAGCTACGGCTACACCAAGAATTTCAGCAGCAGTATCAACCAATGCCACCTCATGCAAATGTGCATCGTCAAAAGAGGTTTTGTGTAAATCAGCTTCGACGCCAACGATAGTACGGATTACGTTTGGAGGCAAACTGTTTAGCCTTCACTGAAAGCTCAAGGTTGCCAGCAGCTTTTTCCACTATATCAATTATTTCATTGCCATGTTTTTTGCTTGTTGATTCAGAGGTCACATCTATTTGGGAAGCTCTGAATTCGCCCCGCATCACTTGGTTAATTGTCTATTTTGATTTTTCCGTAGCCATACTCTGGGTTCTCCAGCGATTTTATGGCACTAATAACCTTGTCAACGTTAGCTCCAAGGTCTATTAACGTAGCAAGAATCATGTCTCCGGCAACGCCTGAAGCTTGACAATCAATTAGAAGTATTTTCTTATGTTCCATCATCTTTATCACAAAAATTTAGGTGGTTGCAAGCAAGCATAATAGATATATTACTTAAGGGTTTTTTTTAAGGATTGTCCGATTATGTACACACTCAGGGAAGTTCTCGACAAAGTTGCTAAAAAAGAGATTTCGCCGTCTGAAGCTGAAACCCTCCTAAAGCTATGTGCTGTCGATGAAGTTGGTTGCCTAGCTAAAGCTTGATGGCAACCGAGAACTGCGCAAGGGTATTCCTGAAATTGTTTTAGCTGAAGGGAAAACGGCAGGCGATGTAGCTGAAATATCCTGCAGTATGCTCGCTAAGAATGGCAGAGTGATAGTTAGTAGATGTTCAAAAGAGCAGGTGCAGGCAATTAGAGAAGCCTTTTCCGATGATGTGAACTTGGAGATAAATGACAAAGCCCGAATGGTTGTGGCAAAAAAGAAAAACTTCACCGTTACCCCAAGTGGTGGCAAGATTGCCATTTTAACCGCAGGAACTTCAGATATTCCCGTCGCTGAAGAAGCTAAAATTATCGCACAAGAGATGGGCTGCACAGTCTATTCAACATACGATGTGGGCGTGGCGGGAATTCACAGGTTACTTGAACCCCTAAAAGAGGTTTTATCAAACGATGTTGACGTTATCGTTGTTGTGGCGGGGCGGGAAGGTGCTTTGGCTTCAGTGGTTTCGGGACTCGTTGACGTTCCAGTGATTGCGGTTCCAACCTCAAACAGTTACGGTTTTGGCGAAAAAGGTTTGAGTGCCCTTATGGCAATGTTGCAGTCGTGTTCGTTGGGGTTGGCGGTTGTTAACATCGATTCAGGAGTTGCCGCGGGGGCAGTGGCTACTTTGATTGCTAATCGCGCTGCAAAATTTAGGAAACATTATAACGCTTTACTTGTTGTTTGCCATAAGTAGGTTTGGACGTATCTTTTACTGGTTAAATTGGTATTTTTTGTGTCGTCGATGTAGGCAAGGGTTAGTTTTGCGGTGTTTTCGTCGGTTCTGCATGTTTTCACACCTTTAGTAACACGTTTTGTAAAAATGGTAACACAATACTTATATCTAAGTAACACTTTTTTTCAAAAACGTGTTACCGCAACATCACGGAGAAAAAACATGCACATCCCCGACGGCTACCTAACAATCAGCGTAATAATACCCACATTCCTAATAACGATAGTCTTCTGGGCAATCTCAATTAAAAAAACAAAGGTAACCGAACAACAAGTACCAATAATGGGCTTACTAACCGCACTTTTCTTTGCAGCAATGATGATGAACTACCCCATCTTCGGCGGAACAACCGCGCACCTACTAGGCGGAGCAACAATAGGACTCATACTCGGACCCTTCGCAGGCTGCATCTCCATAACAATAATTCTGGTATTACAAGCATTCCTCTTTGGAGACGGTGGACTCACAGCACTAGGCGCAAACGTGCTTAACATGGGCATAATCGGCATATTCATTCCGTGCATAATTTTCCTGGATGGAAACAAGCTTTTCAAGTTAAAAACAACCACCAGCATATTCGCCACAGTCTTCATATCTGCATTAGTCGGCGACTTGACTTGCCGCAGTCTCCGCAGGTGTCGAGCTTGGCTTATCTCAACCTATCTTCCAATATGGCTTAAGTGTAGCTGTGCCAGCAATGGCAATCAACCACTCAATCATCGGCGTCGCAGAAGGCATAGTCACAGTAATCATCATAGGCACACTTCTCAAACTACGTCCCGACGTGTTAGAAAAAAGTCCCATTTTAGGCAAACTAAGCATTTTCCAAAAAGAAAGAGACTGTGGAGGCACAATAAATGGCAACTATTATAAACGAAATCAGAAAACGCTATTCATCGGTTTAGTTGTCGCTTTAGTGTTTGTCTTAGTTGGCGTCTTCGTTCTTTCATATTCAATGGAGACGCTTGATAAGCAAGCGGAGCAGCTTGGAGCAGAAGAAAAACCTATCTACAATCCGCCCTTTGCCGACTACACCATCCCCGGGTTAGATAATGTATGGGGTGCCCTACTCATCGGCATCATAGGAACACTACTGCTGTTCATTGTGGGCTTAGGCGCAGCTATACTCTTAAACAAGAAAAAGGGCAAATAAAAATGAAGGTACCGCAATCTCTCAGAGACTTAATGGAAGGCGCAGAATCCTTAGTCTACATTGAGGACCTAAGCAACAGAAAAGGCCTGTTGCAGTCAATAAACCCCTTAGCCAAACTTGTAGCCATAGTCGCCATGATTGTGGCTTCCCTTTTTATTTTTAACCTAACTTTTTTAGCCATGCTTTGCGTAATTCCAATTGTATTAGCTCTTTCATCCAAAATTCCACTAACCCACTTCTTTTCTCGAACTGCACTTATCCCAGTCTTCGCCGCAGTAATTTCAATTCCAATACTGTTTCTGACTTCCGGTTCACCCATCGCCTCAGCCAACATCGGCTTAACAACCTTAACGTTAACTTCAGAGGGAATAATGCGGTTTCTAGTCTTCACTCTCAGGGTGTGGTTCTGTGTAGCATCGCTAACATTGCTGATACTTTCGACCGGCTTTGACAAAATGTTAGAGCTCCTGTCCACAGTTAAAGTCCCGAACGTAATCGTGCAACTATTTGGCCTCACATACAGATACTTCTTTGTCTCCATCCATGAAGTACAAAGCGTTCTAATCGCAAAAGAAGCCAGAACCTACGTACATAAACAAACAATAAACATACAATCCCTCAAAGACTTAGGGTCTGTAATTGCCACCTTGTTCATTCGCACTTATGAACGCTCGGAACGGGTTTACTTAGCCATGAAAGCGCGCGGATTCGATATAGAAAGAAACGCAAAGACACCAATTCCAATCATTCCGATTGCGAGATGCCCTCTTCGCATCAGCGTTAATAATCCCAGTTGTGTTAATTGCCCTGCTATAGAAGGCATGCACATGGCTGAACCAATTGTCTCTGTGAAAGATGTTAAGTTCTCTTATCCGGCGGGCGTTAGTGCCTTAAAGGGTGTTTCCCTTGAAATTAAACAGGGCGAGACAAGTAGCGATTTTAGGACCTAACGGTTCGGGCAAGTCAACTTTGATCCTTTTGATTGCAGGATTACTGAACCCGACTAAAGGCGAAATTAAAGTATTCGGCAAATCAACCTCTGCTAAAGACTTTCCAAAATTACGCTCGCGTATAGGCATAGTCTTCCAAGACCCAGATGACCAACTTTTTACTCCCAGCGTAAAAGAAGATATCGAATATGGCCCCAAAAACCTTGGATTGCCAGCAGAAGTAATCAGTGAAAGATGTGACCATATTCTTGAAGACATTGGAATAAGTCATTTGAAAGATCGTCCTCCTCATAGGCTAAGTTTTGGAGAAAAGAAAAAAGTATCGTTGGCAACTGCCTTGATCTTAAGACCAGAACTGCTCATACTTGACGAACCAACTGCAAATTTGGACTTACTATCAAGAAGGGGCCTTATCGATATGCTAAATGAACTAAACGCTGAAGGAACTACCATCATCATATCCACTCATGATGTTGAGGCGCTGCCGGAACTCGCAGACCGAGTAGTAGTTGTTAGTCATGGGGCATTGCTCGGTGGCGGAGAAATGCATAAGGTTCTGCAGGATGTAGCTTTGCTTGAATCCGCGGGTCTTGAACTGCCCTCAATTGCGAGGCTTTTTACTAAACTCAAGACCTTAGGGTTAGTAAATGAAGTCCCCATCACCTATGAAGAAGCTTTAAGCCTGCTTCAGAAAGAGCTAAAGTAAGAAATGTTTTTCTTTAATTGAAGCTTGAATTTTTTGCTTTTTGACAGAAACCTCTTAAGTTTGACTGTAAATAAGTATGACTGCGGTTAAGTTGTCCCGAGTTAGAGTTAAACATAAAGGCCAAGTCACCATCCCCCAAGAAATGCGCAACAAACTCGGCATAGAAGAAGGCGCAATCTTAGAAATTGCCACCGAAGACAACAAAATCGTACTCAAACCATTACCAGCCCTAGAACCCTGTGAACCAGTCGGCGAAGAAGAACAAAAAAAACTCATAGATGAACTTGACACATTAAGGCGAAGATGGCGTTGACAAGCATAACAGATACCCGAATGCTAATCCACCTCGAATTCCCAACAAACCAAGAGGAAGGCACAAAAACCAGGGAATTTTTTCAGCGAGAACTCCGAGGGCGCCTCTTTGCACCCACAATTGTTCTAACAGAATTTGTGGAAGTCGCAGGTACAAAAATAGGCAAAGAAGCCGCAAAAAACCGCCTAAGAATACTAAAAGAAAAAGGGATGCAAATAGTAGAGCTAGATGAAAATAGATAATCGCTGGAGAACTGCTTCTCACCTGTCGGAATGTGCCCATCACAAACGCTTTAATCGCTTCATACGTAAAAACCGGACAAGCAGAATACGTCCTAACTGACGACCCACACTACAAAACACTAAACGTAAAAACAAAATGGATACCATAACCACAACCCGATAACGGGATTAAGTTTAAATCTTCAAGCCTTACACAGCAACTAATTATGAGAATATTACCTATCCTTGGCGGCATCGCAGCAGCGATTCTGTTCTTTTTTGCAGTTATCTTTGCGTTAGCTTCTTCCTATGTTGGACTTACTGCTCAAGCTGCACAATCCCGAGTTCTAACCAGCGCAATATTGTTTGTCGTTGGTTTAGCTGTGATTGTAGGCGTTGGTATCTTCATCTCTCGTAAACCCAAAACGGTTATCCAACAACTTGAAATCTCTGGACAAATGAAAGCGGCACAAATCAAACGTCCGAATTGCGGCGGTAGCATAAGCGCCAACGAAATCAAAATTGTTTCAGGTGTACCATACGTTAAATGTCCTTATTGCGGGCCACTTTTGAGGTTACTGAGGAGCCAAAATGGTAAAGCCCAAATTTCTCGTCCTGATTGCTCTATTAATTTTTACTTTGGCTGTTTCGGCTGCAAGCAGCGTCGACGCTCAAAGCTTGGTCTACAGCGTGGACCATGAGTGGGCTCAAGTCTTCATCAACCAAGACGGCACCATAGATTTAACCTACAACATCTCCGTATCTGTTACCTCGGAAGTATGGGAGGATTCTACGTTGGCCAGCCAAAAAGCGATTTCACCCCTGACAAGCAGTAGACCAATATGGAAACAACCTGCAAGTCGTCGACGCCAGCAGCGGCAGCGACTACCGAGTTGACGTGACACTAAACCAACGCTTGACAGCTGGGCAATCCATCGGGTTCCAAGTAACCACCAACGTTGCTGCATGATAAGCAATGACACACAAAACCCCGGCAATTATGGCATGCAGTTTATTCCCCAGTGGATATCGGATGTACCCATCAGCGATGTACGGGTGCAGATTGTAATCCGCCCGGCGTTACAATAAGCGACCTGAAAACAACCCAGAATTTACTACAACAACACCTCAAC
>CAVZPM010000034.1:0-89923 GCA_963777155.1 Candidatus Bathyarchaeota archaeon
GTGCAATTTCTATAGTACTAGGAATAATTCTAATTTTTGTCACCTAATTTCTCGAAACCAATCTTGCTTAACTATATTTAGTATTTAGAGGCTCTATTGCAGTTAAAAAGTGATGGCATCTGTTTCTTTATTTTCAGTCATAATATGAAAAGTTTAAACGTTTCTGGTTTGCGTTTTGTGAAAAAGCTTTTCTATAACTTGAAGAGAATACCAATTGGAGGGTAATTATGCCGAAGTTTCAAGTGTACAAAGATTCTGCAGGCAACTTTCGTTTTCGCCTCCGAGCAGACAACAACAAAATAATAGCAGTAGGGGAAGCATATGAACAGTACGCTGGCTGCGTAAATGGAATCAAGAGTATTCAAAAGAATTCCAACGCACCAATAGAAGATACTACCGTTGAAGGAGAGCGATTTTCAAACCCCAAATTCCAAATCTACAAGGACAACGCTGGAAAGTTTAGGTTCCATTTAAACGCTAGAAACGGAGAGATTATCGCCGATAGCAGCGAAGGATACGAAACAAAAGATGCATGCCTCAACGGCATTAATGTGGTAGGGCAAAGTAGCACTGCCGAAATCAAAGACCTAACCGAATCCGAAGAATCAACTATAGCAAAGACCGAAGATATTGCCCCGACAATGTCTTCAGAAACAAACACACCCCAAAGTATTGAGATGTCTAAAACAGAAGGAAGCATAGCAGGGCAAAGTGGTAATGCCGGAATCAAAGATCTAACGCAATCCGAAAAGACAGAAGCAGAAAACATTGAAGGCACGGCAACGGCAATGTCTGCAGAAAAAAACGTATATCAAAATCTTGGTACACCCAAACCCGAGGTGAATGAAATGGTTAAAGAAGATGAAATGTTAGCTGAATTAAAGAAAATCCGTGAAGCTGTCGAAAAAGCGCCTCCGCCGGCACCGCCTAAGGGTTTATGGAATGAATTCAAAGACTTCCTGTCAAAATACAAAATCTTCGGTCTTGCCATCGCTTTTATCATCGGCTTGTACTTAGGTATATTAGTTCAAGCGCTTGTCAAAGACTTACTGTTGCCTGCGATTGGCTTGCTTATTCCTGGCATGAACAATCTGGCAGAGTATAAAGCAGGAGCATTTGGAGTCGGCGACTTCCTGGTAGCTTTGATAACATTCCTAATCGTTGCCCTAATCGCATTCATAGCAGTCAAAGTCGTCAAAAAATGGAACATAGAATAAACTCCAATCTATTTTTTTTCTTTTCAGATTTTCATAACTAATTTTGCCTTCGATCTCTAAATTATTTTCCCAATAATAGGGCTGTAATAGAACTACACGCCGGGATATCCTTGGGTTACTAAAATAGGTGAAGTGGCGGGTCCGACGGGAATTGAACCCGCGACCCTCGGATTAAGAGTCCGATGCTCTAGCCTGACTGAGCTACGGACCCGCACGATTCGCTTTTAAAAAAAGGTTCCATTGAGCAATATAGAGCTTGTGGTTTTGCCTTTGTAACAATATGCAGTGAAGACTGATACACAGAGACGCTCGAGATTCAATTGTTTTTTATTATCGCGATTAAGTAACTAATTGCTATTTACTTCTGGATATAAAAAACTACGTTTAATCGAATGCTTAAATATTTTCTTAATCCACTCAAACTAAGAGGAAACCACGATGCCATATGAGCAAAAAATCGTCTTAAACCCAATCGGCTACGTTAAGACAATCGCTGTCGGAGATGCAGTTAGGGAAAAAGCATTAATTTCCCAGATTGTTTTGCGCGATGAATTGGTTGATGGTTTAAAAGGCATTTCCGGCTTCTCACATTTGTTTGTGCTCTTCTACCTAAACCAAATTACAGATGACCAGCGCAGGACTTTACGGGTTCATCCAAGAGGCAGGATGGATCTGCCGCTGACAGGTGTTTTTGCCGTTAGAACAATGCTGCGACCCAACCCGATTGGTTTAACGGTAGTTGAATTGGTTAGTGTGGAAGATAACATTTTGACGGTTAAAGGGTTGGATGCGTTTGACGGTACACCTGTGCTTGACGTTAAACCTTATGACCAATGGGACATTGCAGAGAATCCCAAAGTTCCCAGTTGGTGGCTTAAGCTGCAAGAAGACAAGCAAAAGAAACTAGAGTAACTCGTTAATGCCGTATCTTGAATCAATGGCTTTCAACAATGCGTTTCTGAGGGCTTCACCCTTCAACTCATCTGCCTTCAGATTTCCAACATCAGTAGCTAGCTCTGGATCCCTGCAGACTTCCTTTAGCCAGTTTTCAAAGTCTCCTCTATACAGGTGAAACTCTAGCGAATCAGCAATGACTTGTTTTGTGAACCTGTAAAACTCCGCAAGTGACTGGGCAGAGAAACCTATTGGTTTGTCTATGCCGACGTAAAACTGAAAACTAACTTCGCTGGCAAAGGTTGTGAATGCTTTGATAGTGTTTCTGCCTTTTTCAGTTAACCCAAATCCTCCACCTACCTTGCGTAGGAATCCTTCTTTTGCGAGTTCCTGCACTTCTGCTAAGGTTTGATTTGGGGTTAATTCTACGGCTTCTGCGAACATGTTCAGGTCCATGCGGTTTGTGGCTTCGTTCATTGTTTTTAGAATTTTGATGTACGTTTCTTTCAAAAGTTTTCGCCTCGGTACATCTAATACTGAATCAGAGAAACTTAAATGTATTAATGCTGGCGGCTTGTCAATTGCAAGTTTATTTATCTTGAGAACTCACACTTAGTAAGTGAATAATTATGAATACCGATTTCATCCTTGTTTTAGTTACAACTCCAAGCAAGATCGAAGCTGAAAAGATAGTGCAAAAGCTTTTAGAAGATAAACTGATTGCTTGCGGCAACATAATTCACCCTGTCACCTCCTATTTTCATTGGTCGGGGAAAATTGATTGTGCAGAAGAATGCTTGGTTGTTTTGAAGTCACGGATGAAATTGTTTGAGTCGTTGGTGGAGTGTGTGAAAAATTTGCATAGTTATGAAGTTCCTGAGATTCTGGCACTTCCGATCGTGGCTGGTTCTGAAGCTTATTTAGGTTGGATGGGTGGAGTCCTCAAATAGTAATGTACATTTCTGTACTGATAAGCCTTAAATAACACATCTCTGTATGGTTGTGAACTAACAGAGTGTGAATAAAATGGGGAATCGCCTTTGGCCCAACAAACATCGCAATGAAACCAGTTAATCCCCTAAACATCAGGAAAATCACCCTAACCCAACCACCACTAGAAGTATTCTCAAAACTCCAAACCAAATACCAAAACCTCTACCTTCTTGAATCAATCGAAGGACCTCAAAAACTCGCCCAATACTCCTTCATAGGATTTGACCCAAAAACAATCATCCGAATAACAAGCGGCAAAACCAAAATAACGAATAACCGAACACACCAAGAAACCATCCAAACGGACAAGCGACCCACTAATTTTTATCCGAAAAATCCTCGAAAAAGATGCCCTCCAAAACGACCAATTTCGATTCATCGGTGGTGCAGTCGGCTACATCTCTTACGATGCTGTACGCTACTGGGAAAAGCTGCCCCAGAAAACTGCAGCTAAGGGTTTTCCTGATGTGGAGATGGGAATTTTTGACGATGGCCTAATCTTCAACCATGTTGAAGGACAAACTTTCTACTATTACCGCGGTGAAAGCCGTCTGGGCGAATTGGAAGAATTACTAAAAGAACCCTCTAAGCCTGAGTCATTTTCTGTTTACACAGCCAAAGGTGGAAACAGAAAAGAAACAATATGAAAAAGCCGTCGAAAGAGCGAAAGAATACGTTAATGCTGGCGACATCTTTCAAGTTGTCCTGTCTAAACGTTTCGAGTTCCAAATCCAAGGTAGTCTGATTCCCTTCTACGAAGCACTTGCGCACTATAAACCCTTCACCATACATGTATTACCTCAAATTCGGCGAACACCAAATTGTGGGTTCCAGCCCAGAAATGCTCATCCGAGTTGATAACCGTATGGTCGAAACCTTCCCGATTGCAGGAACAAAACCCATAGCGCAGAACCGTGCGGAAAACAGCCGATTAGCCAGCGAATTGCTCGCTGACCCCAAAGAACGCGCTGAACACGTTATGCTCGTTGATTTAGCCCGCAATGATCTTGGCAGGATTTCCAAGTATGGCAGCGTTAGCGTACCTGAATTCATGAAGGTACACCAGTACAGCCATGTGCAACACATCGTCTCCCAGGTTGTGGGCGAATTGAAGGATGAGCTGCAAAGTTACGATGCAGTCCGCGCTGTGTTTCCTGCAGGAACGGTCTCTGGAGCTCCCAAGGTACGAGCGATGGAAATCATCGACGAACTTGAGCAGTCCCGACGTGGACCTTACGCTGGCGCAGTTGGCTACTTCTCCTACAACGGAAACGCTGACTTTGCCATAACAATCCGTACTCTTTTCGCCGACAAGAACCAAGCTTACTTGCAAGCAGGTGCGGGAATCGTTGCGGATTCTGTTCCAGAACGCGAATGGATGGAAACTGACCATAAAGCTGAGGCATTGATGAGGGCACTTAAGGTAGCAGCAGGAAAAAAACCCCTAAAAGTCCTTGTTATCGACAACTATGATTCGTTCGTTTACAACCTTGTCCAATACATAGGCGAACTAGGCGCTCAAACGGTTGTTTACCGAAACAACGAAATCACCCTTGAAGAAGTCGCCAAGCTTAAACCCGACAGAATCGTGATTTCGCCGGGTCCAGGCACACCAGAAGACGAAAAATACTTCGGCGTCTGCACCGCAATTCTCCGCAACCTCAGCCCAAACATCCCCACGTTGGGTGTTTGTCTAGGTCACCAAGGAATAATTCACGCCTACGGCGGAAAAATTGTCCACGCCAAAAAACTTATGCATGGCAAAACCTGCGTTATAAAACACGACCAAAAAGACCTATTCAAAGGAGTCCACAGCCCCTTCAACGCAACAAGGTACCACTCCCTTGCGGGTGAACGAGACTCGATTCCTTCTTGTCTACAGATTACCGCTGAAGCCACAGATGATGGTGAAATCATGGGTATACGTCACGTCAAATACCCCATCTACGGCGTTCAATTTCACCCTGAATCAATCCTTTGCGAAGACGGCAAAGTCATAATCAAAAATTTCTTGGAGGGCAAACAATGATTCGGGAAGGTATCCAAAAACTCATAGAAGGTATTGACCTAAATTACGATGAGTCGGGCGAAATCATGCGGGAAGTCATGTCGGGAAAAGCGACAAACTCGCAGACTGCCGCTTTCTTAACTGCACTGCGCATGAAGGGCGAAGCCGTTGAGGAACTAATCGCGTTTGTTTCTGTTATGCGGTCTAATTGTTGCCTAATTCATCCGAAAGTACAGGGGCGTCTAGTTGACACCTGTGGGACAGGCGGGGACAAAATCAAAACCTTCAATGTCAGTACCGCAGCAGCTTTCGTTATTGCGGGTGCTGGGGTTCCAGTGGCCAAGCATGGGAACAGGGCTGTTACAAGCAAAAGCGGCAGCGCAGATGTGCTTGAAAAACTCGGCTTAAACCTAAACCTACATCCCGAAGCCGTGCAAAATATCATCGAAAAGGTTGGGGTTGGCTTCATGTTTGCGCCAGCTTTCCACCCAGCCATGAAGTACGCCGCAGAACCCAGACGCGAAATCGGCATCAGAACAGTATTCAACATTCTTGGACCATTAACGAATCCGGCATGTGCCAACGCCCAATTACTCGGAGTCTATAGTCCCAAGTTAGTGGCTCCATTGGCTAACTCCCTAACAAAACTGGGCTGTGAAGAAGCAATGGTTGTTCATGGGCTTGACGGGTTAGATGAGATTTCAACCGTTGGAAAAACATTAATTGCACATTTAAAAGATGGCAAAGTAGAAGAAATGGAAACAACCCCAAAGGACTTTGGTGTAAGAAAGGCAAGAGTAACTGATTTGCAAACCTGTACAGCTAAGGAAAGCGCAGAAATCATCTTTCAAATTCTAAACGGTAAAATCCCCGATGACGCCAAAGCTGAGATTGTGCTCGTTAATAGTGCAGCTGGAATTATGGTGGGCGGTAAAGCAGAAAATTTCAAAGAGGGCATGGAGATGGCCCGTAAATCAATCGCCACTGGAGCTGCTTATGGCAAGCTTAAGGCATTGGTAAAAGCTTCGGGAGAAAGTTTGTCAAAGCTTGAGGAGTTGGAATCAAAATATGAATGACTTTCTAGATACGTTAGCAATGGATGCAACAAAAACAATTGACAGCGGATACTATCAAACATCTGTGTCCACGAAACGAGCAAAGATTAGCTTGAAAAGGGCAATCTTAGAATGCAAAGGTAACCCCGTGATAACTGAGATTAAAGCAGCTTCGCCGTCACTTGGAACAATCCGAAACCAAGTGAACCCACAAGAAATTGCGCAAGCAATGGAAAAAGGCGGTGCCAGTAGGCATTTCTGTTTTAACTGAACCTAAACACTTCCATGGTTCCCTTATCCACACTTATTCAAGCAAGGGAAGCCGTCAAACTGCCTATACTAATGAAAGATATAGTCATTGTTGCAGACCAAATAGAAGTTGCTGCCCAGGTTGGTGCAGATGCTGTGTTGCTTATTGAAGCGCTTTTCGAGAAAGGATGTTGCGAAATGAATGTGGATAAAACTATTGCGTTTGCCCATTCAAGAGGACTTGAGGTTCTGTTGGAAACCCACAATGAGAATGAATTCAAGTTAGCATTAGAGACAAATGCTGATCTTGTTGGAATCAACAACCGCAGCCTCGCAACCCTAATCGTTGATCTGAATATAACAAAACAGATTCTGGAAAAACACGGCAAATGCGACAAACCAGTCATTAGCGAAAGTGGCATAAAAACCAAAGCAGACCTCCAGTTCCTTCGAAACTGCGGTGCCGATGCTTACCTAATTGGTTCAAGCATTATGTTAGCTGACAACGTTGAAGAAAAAGTCAAGGAGTTTGTAGAAGCATGAAATTAAGCAACTACCCACTTGACGGAAAATATGGCAAGTATGGCGGACGATTTGTTCCAGAAATCCTAATGGAAGCCATAAATGAACTTGAAGTGGCTTATGAGAAAGCCAGAAAAGATCCTGAATTTCAGAGGCAACTGGACTATTATTTAGCGGATTTTGTTGGCAGACCAACACCGCTCTACTACGCCGAAAATCTCAGCAGCAAACTGGGCGGAGCCAAAATCTACCTTAAACGCGAAGACTTAGCGCATGGCGGAGCCCACAAAATCAACAACACTCTCGGACAGGCGTTGCTGGCCAAGCGAATGGGTAAAACCCGCGTCATTGCCGAGACCGGGGCGGGGCAACATGGTGTAGCAACTGCTATTGCATGTGCCGCCTTGGGTTTGAAAGCCATAGTTTTCATGGGTACAGAGGACTGTGAACGTCAACGCCTCAACGTGTTCCGCATGAAACTACTAAACGCTGAAGTTCACCCTGTCGAGTCAGGCACAAAAACACTCAAAGATTCCATAAACGAGGCGTTCCGCGACTGGGTAACCAACCTTGAATCGACCTATTACTTGATTGGATCCACAATGGGTCCACATCCCTACCCCATGATTGTTAGAGATTTCCAAAGCGTTATCGGCAAAGAAATCAAAACGCAGTTCCAAGCCAAAGAAGGCAGATTGCCAGATGCGTTGGTAGCTTGTGTAGGCGGCGGAAGCAACGCCATGGGTACCTTCTACCCCTTCGAAGACGACGCGGAGGTGGAACTTTACGGGGTTGAGGCTGCGGGCGAAGGCATAGAAACAGGTAAACACGCAGCGACGCTTGCGGCAGGCTCCGAAGGCGTATTTCACGGCATGTTCACCTACGTTCTCCAAGACAGCAACGGACAAATCCAGAATACTAGTAGCATCTCCGCAGGCTTAGATTATCCAGGCGTCGGACCAGAACACAGCTTCCTAAAAATCTCCAAACGAGCTCAGTACACTTCTGCAACGGACAAAGAAGCAGTCGATGCCTTCCTAACCTTGTGCAAGGAAGAAGGGATTTTGCCCGCATTAGAATCCTCCCACGCCGTCGCTTATGCAATGAAGTTGGCGCCTCAAATGAAGAAGAACCAGTCCATCGTCGTTACCCTGTCAGGTCGAGGCGACAAAGACGTGGAAACAATTGCAAATTACATTGGAGCAAAAATATGAGCAACATAAGCAAAGCTTTCCACAAAGTTAAGCGGCAAAACAGCGCTGCACTCATCGGCTACATCACCGCAGGAGACCCAACACCAGAAATGACCCCAAAAATCGCTGATGCACTCGTCAAGGGCGGTGTGGACATTCTTGAGTTGGGGCTGCCGTTCTCTGACCCAATTGCCGATGGGCCAACAATTCAAGCGGCAAGCTTACGCGCACTTAACGCTGGGACAACGCCGATGCGGGTGCTTGAAATCGCCAAAGAAATCAAGAGCCAACATGACGTGCCTCTCGTGGTGATGACGTACTATAACCCAGTGTTCAAGCTGGGCTTAGACAACTTCCTCTCTGCAGCCAAACAACATGGGGTAGACGGCTTTATTGTGCCCGATTTGCCCGTGGAAGAATCAGCAGACTACCGAAAAGCCGCAAAAGCGCACGATTTAGATACAATTTTCCTCGCTGCACCCTCCACCTCAAAAGAGCGCCTAACCAAAATCGTAGATGCCTCTTCAGGCTTTCTCTACTTGGTTTCCCGCTACGGTGTTACAGGCGCACAAACAACCGTGGAAGATGCAACTGTGCAACTCATTAAGCGAATCCAACCGTTCACTGCTGGAAAAGTACCGTTAGCAGTCGGTTTTGGTATCTCAAAACCAGAACATGTAAAACGCGTCATAGCCGCAGGAGCAGACGCCGCCATAGTTGGAAGCGCATTCATAAACATCATCCAAAATAACGCCCAAAACCAAAAAGCCATGCTAGCTGAACTGCAAACAACCGCTGCGGCTCTGAAATCTGTCACCAAGGATTAAATCTTATTTTTTCAATATTGGCAAAGTTTTAAAGTGTCAATAAACTTTCTATCTGCGGCGATGGATCTTAGGCGGTGGGTTAGGGGTCCATTGTACCGTAAATCCCCTATATGACGGGCTAACATCTGCGGATGAGGCGTCAAAGGCCGCTTGGATCTTCATTTCCGAACCAGTGACTATCCGTCCTTTGGGGCTGGCGGTCAATGGGCGACTTCCGTAGGGAAGTTGTTTCATTGTTCACCAGGCGAACCTGGCTAGGCTCGGGAGAGAGCAACCTAAGTTTGGACGTTATGCGCTCAAGGGGGTGCGGGTAAGAGTGTAGGGTTTGGAGGCTTCCAGACGGAGTCTAGGCGTCAAACCGCAGTGGT
This sequence comes from Candidatus Bathyarchaeota archaeon, assembly GCA_963777155.1. Classification (GTDB taxonomy): domain Archaea; phylum Thermoproteota; class Bathyarchaeia; order Bathyarchaeales; family Bathycorpusculaceae; genus Bathycorpusculum. Next base: position 9,327 of record CAVZPM010000034.1, read on the forward strand.
CCATCGCTACTTAATTTTTTAAGAAGAAAAATCAGGTCAAGGGCATTTGAACCGTGAAGATTGTTCCTTTGCCCAGTTTGCTTTCGAAGCTAATTTTACCATCCTGAGCTTCAACTAGGCGTTTAACTACGGCTAAGCCGAAACCTTGACCCTTAGATTTTGTGGTGAACAGTGGCGTAAAAAGTCTACTCTTAGCTTCTTCTGGAATGCCCTCACCTGTGTCTTCAACACAGATGTATGCATAGTTTTCTTTGCAGTTTGCCGTTATTTTTAGGTTGCCTCCATTCGGCATAGCTTGCACAGCATTTTGGATTAGGTTGATAAATGCTCTTTTGAGCATTGAAAAGTCCGCGGTAAAATTTGGAAAACCCTCAGCTATTGTAATGGTAACCTCCAGGTTGTTTGGAATGGAGACTATAAGCAATGTTTCTTCGATTACTTTTTCAATATCAACTTTCTCTTTGCAGGGTCTTAATGGTTTAGTGTAATCCTGCAAATCAGCGACTATTTTATCGATGTAGAAAAGGTTTTCTTCGATACTTGTTATGCTTTCTTGCAGATTCTTTTTTGTCTCGCCACTTGGCATCGATCGAACTTCATCTCTTGCCAGATAAAGTTCCCCAACGATGGCTTGAAGCGGATTACGGATATCATGTCCAACCATGCCTGCAGTTTGCCCAATAGTGATTAAACGTTCAGCTTGGTTCAGTTGTCTTGCTCTCTCATTCGCAAGCTTTTCCATCTGATTAGCGTACTCTGCAATTTGACCATTTGCTATTTCTTTTTCTTTGCGAAGACTCAGTATCTCAATGCCATATGCAAAATCATTTGCTAGTTCAGTTAGAAGATTGATTTCTTCCTCAGAGAAAGGGTCAGATTCTTGGCTATAGATGTTTAGAGCGCCGAAGATTTTGTCTTCAAACGAGGATAGTGGCAGCACAAGTGAAGCAGTGAATTTTCTTTTTGCCGCTTGCTCACGCCACGGCTCAAAGTTAGGGTCACAGTTCATGTTTCGACAAACATAAGGCTTCCCGGTTCGAATTACAGTTCCTGTCGGTCCTCGTCCACGTGGTTCATCAGCCCAAGTTATGTTCAGGTTGTCGATGTAATCTTTGTCAAACCCTGCGTAAGCCACTGGGCGAACTGTTTTGTTCTTATCATGCTCAGCCATACCCACCCAAACAAGGGAGTAACCACAGTCGTGGACAATTATATCGCAGACTTCCTGAGTTAAGGTAGCTTGGTCTGTTGCATGTATGAGCGCTTGGTTACTGTTGCTGATTGCCCGTAGGTGCCGGTTAAGTTTATTCAATGCCTCTTCAGCTTTCTTGCGGTCAGTAATGTTTCTTGCAACATGTACAGAGCCAATCACAATCCCTTTTTCGTCTCTAAGAGGGGTTGTGCTAACTAAGAAGTCTCCTCCAAGTCGGGGCTTCATGTACTTCTGCAACATGTTCTTTCCCATCCTGCAAAGATTTTGCATGAGGACAAAATTCAGGAGGCAGACTTGTTCCATGCACACAACTGTAACAGCTCTGTCCGATTGCTTGCTGTGGGGTAACTCCTAGTTGCTCTGTCATGGCTTTGTTAGCCCGCACAATTTTATGATTGTTATCTAGTATCGCTATTAAATCGGGAACAGTATCAAAGGTATGTTCCCAATCGTTCTTTGCTCGCCAAAGCTCCTGCTCAGCCTTCTTTTGTTCCGTTATGTCCTGAACCATTCCGACCGAACGGACAATCTTCCCTGACTCATCTCTTATATGGTTGCATTTCTCATGAACGACCCGAATTTCACCTGTATGCTTCCTGACAACCCGATGCTCAATTTCATAGGAGTCTCTTCTTTCCCGCAAAGAACCCGAATAAGCACCATCCACTGCATCTCTATCATCAGGGTGCACCGCGTCAAGAAAAGCTTGATAAGTGGCACCAAACTCCTGCGGCTTCAAACCGAAGATACGGTAAACTTCATCTGACCATGTGAGTCTGTTGTTTATGAGGTCGAGTTCCCAGCTGCCTAAATGGGCGATTTCTTGGCTTCGCTTCAGGCGTTTCTCATTTTCCTCAATGGCTTCCTGTGCTTGTTTTCGCTTAGTTATATCTTCAAATATTGCTGCGAAGTAGCCTTTTTGTGGGCAGTAAACGGAAACAGACTAGCCATAGATTTAGGGGCTTAAAGAATATTTCAAACCTCTCGTTCTTACAGGTTACAGCGACTCGGCCATAGATTTCAAACAACTCTGGATGGGCTTCTTTGATTCCAGGTATAGTTTCCGTAATTCTCTTACCGATCACTTTTTCCCTTTTTAGCCCTGTTATTTTTTCAAAGTTATCGTTAACTTCAAGTAGACTAAGTCTACTGGTTTGTTTTCTTGGTCAAAAATCATCTTGCAGAAAGCAAACCCATCCATCATATTGGCGAACAAAGAGTGATAACGTTCCTCGCTTGCCCTAAGTTTTTCTTCTGCACTCTTGCAATCAGTGTTCAATGAAGTATCCGAGGAATGGCTACTAGAAAACTCGTCCATTGGGGTGGTATACTCCCTTGAAACTACCAAGAGGGGAAAAGAATCTTATAAAACTTTATTTCTCTAAAATAATAGCCAAGAAATTGATATTTCAAGTGAGAGCGCGCTAGACAAGTCGGCGCTCTAGTTGGTTTGTTTTGTGACTTTTGTTGTAGCTTACTTTATTGATTATATTATCTTATATTTGTCTTGTAGTTTAGAGTTTATCGGAGTGTAGTCTGGTTTGTCTGTGTTGGATAGAATTGCTTTTCTCCAAAATAGACGCGATGAAGTTCCTAACCAACTGCTCGCTAAAGACCTGGCGGAAAACGAGAACACGGCAGGTATAAAGGAAATCGCCAAAAATCTACAGAACAAAAACCAAAACATCCAAAGCGACTGCTTAAAAGTCCTTTATGAAATAGGCTACCTAAAGCCAGTCTTAATCGCGGATTATGCCCAGAACTTTTTGGCTCTTCTTAAGAGCAAGAATAACCGGATGGTTTGGGGAGCCATGATAGCCCTCGCCACTATTGCAGACAAAAAACCCAAAGAAATCTACGCCAGATTAGGCGACGTCACAGATGCCATGGACAAGGGCACCTTAATTACTGTTGTTTGGGGCACAAAAGTCCTCGCTAAAGTTGCAGCCGCAGACAAAACCTACAAGCAAAAAATCTTCCCCCTTCTCACAACACAACTTAAGAATTGTCTCCCACGGGATGTGCCCATGCACGCTGAAAGCATCCTGACAGCAATTGATGCTGAGAACAAGCAGGAATTCCTCAGCATCATAGATGATAGAAAACCAGAAATGACAGTCTCACAACTCGCAAGGCTAAAGAAAGTCACAAAGAACCTGTAATGCTACTTAGTTTCATCGAAGCCTTTCTTGAAAAGTGCCTTGTCGATTATCCTAACATCCAGTTTTTGTTTAGCTGCAGATTTTCTGATGACGGCAAGGAGTTTGAGGTAGTTTTGGGTGGTTTGCATGTTTGGTGGAACGTTGCCTAGTAGGGCTTTCCAGGTGTAGGTGTCTAGAATGCAGTATTGTTTGGGGTCGAAGAATGTGAGTATGATGCTGGCATGTATTGGGCTAACTCCTTCTAAAAGTGTTAGGCAGTTCATCCGGTAGTTGTCTTCGCAACCAGGAATGCTTAGCGCCTGACCAGTGAGCCTAATAACATTTGCTTCGTCGTTGCGAGCCACCAGCTCCAAACTGCGTACCTTCTTCTCAGTGTCGTCTTTTAATTTCCATTCAACAATCGAAGCCAAATCCTTGCAGGTCAAAGCTTTGTTTTTGCGGAATTTGCTGCCGAGTTCCCGCTCCCGCTGCGCTTGCCAACCAAACGCCTTGTCGTATTTACGGCTCCACATCAAGAAATCGGCTTTATCCACTTAATCACCAATGCGAGTAAATGCGGTTTGCTTGCATTTCTGTTTTGCCCCGAAGCAACAAAAAATTTGAAAAAGTTGGGGCTTAATTTTGGTCTACTAGGTGTGCTGTTCCGTCTGGACAATATACTTTTTCGTCTTTGCCAACACGTCTGTACCTTTCACTGCACATATGCAGAAGGGAGCAGCCGTCGCAGTCTCTACTCAACACTTTTTTTTCGCCTCCGTAGGGACTTTGACCATCAGTGATTTTGGCTTATAAGGCTATGTAACATTGGTGTATATACGTGGGGTTTGGATTTCCTTTCTTGCGGTGCAGGTTTTATAGGCTATGCAACTGTGGGAGCAGGGGGCGGCTGTTTTGGTTTGGCAGTCCAAGACTATTGTGCTGTACATGCTTAAGTCTCCTTGTTTACTGCTTTTAGGGCTTGGCGCACGTGGGACCGAACGTACCCCATAAATATGAAGGGCAAGGAAACCAAGCTTGCCAACACCAATACTTGAATTGCTAAATCCAACATACCATTTCCCCCATGTTCTTTTTTGCTCTGATAACTGATTCCGCTGCAGAGGATTTAAATGGATTTGAGAATTGTTCATAATAATTAAGAAAAAATCTGCGGACGTCAAATTACTTAAATATAGAACTCCTGAATGAACAAGACTTAATCAAAATACTGAACAATTTTCAGGGCGGAAGACGGTAAGTTGGCGGAAGATTGGAATGTCGTGCAGCCGATTTCCCGGTGAGCGGAAGACATAAACGCTTTCTTTGACCGCATGGTTGGCATTTTTAAACAAACTTAGTATTGAAGCGCAAAAACTATGGCTTATAGATAACCATATATTTTCTTTCTTTGTCCTCTTCAATGGTTAAGTCGTGTTTTTTTGCGTACGCTTCTATTTCTGACTCATAATAATCACATTTAATTTGAATCTGGTAATGGTCAGGCTTTCTTAGTGACACATGGATATACGTTGGTTCTACTAAATTGTTAGCCACCAATTCTGCTAAAAGAGCCATCGCTTCTGCTCTATCCATACATACGTTCCCCCAAATATCTTAGCGGTCTCTCAGTATATAATACTTAATAAAGAAGAGCGAACCAAGAAATTTGTAGTTCTTGACTACACATCGGACAAACTACAGGATATTTCTTTTGTAAATAGGTGAAAGAGATAGGATAAAAAACCTGAAAAGCAAAGTTTCTCGGTTATTTTTCTATTTTTCTCTCCACAAGTAGGTTCCGATAAGAAAGCTTAAGGCAACACTGACAAAGACTGCTGGAATAAGCAAATTGTTAATTTGAAAAGGATTACCGCTAAGAATTGCGCCTGTCATAATTGCACTAATAAAAAGGATAACTATTCCAATAAAATAAAAGGTGAATACGTCATCGTGTTGTTTTTCCAACTTTTATTCCTTTTATTTTGATACCAAGCTATTTCTTTAAATCTTCCTATTGTATTTTTTGCAGGTCTATTAAAAAGTACGCGATCTTCTTTATTCATCCAATTATCTTTCATCTTAATTTCCTTTGAATTTGCCAACTGATTAACAGCTTCTCATGAATAATTCCAAGAGGGTTTCTTGAAATACAAAAAGATGAATTATGAGACAAGGTTTAGAGTTGTGTGAGTTTTATTTTTTGGTTTTGTGAGAAGAGGAGTAGATAGGGATGGGAGTAGAAGTAGTTAGTTTCGAAGAAGAAAAAGAATAAGATTTAATTCTCTAAGTTTATTCGTGTTTTATTTCTCTTGTAGCACCCGAAGTTTAGCTTTGTATTCCTCTTCAGATAGTTCCCCTTTAATGAACCTCATTTTTAGCTGAACTAATGGATCTTCAGCAGTTTGAGATTGAAAAGTGGGGTTCTGTCTAAAGACCATCTCTGCTGGTTTGTTGAACTCCCAGTCCGCTCTGCCAAGCAATTCTCCTTTATGTTTAATCGAAATCGGTTCAACTGCGATGCTGTTATATTCGATTTCTAATGCATCTATGAAGTTTGACAGGTCTTTTCGGCTGACTCTTTCCACGGTATACGAGGAACCGTCTTCCATTTTGACTGTAACTTCTCCCCACACAACTGCACCCTTATGCGCAGTAACTTGAATTACCTTTTGCAAAGGTAAAGATTTGAAGGTATATCTGCCTAGGTGTTTTTCGTCAAAGTAGAGTAAGCGGATGTTCGTAATTACTATGTAATTTGTTAGTTCAGCTATCACGAAGCTTTTGAGGTAACAGACAATTTCTTCGCCAGGAGAAAGGTTCTTTTTCAAGCCGTCCGGCAGTTTATCGACTGCACTTTTACTGGGGTTCTCGCTCATTTTTTCACCATCTTAAATTTTTATTTGGTCTATACTCTTGTTGTTTTCGTTATTTGATTTCTCTTCGGCAATTTTATTGGGCATGCTCGGTAATTCGTGCTCTCAATTCGTCATACTTCTGTCTTATTTGACTTCTGGCAGCTGCAATCTCTTCGCTGATTTTTTTCTGAGACTCAGCAGACAGATCTTTGTTTTTTGCCTTGTCTCGGTCCAGCTTCTCCAAATCGCTTGCAGCTTTTGTCATCATTTCTTCATTTTTCTTCAGAGATTCAGCTTTCAATTTCTGTGACTTGGCGAAGACATCCAGAACTTCAGTTACTTTCTTACTTGAATTAAATTTCGTCTTAGATATTTTTTCCAAATACTCCTGTTCAGAATCACCCATTTATTAAACCTCAATATGTTCTAGTGAAAAAGAAGTATATTTAATTTGGTGCAAATTTTTGGGCAAAGAACAAATTTTTTCCTCTTTCTATTTCAAATTATGGAAATCAAATTGCAACACGGTAAACAATCGCAAGGATTAAGAAAAGCCTCATAATGATTAGAAGCCCATTTCGAATGAGACGCAATATTATCATTAAATTTTCTCAATAAAGAAGAGTTAGAAAGGGAGTTACTCGGCATTTAAGCAATAATGCACAGATTCTAAATGATGGGCTTGTGTGGGACTAAGCTTTCGATTGAGCGGAGTAGTTGGTAGCCGAACAGTATGGCTGCAAAGTAGGTGGGCCACAGAATCACAGGCCAGTTACCCGGAGTATAATTCCAGAGTCCTGTGGAGACGGCGAAAAACTCCATAAGTGCCAACGAAATCATGCCGCCCAAGGCTAGGAAAGACCTGCTGTTTAATCTCGTGTTTTGCCAACCACTTGCGGCGAACAACCATCAGTATAGCCCATGCGGCTAAGAATCCGAATAGAAGTATATACCAATCTGAATTGAAATTGAAAATTACATTCATGTTTTTTACCAATATTTAGTGTTTTACTGCTTTTCCTCTTCTTTGGGGCTTATGGTTTGACCAGCATTTCTGGCAGTAGACGGGTTTGTCTGCTTTAGGTTGGAAAGGCACTTCGCATTCGATTCCGCAATCGCTACAAACAGCGGTGAATCCTTGAGGTTTGTGAAACTGTTTGAACATCTGATAGTTCTTTAAACGCGGCCAACCCGTTTTGGCGTAAAGTAGCATTTCCGGATTATCTTTTAGCCAACGCATCATATGGAAGAAACTTTTACCCCTTTTCTCTTCCCGCTCCACCAAGGGCTCATATCCCAAGTTGCGGATTTCATCAAGATAAGCAATTTCCACCAGCCTTTGGGGTTCTCCTATGACTCGAATTCGTTTAACCCGGTTTTCGCCATAAACTTTTTGCAGTTCCTCAGCGGCGACGTCGAAGATACAGCCTTGACAAATGTGGATTTCTTCTTCAGGTGAGAGGTTGAATTTTGAAACGAGTCTGGATACAACTCGGCTGGATTCTTGGAGGTATTCTTTTTCGCGGAATATGTCTTGGTAGAATCTAACGTCGATTAGGTCGTATTTGAATTCGCCTGCTGGTTCATGATAGGCGCCGACTACGACGCCAAACAGTAAATCGCCGCTGCCCGCGTCATCCACTATAAGAGTCAATTAACTATATTCCTCTCTTCTCTTATCCAACCCAATACTTCATACAGCTATAAAAACTGATTTCCCAAAAATGAAGTAAAATCAGGAAGAATAATTGTTTAAAAAAAGTGGGAAAAGATTGGGTTTTTCATAATATATTTGGTCTTATAGCTTGAGTCGGAATTTGTTCCCCTTTGACGTCGTGTTTTCTTCGTAGTTGAAGAATGAACCTTGGAGTGGTACGTTTGTATTGGAGGAATTCTTCGCCGTATTTCGCTTCGGATTCTCTTTCCTCAATCTTTGCCAGTCGATAATACAGAAGCGCCAGAACAGGCCATATCGCCGTTGTGATAATTGTTAGCCATTGGACATTTAGGCCACCGGTTACCATTAGGAATCCAATGTATTGGGGGTTGCGGGTGTAGCGGTAAAGGCCTGTAGTTACGAGTTTGCCTTTTGCTTGGAAGATTTGGTACCAGCCGAAGATTACTAGAAGAATGCCTGCTCCAATTATGATTTTTGAAGCGGGGAAGACCCAGTAGTGATAGACAATGTAGAACGACTGCTGCCCAAACACTTGGGTGAGGAGGAACTCTATGCTGAAGATATGGTTGTAGCCGAAGAGACCTGCAAAAAAGTACATGGTTAGGGGTATGCCGTACATTTCCGCGAAAAGTGCAACGATGAAGGCTATGTAGACGCTGTTGGGTAGACGGTTGAGTTTTTTGCGGAAGGACGAGAGCAGAAAGAAGACGCTAAAGAGGATGATGTTCATGATGACGAATGTCCAGTTATTGTAGCCGTATGAGGTGAAGGTAAAATAGTACATGAAAATGCCGACTGCGACCGTAACTATGGCTACAAGCAGACCAAGCTTAATTTTTCCCATTGTTTGTTCAGATAATTGGTTTTTCTGCATCCATGTTGCCTCACCTGTTACAAGGCAAGAGGGGACTCTTAGTTCTACGCATGGAACATAGCGTTCCAAATTGGAACAGCATCTCTAAGGTTGAGAACGAGGTTTTCGGCGGCTTTGATTCCATTTTCTTAAAATTATGAAAGCTGCAATCAGAGAAAAAATAATTAGAATACCCAAAGCGACGATAGTGTCAGATAGTTCACTTGGCTTTTGAGCTTGGCTAGTCAACGCATAGATGTTGCCATCTAGAGAGCCTATGTAGACTACTCCGTTGACGACTGCAGGAGATGATTCAACATAGCCCATTGTAGCGTAGCTCCAAAGTTTAGTGCCGCTGGTGGCGTTTAGCGCATAGATGTTTGCATCAGCCGAGCCAAAATAGACGACGCCGTCGACGATTGCAGGAGCAGAATAAACCGTGTTGCCGGTTGTAAAATTCCAGAGTTTTGCTCCGTCCGAGGCATTTAACGCGTAGAAATTTCGATCCAAAGAGCCAATATAGACAGCACCATCTGCAACGGCAGTAGATGATTTGATGATGTTATCAGTGGCGTAACTCCAGACTGGTGTGCCATCAGATATTTTTAAAGCGTAAACGGTACCGTTGTCGTAGGCAGTATAAACATAGTCGCCTACGATTGTAGGCGAGGACTCTGTCGGATAACCATTAGTGAAATTCCAGAGTTGGGCGCCACTTGAGGCATCAAGGGCATAAGTGTAGCCGTCCGTTGAACCTATGTAGACAACGCCTGCAACGACGGCGGGAGAGGACCAGATCGGGGCGAGTGTGCTGAAAACCCACAGTTTTGACCCGGAACTGGCGTCTAAGGCGTAAACGTTGTTGTCGTATGAACCCACATAAACAACCCCGTCTGCGATAACAGGAGACGAATCAACCTCGCCACCAGTATTAAAACTCCACAGTTTGTCGCCGCTTGTAGCGTTTAGGACATAAAATTTACCATCAGCCGAACCAATATACAAGACGCCTCCTGAAACAGCAGCACAAGAATAAACTGGGCCGCCAGTGGTGAAATTCCACAGTTTTATCCCGTTATCCGCTTTCAATGCATATATCTCCCCATTTAAGGAGCCTACGAAAACCACGCCGTCGACTACCGACGGAGACGAATAGACTTGACCGCCAGTGCTATAGTTCCAGAGTAAATTGGCATGTAGCACAGGGCTTCCAGCTATTACGCCGCTATGAGAGAGGTCCGCTCGGAACATTGGCCAGTTATCAGAAGCTTGTTGAGCAATCACCATTGAATAGCACCCTATGAAAACTGATGATAAAAACAAAATCGTAACAAACATAACCACAGATGAGTTGTTCAAGTATTCTCTCCTTTTGATGCAGTAAATATTCACTGAAAATTGACTTTTAACAGTTTGCATTTTTTTAGCAATCTGCTCTAAAAGGGGAAAGATTTCATTTTTAAGCTGAATTCTTAGGTTTCATCCTAAATCGGATTGCCGATACTAGAAAAAGCAAAGCAGCAATAGTTGTTGTTACAATCCAAAGCCAGAACGACTCCTCAATCGGAGCTCCCCTAACTAAATGGGGAATCAAGACAGCCACCTCACCAATTAAAATGCCGACAAAAATAAAGCCAATAATGACAAAACTCGGCATGAGTGTCTTCCCAACCCAAACATATCCCTTCTTACTTACTTTTTCCTTAACCACATAATTTTTATATTCATCTTGAACAACTAACCCCAAGTCTATGAGCTTCTGAAGATTTCTGTATGCAACACTTGGGCTACTTAGGTTGGCTCCACGCATAACGTCTCTTGGGCCTACAGGCTTCCCAACCTTGACAAGATACAAATAGGTCTGGAAAGCTGATGCGTTAAGTTCTTCACTTGGCTCCAAGATATTTCCCTTCAATGATCTAGTATGTGCTACCTTAAAAACCCAAGCTAGAAACTCGTCACTATTCAGTTTACAGATTTTCCGATGCCAAAAGACTACCTTTCCATCAAAATAGTAAAACAAACATGTGAATGAAAATAATAAAAAAGTATTGTTTATCTTGCGGCTGCAGTTGCCAACTGTTGCTTGATGCTGCCTGCGGAAGTCACGTTTAAGACTCCGTTTTTCCCAAGCCTCAATTGCCTTTCGCCCCTAAAAACACACACTTGAGCATTTTTTAATTCGATATTATCCCCGACACCGATGCTGCCGATTTGTCCTTCCCAAAGGCAAAGTTTAGTTTTTCCAGTTTCATCTCCAACTAATGCATTGACAACCATGACGGTGTTGCCGAACTGTGTATGAACCTGAGCCGGTTTCGGAATCTCTAGAACTTCAGCTTTCAAGTTAACGCGTTTCATGCCTGCTCTTAAGTCATGGATTGAGGTGTAGATTGATTCGGTGTTTTGTTTAGCTATTTTCTTACGTATCTTGTCTGTGCTCATCCAACTCTCGAAGGGGTTGTCTTTTCTGAGTAGAAACTCTTCACCCACACGGAACTGAGCCACAACGGCGCTGTCTTTTGTGATGAGAAATATGGTTTCCCCTTTGACTTTGCCGCGGTACTCTACGGTTAAGTTGCCGCATACCGCTTTCTCGTTGTTTCTTGCTGTAATTAATGCTTGGAAGACTTCATTGGGGTAAATGTTGTATTTAACGGAAAGAAGCGCAAGATGTTCGCCTAATGTTGATTTTTTCTGTCTCAAATTAACCCTTCTCAAAGTATAGTCAAAGTTAAGAGAAAAAGCAGCTGTCGGCCTGCCATATCATACTTTTTCTCAGTTACCCGAATATTCACCTAATAATATAGTGTTACCTATATTAGGTTGACGATGGAAAAAACTTATTCTCGATTCTAGCTTATCAATCCTCTCCAGATGGAACTGCGCGTTATAAGCCAAAGAAATATGCCTAAACCTTGTACTCTTTGGGTTATTATGATGATTAATCCGAACTCCAAAAGCACTCCATTTATAAGCATCGACGAATAGTAAGATGTCACTGTGTAAAAGAGACTTTTACACAGCCAAAGTAGTAGGAGTTGAAATAGCGAATGTATAATAACAAAGAGATGCACAAGGCAACTTGCGCTGACTGCGGAAAAGAATGTGAAGTTCCTTTCAAGCCAGACGGTACAAGGCCAGTTTATTGCCGTGAGTGCTACTCAAAACGTAGACCACCAAGAAGATACTAAGCGCAAGCTTGAGCATCTTTAAAACTAGTAATTTTCTTTTTTATTTTTTTAATTATTTCACAAAAAAACGCACCTTATTTCTCCAAGCTGTAGTCTGCTTATGAATTGTAAAAACTTTTTTAGCTTCTTGACGACTATATCCTCGAGATGCGCCAAAAATGAAACAGTTCCTTATCACACCCCACGCGGGAAAAAGGCTTATAGCAAGAACCCTGGCAAAACACCCATCCATAAATAAAGTCCTCAAAAACGGGACACTTGTAATCGTTGCTGGAACAACGAACGGTTATGTGGCTGAAGAAATACTAAAAACCCACAAAATAACCGGCGATTTCTCAAGAAAACACTTTTTCCGCGGCATAACACTGCCTCCCGCCAATAAAGTAACCGCCGAAGGAAGACTATCTAATGAAAGCAGGTTCCCAGGAGATGTGGTAATTACTAAGGGCGTTTGGGAAAAGGGTAAGACAATAGCAGATGTAGTCGACAGCCTAAAAGAGGGTGATGTCATATTGAAAGGGGCAAATGCATTAGATCTAATACGCCGGCAAGCAGCAATTCTGATTGGTCACCCCAAAGCTGGAACTATAGGTTTGGCTTTGCCAGCAATTGTAGGGAGACGAGTAAAACTGATTATTCCTGTAGGCTTAGAGAAACGTATAGATAGCGATTTAACCGTGTTGGCTCAGAAACTCAATGTGCCAGGAGCTTGTGGTTATCGCTTGTTACCTGTTTCAGGAGAAGTATTCACTGAACTAGACGCTTTGGCGGCTCTAACTGGAGCTGAAGTAGAGTTAATCGCTGCTGGTGGGGTTTGCGGTGCAGAAGGCTCATGCTGGATATCTGTGAGCGGAAATGAAGACCAAGAGGAGTTTGCTGAGCAAGTTCTTGCATCTTTGACTGATGAACCACCATTTAATTCTGATTTTCTTTAATTTATTCTTGACCATGATGCATCATCATGCCCATTCCGTGTCCTTTCCTTCGATCGCTCATATTCTTCCGCCAAATGTCTGCACCTTGAGAAGCCAAATCCATCATCATGTCAATGTCTTGCCTAATCAGTTCCATTACGGGTTGGTTTAATTCCATTTCAAAAGTAAACTTAACTTTACCTGCTTTATCTGTAGTTTCCACAAATACACCTCCCTGCAACTTGAAAATAATCGATTTACGCTATTTATTTGGTTAACGATTGCCTTCTTAAACGTGAGTGGCTGTACTGATACTACAACAATTCAAAAAGACTCTCTGAAGAGTTGAGTGGTACCGACTTTTAGTCGTTTGGTCTCTTTTGTTATGTTTTATCAAACTTTATATATTAGGTTGGATAATCCATCCAGATATAAGGGGTTTAAAGAAAAACATGAACAAAAAAATTGCAATTTACATTGCTACAATATTAGTAATCGTTGCAATCGTTTCTGCCGCTTTTATCTATACCAACTACAACGCCAGCTCAAATAATACAGGTACCCATAAAATCGTGTCAGTCGTTGATGACGAAGGTTACATGACCAATTTAACTTCGGTTCCCCAGAGAATTGTTTCGCTTGCTCCAAGTAACACCCAAATCCTCTTTGCCGTAGGTGTAGGCGACAAAGTTGTTGGCATAACCGACTACGACCATTACCCATACAACTTTTCCGCCTGGATTGCCGCTGGTAACATAACAAGCATCGGAGGCGTCTCCACACCCAATAAAGAAACAATCGCTTCACTTAACCCAGATCTTATTGTTGCAACAACCCTCAATGACCCAGACGTCGTCACGCTTAGAGACTTAGGTTACAATGTATTGGTACTCAATCCAAATGACGTTAACGGCGTATTCATGGATATATCTATGGTTGGCAAAGCAACAGGCGCCGACCAAAATGCCACAACACTGATAAATTCATTAACCAGCCAAATTAACACCATAGAAGCAAAGATAGCAGCAGCTAACTTACCCAAACCAAAAGTCTACTACGAAGTATGGACTCCACCACTAATGTCAGCTGGCGGAACATCATTCATCAATGACGTAATCTCAAAAGCAGGAGGAATTAACATCTTCGAAAACGAAACCCAACAGTATCCTACAGTTAGCTCAGAAACAATTGTCCAAAAGAACCCAGATGTAATACTACTACCCACCGACATGGCAAATGTGGGTGAAGCACCCTTCTATGGAAGTGTAAGCGATGTCGAAGCAAGACCCGGCTGGAGCTCAATTAGTGCAATACACAACAACCGCGTAATCATCGTCAACGGAGATCTCTTTGCTGAAGCAGGACCACGGATCGCCGAACAAATTGCAGCAGCTGCCAAAGCATTTTACCCAGACCTTTTTTAACTTCCCCAACCCTTTTTTTGTGTTAATATATGATTACCGATAAAGTAAAAGAGAAATATTCAAAACGATCCTCCAGATGGAAGCTTATTCTTTTACTATTGATAGTCACGCTTGTAGTCGTTGTAATTCTATGTTTGAACATAGGCTTCGCACCCATCAACTTCTCAGATATTCTCACAATACTGGGTAAGCAAATTCCTTTTCTAAACCACTATGTTGACTCTTCATCAGTTTCAGTCGTGAACGAAGCGATAATCCTTCAAATTCGTCTACCACGCATACTTGCAGGAGCCCTTGTTGGCGCCGGCTTGGCCGCGGCTGGAGTCATGTATCAAGGTGTTTTTAGAAATCCGATGGCTGATTCCTACCTTCTAGGTGCTTCAGCAGGGGCCTCTTTTGCCTACACTTTAGCTGTATTGTACGCTGGTTCCCTAGTCCTTAACTTCTTTGGTCTTGGATTTTTCCAAATAGTTGCTTTCTTGGGAGCCGTATTAACGGTTTTTCTTGTTTACTTCATGTCACGCGTCGGAAGCAAAGTGCCGATAACTACGCTTTTGTTGTCTGGTATAGTTGTTAACATATTTATTTTGGCGTTGCAAACCGTGTTCGAATTACGGTCAGGCAAGGCGTTGATAGGAATCGTTGCCTGGATAGCTGGTGGGTTCACGAACATTACTTGGACCCATATTTACGTTGTTTTTCCATTCGTTATAGCAGGGACTGTGCTTGCATATTTCTTTACTAAAGATCTCAACATGCTTTCGATGGGTGATGATACAGCTCAACACTTAGGAGTTAACACGGAAAGAGTGCGGCAAATACTCTTGCTCATAGGTTCTTTGATAACTGGTGCAGTTGTTTCCATAAGTGGAGTTATCGGATTCGTGGGTCTTATTATTCCTCACATGACACGACTCGTCATCGGACCTGACCACCGTATTCTCTTGCCAACTTCCGCAATCGTCGGTGCCATATTCCTTGTGTTCTGCGATTCTGTTGCGCGTGTAGCAACAGGGGCTTCTGAGTTGCCGGTTGGCGTTATAACAGCCTTGGCTGGAACCCCATTCTTTATCTATCTGCTTAGGAAAAGAAAAACAAGTTACTCACTGTAGGATGGCTGATGGAACATGGTGTTGCTTAGCGTCGATGGTGTCGAGTGCCGCTATGGCTCAGTGAAGATCTTGGAAAATGTCAACTTCACATTTAACGAAGGCGATTTCGTTGGCATTGTTGGACCAAATGGCTCAGGAAAAACCACCCTACTGAAGAGTATCAGTAGAACGCTCAAACCTTACACAGGAACTATACTCTTGGATAAAACTGATGTTTACAGCATTAAAAGTATGGACCTTGCCAAACAAATGGCTATTGTCCCACAGGAAAGCAACATAGGCTTCAGCTTCACAGCTTTAGACATCGTTTTGATGGGTCGGAACCCACACATGAAAAGGTTCCAGATGGAATCAGAAGCAGACTTAAACATCGTCAGGAAAGCGATGAATCGAACAAACACATGGCATCTAGCTGACAGACCCATAAACGAATTAAGCGGAGGGGAAAAACAAAGGGTCGTTATCGCCCGTGCCCTCGCACAAGAACCCAAAGTTCTGTTGCTCGATGAACCCCTCACTCATCTGGACATGATTAACCAACTTGAAATCATGGATCTTGTAAAGGAATTATGCGTCAAGGAACATTTGATTGTTTTAGCTGTTATCCACGACCTGAATTTGGCGGCGCGCTACTGCAGTTCACTCTTACTTCTTAAAGGCGCGAAAATTTTTGCTGCAGGACCTGTAGAAAATGTTTTAACCAGTGAAAACATAAAGGCTGTCTTCCATGTTGACGCAATTGTTAAGAAAAGTCTAGTTACCAATTCGCTTTTCGTTATTCCACTTACTCCTCAGAAGTTGTCGACGCCACGTAACTGTGCTATCCACATTATTGGAGGAGCAGGTACTGGGACAGTCGTGATGAAGGCACTGGTGGATGAGGGATATGAAGTGACAGCTGGCGTATTGAATATGCTGGACACAGATTATGAGACTGCCGAGCTACTAAAGATTCCAACCGTAAGTGAGGCACCTTTTTCGCCAATAACTGAGCAGTCACAACGTTTGCTTTCGGAAATGATGAGTAAATCAGCTATTATTGTAGTGACTTCTGTTCCTTTTGGTTACGGAAATCTCTCTAATCTGGAGACGGCGCTTGGCGCTGTTAAACGGGGCGTCCGAACCTACGTAATCGATGAGGTACCTATAGAAAGTCGGGATTTTACAAGCGGCAAAGCAACTGCTCTGATGGTAGAATTAAAGAAGGCAGGGGCAATATTCATCAAACATCCCTCGCGGCTACCCACACTCGTTAACGCAACCCATGCCAAAATGGAACTACTTAAGCGCCAAGAGGAGATTCCGGGTCATATGAAAGATACCCCAAAAGCAACTATTCAAACAGCTGACCAAAAGGAGACAAATTAGTTGTCATCGCGATGGAAAACCGTATCGAGACCCAGCACGCATTTACAAACCCAACGTCATTAATCGAGGTTTAAAATCTTGAGTGGCAGACTAACATGACAAAAACTGAAAATATAGAATCGCTTGATTTTCTTAGAAAACAAGCGGTAAAATTGGGCGCCATAGAAGCGAAGATAATTTCTGTGGAAAAAATCGTTATCGAAGACCGTGTTGTTTTCAAATGTAAATTAGGATGCGAAAAATATGGCAAAACATTAGCATGCCCCCCTTATGCTCCAACCCCTGAGGAATTTAGAAAAATAGTCAGCGAATACCATCATGCCTTGTTTATGAAATTTAGAACGCAAGCCGAAGGAGACTCAGAACTAATAAAGTATCTCTCAAAAACAGATGACCCCTCTCTTCCTCAAGAGATGAAGGCAAAAGTGGATAAGTTTTGGTCTGCTTGGAAAGATGAGATGAAAAAGATTTTGGAAATCGTTCATGAACTCGAAAAAATGGCTGCTAAAGAAGGGCATCTTCTTGCCGTGGGGCTGGTCTCTGGGGCATGTCAGTTGTGTGAAAAATGCAACGTGGAAAAAGGAATCTGCCTCCATCCCACCATGAAAAGGTATTCAGAAGAAGGCGTAGGAGTCAATGTAAAAGCAACTGCGGAAAAAGCCGGTTTGAAATTTACTTTGCCCTTTAAAAAGAATCCTGAGACCTTTGCTTTGCTCTTAATAGAATGATCTAAGCTAAGCCTTATATAACCAAAAATTTAACTTCATTCAAAATTTAGTGCAGGGCTATCAGATGAAATTGAATACTGGAATCGAGAACATTAATGCTGAAATCAGAAATCAAACTCTTGTTATTTGGTCCAAAACTCCTCTAAAGATACTAAGTTCTGCTCTCTTGAATGGGGGGTTGATTGAGGCGAATGGAATAATTAACGTTCAAGTTCCTGAAGGCTCTGGAAGCGACATGAACGACATGCACTGGAGTGGTCCTGAAAATTTCTTAATTAACGTAGCAAACCAACTGCAACTTCCAAAGGACAAAGTGGTCGGGCTAATGACTGCTGCCAAAATGAAAAACGCGATTGTATCCACGGAAAAGTGCGATGGCGTGACTCTAACAGTTTTTGTGACAGCCGGAGCAACTGTAGCAGTTACCGCTGGTGAGCCGGCAGCTTCCAAGAGTAGTCAACTCCAAAAAATCGGCACAATAAACATCATAGTAATAGTTGATGGAAATTTAACTGATGGCAGCATGGTTGAGGTAGTTAAAACAGCCACTGAAGCAAAAACTGTTGCCATTCGTGAATTGGACATTAGGAGTCGCTTCTCAGGCGACCTTGCCACAGGGACATTAACGGATAGCGTAGCGGTAGGCTGCACTAAAAGAGGCAAACAAATACAGTATGCTGGGACCTTCACAATTATCGGCGAACTAATTGGGAAATGCGTAAGGGAAGGCGTGAAAACGGCTATTTTTAAACAAGAGAATATTGTGCCAAACCGACCTCTAGTTGATAGGTTGGCTGACAGATGTTTATCGATCGAAACTATTGTGTCACAGGTTTCTGAGGGAAAGATAAAGAATCAAAGCCCTGAGCATGTGAAACTTCAGAAACGACTGGAATCGATTCTGTCAGACCCAAAAATTGCATCGCTTGTTATAGCATCTCTTAGGCTCGATGAAGACTTAGCAAAAGGTCTAATTCCCAAAAAAGCTCCAAACATTATGGATCAGGCTTCGTTTGAGGAAATTGTCAAGTCTGCCTCAAAATGTTTCTCGAATTATTCTACAGAATTCTCCTTTAATAAAGAAAAACCCGAAGACGAAGCCCAGTTAGGTCCGTTCACGAAATGTGTTTTAAAAGCTATTTTCAAAGAAGTTCACTCAAACATTTCTTGAACTGTTTTGTGAAGGTCTTGTCCTCTTAGGATAGAAAAGTATTACTATTTCCATAAATGGTATGCATTCCTATGGATCTGTCGATAATCTTCATCCTTCTTACGGGATTAGGGTTAGGCTTTGCGCATTCCCTCGACCCTGACCATGTTGTCGCAGTATCCACATTATTATGTAATAACAAAAGCCTGCGCAAATCCATCACTTCAGCAACACTCTGGGGCGTTGGGCATTCAACGGTGCTGTTCATAATCGGATTGCTTGTCCTCACCCTTAGCGTAGTAATTCCTCAATCTGTCCTCAAACTGTTCGATTGCGCCGCTGGAGTTTTGTTAATAATTCTTGGGGCGTTTGTTCTCAAGCCGTTAATAGCAGAAAGAGTCCGAAGTAACCAAATTATCCATGAACACACCCATTCCCATCCGCACTCGCATTCACATTCTCATTCTCATGATCATGCCATCGATAACCACCATGGTCATGCTTACCTGCATAAATCAGCGCTAACAGGGGCTTTACAGGGGCTCGGAGGCAGCGCCGCTTTAATGTTAGTAACATTGTCTACAGTAAATTCGGTTGAGACAGGTTTATTTTTCATTTTGCTTTTTGGAGTGGGCGTAATCTTGGGCATGGTGGGCATCGCCTGTTTGGTGGGCTCTGTGATGGCTTATACGGCATCGAATCTGGAGAGAGTACACAAGATAATTAAAGCCTTAACGGGGTTAGCAAGTATAGTTTTTGGAATTGTTATTATTGTGTATGCTTTGGTTTAGCCAATTACTTTTTGCTTGAATTTTCTTGTTTTTTCGAATCAAAAAGCATGCTTAAACCATACAGTTTTGTTGGGCTAACTCGCGAGAGCGATAGAACTATTGGGACAGTGAACATTGCTTCAGCCAATCCAGATGGAACATACCAAAACAGCATCGTGGGCACCGTTACTGTGATGCCTCCAAGTGTTCCTACCATTGGAGCAACACCAATTTCTATTCCTACAGCTAAAGCAGTCAGTATGTTTGACAACCATGCAGCTATGAATAGGGCTACCCCAAGTCGCTTCCTGCTTGAACTCCCGTCTAAAATAAATTTTACAACGAAAAAAGAAAAAGCACCAATTATAGCCATATTGAAGACGTTAGCTCCAAAACTGGTAATTCCTCCATCTCCAAATGCTAAGGCTTGAATTATCAATACTAAGGTTGAGCTTATTATTGCCCCGCTGGGTCCAAGAATCATTGTGACCAACGTGCCGCCCATTATATGCCACGTACTTCCGCCTCCTGCCACAGGAAACTCAACCATCTGAACAATAAGAATGACTGCGCTTATTATCGCCGCGAGCGGGATGAAAACGCGCGACATGTTGCGTTTTGCTGTTTTCCAAGCCCATGCCAAAAAAAATAATGATATACAAAACATGACTATGCATGCGTATGGGTTGAGAATTCCATCGGGAATATGCATTCATAGATAGTGTTAACTTTGCATATTTTAGTATTACTAGTTCTGTATGAAACCGTTACCTTTGCCCTGAAAAATTAATATAAGCTTTTGTAAGCGTTAAAACGTCTGAAATTGCGATACAACCATAAAGGTACTCTATGCAAGGAATTATGAAATTTTTCTTTTCTCTGACTTTAACGTTCGATTGATATCTTGCTGACTCCAGCTTCCTTCTCAAGAGTAATAACATGGTCTGCTTTAGCTGCGAAAGCCTCGGAGTGAGTAACTGCGATGATTTGTTCGATGGCTTTGAATCGGCTGATGGCTTCGGCTAACCTCTCTATGCTTCCGTCTTCGCTGCCCAAGTTCTCTGTAGGTTCATCAAGCATGAGCATACCCAAGCCGTGGCCAGTTCTTGACTGCATAATCAACTGTCCCAATCCTAAACGGTAAGCAAACGCCAACAATGTTCTTTCTCCACCAGAGAGATTGCTGACTTCGCGGTCCACGCCTGTCTCACTTTTCACGTACGGTGTGTAGGTCTCATCGATAACCACGTTAAGCATGGGTGTTTCACCGCCAACTAAGCCATCAAGCACTTGCTGTACAAAGTTGCGCAGTAACTTAACAAATTCGCTATCGTAGTTTGGGTTGAATGCTGCGGTAAGCATCGCGGATTGCGCCGAGAACTTCGATGGTTTTGCGGATTTTCTCCATACGCTCCAGTTTTTCTTGAGCAAGGTTGATGCGTTCTTTGGTGTCATCTAGGCGTTGGGCTAAGTCTTTTTTACGGTTCTCTTTGGTTCGTAGATCCGACTCTACAATATAATATTGCCTAAATACGCGTTCCCTTTGAACCCGTGCTTCCTCGACGTTTTGGAGATTGAATTTGCCTATTTCAAACAAAAGCATTTCTAGCTGTGATTGCAAGTCAACTTCTAGTTTCTGCTTCTCTTCAAATTCAATTGAGAGGTTTTTTAGGTTGTTTTCTTCCTCGCTGATTCTTGTCTTCAAGTCGGCTTCGCGTGTAACAAATGTCTGAAGGTTTGTAGAGGCTTCGGAAGCAATTGCCTTGGTTTTTTGCAGGTCAGCAACTTGAATCCTAAGTTGGTTAATGGTTCTTTCCCGCTCAATGTTCTCTTGATGTATTCTCTGCATCAAATCCGTCTTGTATTCACCTGTTAATGGTTGAATGCAGAGCGGACACTTACTTTCCTGAGCTAGGTCAACGGCTCTTTTCTTGTCAGTTTGCATGCTTCGTGAAGTGGCTTCTTGCTCAGCTTTCAAAGTGCTTATTTTATCGTCAAACCCAGCCAAACAAGAACTCAACTGTTCGATTGGCAAATTATCTGGTAACCCTGCCTGCTGCAACTTACCCCAGCACATCTTTATCTGGGAATCAAGAGAGATTTGACGTTGATGCAGGTTGTCGACAATGGTTTTTTTGCCTTCTATACGTTGACTAAGCGACGCCAATGTTGCTGTCATGTTTTGAATGTTAGCGTTGAGTTTTGCTTCTTTACGTTTGAGTTCTTCTATAGCGATTTTCTTTTCTTCCAATTGTTTAAGCTGGGAATTTGCTTCATCCAATGCTCTTTTTGCAACCGCCAACTTCTGCGTTGAATTCTCCAGTTCCATCTCCAAAAGAGTGAATTCTTCGCTTGCCCTGTTGTATTCGTTGCTGAGTTTTTCTAAGCCATTTACATCGGCGTCTTTTTGAAAGTAAGACAACTCATTCTCATAGTCTCGTTTAAACGGACCAATATTATTCCAAGCAACTTCATAGTCTGATAAACCGAATAATTCATCCAAACGTGTTTGCCTATCTCGTGGTTTGGCATCCAAAAGATCCTTGAGGTGTTCCTGCCTAAACCAGACAATTTCACGGTAAAGGTCCCTGTCAAGACCCGTGATTGCTTTAAACTGTTCAGAGATGGCTTCTGTTTTCATGCTTGCTACCAGCTTGTCATCCTCGAGGAGTTTGAGTTGTTCGAAGTCTTGGTTGATGCTTTTGCCCTTGCGTTTTAATCCACGGGTCAACTTGTAGGTCTTGCCGTTGTGAGTAAACTGCACAGTGACTCTGCACCAGTCAGCGTTTTCCCTCATGAGGTATTCAAAGCTCTTGCTGCCAATTGTGTCACCGAACAATGCAAAATCAACCGCGTACATTACGCTGGATTTGCCGCAGCCTACACCGCCAACTAAACAATTGAATCCACGAGTGAAAGGCACTGTGGATTTAGTGTGACTACGGATGTTTTCCAGCTGTACAATTTCTATTTTCATTTGGCAAGTTCCTCGATGGCTTGCTTGACTTTCTCGTCCTGCTTCCGGGTTAAGGGCTCAATTAGGCTAAGCGCAGCTTTGGAGATTTTTTCAGCCTCTTCCTTGCCATAACGGTCTGCAAAGATCTGCTGGAAATACTCGAATGCCTTGGTTTTAAGGTCCTTAAATCCGCTTTCAAATATGGAACGCACGATTTCGTCTGAAACTGACGTTTCTTTGAGCAAAATAATGGGGTGAACAAGCAACGCCTTTTCGCCTGCGCAACGAATTTTTGCAATGTCGATTTCTGTGCGGTTGGCTTCAGCTGGCAGGGTTCCCTTCAGTACTGGAATCACCACTACGCCTTCTTCGTCAGCTTCTCTTACCATTTGAATGGCTAATTCGGTTATCTTGGCGGAAGACATGCCTGTGAAATCTTGTTCTGCAAGCACAAATCTGCGGGGGGACGAAAGATCTATTGGTTCTGGAGCAGCTTCGCCTTTCTCGTTAACCTTTACATGGAAGAAACCCTTGGGGTATTTGGCTTCGTCGTATCCAACAGTTTCTATGCAGCCGCTATAAACCAAAATGCCATCTTTGAACTTGCCGACAAACCGTTCGTGCACATGTCCAGCTGCATAATAACAGAATCCGCTCGGCAACTCCTCAGGCGAAATTTCGGCTTCAAAAGGACCCTTAACGCTTGGCAAATCTAATGCGCCGTGAAAAACAAAGATGTTGGCAACTCTATCTTTTGGCGTTGGCTGGTTTTCCGCCATAAATTTTGGTAGTGCCTCTTGAGTTTTATGGCGGTTGTGATAGGTTGGGATCCCGTATACGTAGCAGCAATCCTGTTTGGTCCAGCATGCACCCTGATGTCTTGGCAGATGGGTGATTAATCCTGCACTGTCTAGGGGGTAGAGGATTGTGCTTGTTATTGTGTTTGGGGCGGAATCGTGTGAGCCATCAACCGTTAAAACTGGGATGCCTGCATCTTTTAGCCGCTTAAAACTTCTGATAGTGTTCTCTAAAGTGTGGTTGGATGGCCTTGGCTGATGAAAAAGGTCACCGGCAATAATCATGAAATCAGGTTTTAACTCAATTGTTTTTTCGACAAGTTCTCTAAATGCGTCGTCGAAGTCTTGCCTTCTTGCCTCTAAGCCATACTGCGAATAACCCAAATGCAGATCTGCAGCGTGAACAAAGCTAAACGGCTTCAATCCGACAATACTCCCCTTATTTTTCCGCTTGTGTTGTGATAGTTGGATTGCCTATTTTAAAGCGTTTATGTATATTCACTGTTTCTTGACTTTTAAAGGAAAAAGTATAAACCATCATATACAACTTAACTGTAAAAAGGCCCCAAACAATCATGAAATGCCAAGTATGTGCAACAGAAACAATGATACCTTTCCGCTGCCCCTTCTGTGGCGGACAATTCTGCAGTGCACACCGCCTACCCGAAAATCATAAGTGCCCAGGAATCAGCGCTGCTCGGGCACAGACCCAAGAGCGGGTGATGGCTCCTCAATCGTATAACTCTTACAATTATAGCTACGTCTTCGGTCAAGATCCATACAAGCGCCGAGTGCGTGTTGTTTTTAGCCAAAAAGAAGTTAAACACATTGGTATCGCAGCCGCTCTTGTGATAGGTATAGGTTTATCGATGGCTTTGTACAGTTTCAGCTGGAGCTGGACTGTTATGGCTACATTCGCCGTTGTTATGACAGTGTCTTTTCTGGTTCATGAAATCGCTCACAAAGTGATGGCGCAGCAAGCTGGGATGTGGGCTGAATTTCGTCTCACAACATGGGGAGCTGTATTAACGCTTGTTTCAGTGTTTTTGCCATTTAAAATGATTGCCCCAGGCGCCATGATGATCGGGGGACAACCACCCTCCGCCAAGGACATGGTAAAAATCTCTATCGCTGGAGTAATTACGAACATGATTTTCGCTGCCACCTTTCTGGGTTTAGCATTTGGTTTACCCATCAGCGAATATTCAGGAATGCTATTCTTTTCCGCCTACATCAACTCGTTTATGGCACTCTTTAACCTGATTCCATTCGGAGTCTTGGATGGCTACAAACTGTTTCTCTTAAACAGGACAGTGTGGGCGTTAGCGTTTATTCCAAGCATCGTCCTCACAGCGATCTCTGGATGGATAATGTTCTTTGCTTAAAAGGGTCGCTGTATTGGCGGCTTCCACTCTAACGCGTTTTTTGTTTCACGGCAGAATGAGAAATTAATTAAGAAGGTTTAGATGAGTTCGATTGTTACGTGCACTTCTTCAGGTACACGGATACGCATGATGCGTCTCATGACACGCTCTTCTGAGTCGATGTCGATTAAACGTTTGTGGATGCGCATTTCCCATCGATCCCATGTTGCTGTGCCTTCGCCTGACGGACCTTTTAGAACTGGAACACGTAAACGTTTGGTTGGTAGTGGTACTGGGCCGTTCATTTTAACGCCTGTTTTTGAGGCGATGCTTTTCAGTTCTCCACATACCTCTTCTAATTTACTGTAATCTGTACTTGTGAGGCGGATTCGTGCTTTTCTGACCATACTTTTATGTCAAATCCCGTTTGTTGCAAACCATAGACACAATAGCCAAACATAAAAACCTATCGACGCACATTATTTCTTATTGTCTAGCATTTTGTCGATCCGCAGAATCTCTTAGGTTTTCGATAGAAACGTTCTGTAATACCTTAAAGGTTGTGGGTTTACTGAGGCTATGGGCCCGAAAGAGGAAAAGGAAAAATGATAACCTCAACCTATTGATTGGAGTCTTAATGCAAATGTTATCCAGAGCCCATTCAGCCCCACATTTTCTCTAAGCACTGGTTTAAATGACTAAAAAAGGGGAAAGATAGATTTTGATTGAGTCTTCTGTTTATGGTCTTTTTCTAACTGCCATCAACAGGATAGCACCGACTACAGCTATTGCAACTATAATTGCTGCTACTCCTGCGGCAATGTACATGTCAGTTGGCGGTTGAGCGGTTTCTGCGACTGGTGATGCTGTGGGTGCCGCTGGGTCGACTACAAAGCTTGTTTCTTGAGCTGAGGAATAGTACGCTTCTGTACCTGCGAAAGTAGCGATCACTGTGTATTTTCCTGGAATATCTGGTTTCCACGCTAAGCGAAAGCTATACTTGACTCTTCTTAGAATGGGAAACGCAAATGGCCGAACACTTGCAGAACAGGCAAAAGTGCCCCGATCAATAGTCTACAGGGCACTAGATGAACTCCAAAAGAAAGGATTAGTTGAAAAAGAAATCAGCCAGCCCTACACGTTTATTGCAACTCCAATTCAACATGGACTGCAAATGCTAATAGATCAAAAATTTGAGGAATGCAAAAAAATCCGAAAAGAAACAAATACATTTCTCAAGAAAACAAGAAGCAACCAAGAGACCTCGTTTGGGGACCAAGAATACAGGCTTTTGATGATTGACCGAAAAGAAAGGATAACCCAAAGAATGAGGCACCAACACGACAATGCAAAACTAAATGTGGACGTTCTTTCTACCCCACAGAGATGGCTGCAAATTCTTCACGATTGTGTGCAAAACTATGAAAACACTCTGTCTAGAGGCGTCAAGTATAGAGTAGTATTAGATAGTTGTAAACTAGACATTGACCGCCAGAAGAATATTCAGGCGCTGCTTACAAAACCAAACTTTAATCTCAGGTTGAGCACTAGCTCACTGTGCGTTAACGCTGCCATCTTTGACGGCAAAGAAGCCAGTTTCTGTTTTTATCCTTCAAAGCCTTTGACTGAGTCTCCTATTATTTGGACAAATCATCCCAGCTTCTTAGCGATGTTTCAAAGTTACTTTGAGAATATTTGGGAGTCAGCCCAGTGTGTCACTGGAATACCAAAAAGCATGATTCAGCCGACTAATTGAAGATAAAATGCCTTCATTTAACCCTGTCAGTATTAACGTACTAAGAAGCTTTAAAAAAAGAAAAGGGGATAGTTTTGCTTAGGATTTTTATGGTCGTCTTCTAAGGGTTAGCAATATAGCTGCGCCGATGATAATTAGAATCACTATTATTGCGATTCCTGTGCCCAAGACATATGTGTCAGTCATTGATGCTGGTGGTCCTGCTGTAGGTACTACCGTTGGATGTGGTTCCTCGACTGTAAAGGTGGTTTCAGTCGATGATGGCCAGTTTCCATTAGTGCCATGGAAAGTTGCGATGACCTTGAAGTCGCCTGTAATGTCAGGAGTCCATGTTAGACTATACCTACCCGTGTTGTCAGTTTTTGTAGTGCCGATATTTCTGTAGTTGCCATTAGAATCTATGACATCTATTGTTATGTCAACACCAATTGTTGCTTCGAAAAAACGGTACCCTTGACCTGTTTTAGTGAGACTTAGTCTGGTTGATTCGATCTGTTATGGCATCGCTTTGTTCAGGTGTAAACAACTCTTCGCTGCAGCTTGGGCATTTCAGTGCCTTAACATTTTGCAGGATTATGCCATCAACTTCAAAATCAAATTCTACCTCGATGTATTCTATGCAGCATGAGGGACAAAGGAGCGCATTTGCTTTGGTGCCGTTTGGCTTATTGGGTAATTTTTTTCCCAAGTTCTTCTGCCCAAACCTCAACTTTAGACATATCGGTGTTATCTAACATGGTTTTCTTAAAGTATCTTATACGGCCACCAAATGCTTCAGCGCTTATAGGATTAACTTTGGGGTATTTGGATAATGTTTTTTCAACAAATTTTGCTTTTGCGTTGTCGTAACTTCCAGGGGTACCCGCCCAAGAAGAGGATACAAAAAAAGCCACCTTCTTCCCAGTCAAATCGTTCTCCAAAAACTTCAGAACTTTGCCATAAACTCTTCCGTTTCTAACTCCGCCGCCGATAATAACGTTCTGGTACTGAGTTAATTCAAGGGGTTTTTGCTCTTCGAGGTCAACCAAATCAACTTCGAGCTGAAACTTTGATCGTAGAGTTGCCGCTATTTTTCTTGCTGCTTCTTCAGTGGCTCCACCTTTTGTTTGATAGGCGATTAGGGTTTTACCCATCAATTCAAGTACTTCCGCGTGATTCTTTATCGGTCACCATTCTGCTTCCGCAGTTGTTGCAGAAGATTGAGCCTGATGGGTTTTTGGTTCCACATTTTGGGCAAGCAACTGAGCCTTGGGCTGCAGTAGCGGAGGGTTTTCCCTGTAAATCTCTGCTGACTTTTTTGAATGCGGAATGTGTTTCTTTAGCTGCAATTGTGAATGCTTTTTCAAGTTCAATTCCTACTTGGTAGAATGCATCACGTATTTCATCTGCTGGGTAAGTTGCTTTGGCAGCTTTGCCTTTTGGGGTTTTTGTGCCACATTTAGGGCAGAAGTACGATTCATCATCTATTTTTGAGCCACAGTTGGAGCAGTAAACCAATCTTTTCACCAGTAAAATAGCATGCCGAGCTGTGAATTTAAGCCTTTATAGAAACGGAAAATAAAGGAAAATTTGTTGGATGTTTAATCTACAAGTTTTTTCTTGGCTTCTTCAATTAGTTTCACTGTTTGCAACCGCCAAGGCTCAAAGCCTTCAGGTGATGCAGGATAAGTATTGTAGTGTGCGCTAAGACCCCTCATCATCGTTACTGTTAGGCGTAGTCTGTTGAGGAAGCCGACTCTGCGTAATCCCTTGAAGACTCGTTTAGCGGTTTCAGTGATGTTTAGATGGAAATCGTCGCCCATGCCTGCCTTGAGTACGTCGTCTTCTGTCATGAGTTTCTCGTTCATACCATAGTTTAGGTCTTCGTCACTGCATGAGAGGAGGAACATTTTGAAGATGTCAAGTGTGCCTTGTTTCTTGCCGTAGGTGTCAATGTATTTCTTGTTGTAGCCCCAGAGTGCTTCTTTGGTTGGTTCGCCTTTGCTGAGTGCTTCAACGATTTGTTGTCCTGCTAAGTAGCCGCTGAGCATTGAGGGTCCGATGCCGCCGCCGTGAATTGGGTTAACTAGGGATGCTGCATCGCCAACTAGCATGACACCGTTGGAGACCATGTTGTCGATTGGTCTACGGACGGGGTCAAACCATGCTCCACCGGTTAAAACCAAGGAGCCTTCAAAGATTGGCTTTTTAAATGCTGTTTTGTAAAGTTGAGTTTTAGGGTTAGGGTAATTTGGACGCATGCAAGCGCCTATTCCAACATTAACCCGTGCGCCGCCTTTGGGGAAAATCCAAATGTAGCCGCCTGGAGAGGCTTTTTGGTTGAGGTAGATTTCGCAGAAACGGGTGTTTTCGGTTTCCTGTTTAAGTTGGCGGATTTCTCGGTAGCACGCTTCGACATCCTCATTTGCTATTTCGCGGTCTATGCCCATCTCGGCGGGCAACTGTTTACGGACCATGCCAAAGTAGCCGCTGGCGTCAATCACAACTTTGCTGTGCATCTCGGCAACTTTGCCCGTGACCATGTTTTTGGCGGTCACGCCAACAACTGTGCCTTTCTCGATTATTGGCGATCTGAAGTTCATGTTGTCTTGGAGCAACGCGCCTTGATCGGTGGCTTTCTTAAGGAGCCACTGGCCAAATAGACGCCTGTTGAGTAAGTGGCCGACGAAGTCTTTGTCGGCTATGGTGAAGACGGTGTTTTCGTCTGGGCTGTAGATTTTTATGCCATCTATTTTAGCTTCTAACTCGCCGCCTGTGGGTTTTTCGAGCCCCAAAAATTTTAGGTGATGTTCGCCTAAAGCGTCGCCGCAGATTTTCTCTCCGATTTCTTCGCGTTTTTTCTTCTCTACTAAGCAGACTTTTAGTCCTTTTTCAGCGACAGTTTTTGCTGCAAGGCAGCCTGCTGTTCCTGCACCTACAACTATGACGTCATATTTTTCCATGTGATTTGTTCCTCCAAGTTAACTTTACTTTGTATACCTTGTTGTATATGTAAAGCTTAATAAATTATGAAGTAAGCAAAACCACACCGAGTGTAGGTCAGATGAGTGCCCCACTAACTTTAAGCGCAGAATTCCGCAAGATCGTGGAAGCCCGCATGAACCAAGTTCTACATGGCATAGAGGAAACCTTTAACGCCATTATAGAGAAACAAAAAATCACTCCCACCGAACTCAAAGATGAACTTGAAAGTCTCCAAGACAGCTTCAACATGCTTTTCCAGAAATGGAGCCTGGAAATCCTTTACACTCTCATGCTTAAAGATGCCATTGGCTTTGGCGAAATAAAAAAAACTTTGGGTGTCAACTCAAGAACCCTCTCAGACAAACTCAAGATGCTTCAAACACACGGCTACATAATCCGAAACGTCACGGCTGGTCCACCCTTGCGAGTAGCTTATTCGCTGACTTCTAAGGGAAAAAACACTGTGCTGTTAGCTTTGCCGCTACTGTACTATTCCAGTTCAACTTAGCCTAAGGCTTCAGCAAGCTTTTCTTGAATGTTTGGGGCAGACTTGTTGATTCTTTCACGGTTTCAAAAACCATGCATGTCAAAGTCTTATCTAAACCCTTGATCAACCGCAACTTGTCAACTACAAACTTTCCCACCGCATCCACATTCTCTGCACGTAACTTCACAAGCAAATCCCAGTCCCCAGTTATGATGTGGACTTCCTGCACTTCGGGAAAGCGGGCGATTTCTTCTGCCACGTGACGCTGCGAAATCGGTGTTTCGTCTTCGTTTTTTGCTCTGTATGAGACTGCGGCGAGGATGAAAGCGGCGGTGGCGAGGTTGAGTTTTTCTGGAGAGAGAATAGCGCGGTACTGTTTTATGATGCCCATTTCTTCCATGCGTTTGGTTTTGGCAAAGACAGTAGTAATTGGGGTGTTGATTTTTTTTGCTATTTGGTTGGCAGTTAGTTTGCTGTTTTCTTGGATGAGAGTTAAGATGGCAAGATCTTTTTCATCTAGTTTAACGCTCATGTGTAAATATTACAGGTTTCAAGTATAAAAACTTGTATTAATTGTAAAATATCCATGTTTTATTATAAAAAATTTATTACCTGCCCCGCATAGTGTACACAAAAACAAATTCACAGTGACCAAAATGACAAGACAAGAAACAATAGCAATCCCAAAGCCGTTAGATCAACTAACGGAAACTGAAATAGAAAGAAAAGCCTGCATAGGCAAAGTTATGACTTACACCCTAAGAAGCCTCTCAAACACCTTTGTAAACAAAGGCTTCCAATGGCTCCTACCTGTGGCACTCAGCCAAAGCACCGACCCACTCTGGCCAGACCCAGGCGCATCAATAGAGAAACGCATCGAAGTCGACATCTACGGCAAACCTGTCCGCACCACAGCCAGCATGATTATCCACAAACTCGTCGCCTCGTCCACCGCCTACCCCAAACTATTCATACTTTCACCAAACATCAGAATCGAAAAAGCTGAACGCGCCAAAACAGGCAAACACATCTACGAATTCACCCAGCTAGACTTTGAATCAAGAGACGCCACCAGCAAAGATGTGATGACTCTTGTTGAGGAAGCCATAGTTACTTTGGTTAAGGATCTGAAAAAGGACATGAAAAGCGAATTAACTACCCTCTGTCGCTGCGATAGTCTCAAAGTTCCCAAGACACCCTTCAAAATTTATGACCGCGTTGACCTAGAAGCCAAATACGGTGCAGATTGGGAAGCGGGCATCGCCAAAGAAACAACTGAACCTATCTGGGTAATGAACATTCCACGAGAATTCTACGACTTTGAAGACTTCAAGACAGGCAAATGGGACAACTATGACCTATTTCTGCCGCAATTTGGAGAAGTTCTCTCAGGTGCCAAACGCGAATATGAATACAAGAAAATTCTAAGCAAGATTGAACGCGACCAAGTAAAGAAAGAAAACTACGCCCTTGTCCTTAAGATGGCAAAGGAAGGCAGACTGAAACCTACTGCTGGTGGAGGCATAGGCATGGAACGTTTAGTCGGCTGGCTTGCAGGCGTTAAACACATCGCTGAATGTCAACCGTTCCCACGTGTACCAGGAACAGTTAACGAACTCTAAGAGATTGATGAAGCTATGAATCCATACCTTGAAGCATTACAAACAAAACTAAGCCCCGCAGACTTCAAAAAACTAAGCGCCATCGACAACCCCAACGTCCACGAATTCATCGCAAAAGAAAGTGACCTCTGCCACCCAGAAAAGATTTTCATATGCAGTGATTCCGTCGAAGACATTGCCTACGTTCGTAAGCAAGCAATCGCAACAGGCGAAGAACAAGCCATCCTAACAATACCTGGACATACCGTTCACTTTGACGGTGAACAAGACCAGGGACGAGATCGCCAAGCAACCAAATACCTTGTTCCCAAAGGCGTCAGTCTAAGCAAAGCCCTCAACCAGATGGACCGTCAAGAAGGCCTTTTGGAAGTCATGAGTTTGCTTAGGAATTCGATGATTGGCAAAACAATGATTGTCCGCTTCATCGCCCTTGGACCCGCCGACTCGGTTTTCACAATTTTTGGGTTGCAATGTACTGACTCTTGGTATGTAGCTCACTCTGAATCACTGCTGTACCGACCTGGCTACGACCAATTCGTAAAAGCAGGAAACAAAAGCGATTTCTTACGTGTCCTACACTCCGCTGGAAAACTGAACAGCGACATGGTCAGCATCGATTACGCTAAAAAGCGCATCTACATCGACCACATGGACAACACCATCTACAGCGTCAACACTCAATACGCAGGCAACTCAGTCGGCTTCAAAAAACTCGCCTTCCGTCTAGCAATCCGCAAAGCCAGCAGTGAAGGTTGGCTAGCCGAACACATGTTACTCATGGGCGTCTTCGGTCCAGGCGGACGAAAAACCTACTTTGCAGGTGCATTCCCAAGTGCATGCGGCAAAACCTCAACTGCAATGCTTCCAGGAGAAACCATACTTGGCGACGACATCGCATATATCCGCGACATCGACTCTACCGCACGCGCAGTAAACGTTGAGTCAGGAATCTTCGGAATCATACAAGATGTTAACTCCAAAGATGACGCCTTAATCTGGAAAGTACTAACAAACCCCGGAGAAATCGTGTTCTCTAACATTCTAGTAAAAGACGGTAATCCATACTGGCTTGGAATGGGAAAGGAACTGCCAAAAGACGGCTGCAACTACAGCGGAACATGGTACGAAGGTAAAAAAGACGAAAACGGCAATGAAGTCCCTGCAGCAAACAAGAACGCCCGCTACGCAGTAGCCCTAAATGCACTTGAAAACGTTGACCCTGAACTTGAAAACCCTAACGGCGTCGAACTCGGCGGCATCATGTACGGTGGCCGAGACGCAAAAGCATACGTTCCCGTTCAGCAAAGCTTCAGTTGGGAACACGGAATAATCGCTTACGGTGCCTCACTTGAGACAGAAACTACTTTCGCAACCATCGGCAAAGAAGGTGTTCCTGAAATCAACATGATGAGCATCCAAGACTTCATAAGCATCCCCATGGGCAAAAACGTACACAACAATCTAAACTTCGGAGGCAAACTCAGAAAGCAACCCATAGTCTTCGGCGTCAACTACTTCCTCAAAGAAGTCGGCAACGACAAATACCTCAACAGCCCACAGGATAAACATGTCTGGATAAAATGGATGGAACTACGAGTACACAACGAAGTAGACGCCCTAAAAACACCAACCGGTTACATTCCAAAGTACGAAGACCTCCACAAACTCTTCAAACAAGTATTGGGCAAAAACTACGCTAAAGAAGACTACATCAAACAGTTTACTATACGTGTCCCCGAGAACCTGGCAAAGATAGAACGGGTATCACGTTTCTATCAAGAAAACGTTACTGACACACCGCTGGAACTCTTCGGCATACTCTACATGCAGCGACAACGATTAATCGATGCTAAGGCTAAATACGGCGATTATATTTCACCCGAAAACTTTGAAAAAGAAGCCGGGGTTTAATGAAAAAGTAATGAATTTGACCTATATTTTTTTCCTTTTTTTGCGTCAACCTTTTAAATGGAGTCCGCATACTGAATAGAAATTCATAATCGTTATTTAATAAAAACGGTCAAAGAAAAAACAACGAAAGAAAAGAGTGAAGGTATATGATGATGAAAAAGCTGGAAAAGAAAACATCGGCGTACACCATAAACATGGCTACACTTGAAGGCGACGGTTCGTTCCAATGTCCCAAATGCGGAAAATCCATCTCGCCCGATGATGATCCAGAAGACAACTACGAAATCTTAGATACCAAATGCGTCAACGACGAACTTGCCGAGTTAGTCATAAGCTGCGCCAAATGCAGAAGTACCATAAAACTTACCGGTTTTCAAGAAGGCTTAACCGAATAGTATCTTTTATGACAAGTTTATTCTTTCTTCATTTTATTTGATTAATTAAATGCAAATGCTTTTTTTCAACTTCAATAGTATCTATTTGTGGTTTGATGCTCGTCGAAACTTTCACCGTTGGCATGTTATCTACCAACTGTTACATAGCAAGTTGCCCAGACACAAAAGAAGCAGTAATAATCGATCCGGGACTAGACTTTTCTTATGAAGCTCAACCAATTCACGATTACATAAAGGAAGCCAAATTAAAACTCAAATTTATCATTAACACACATGGACACGAAGACCACATCAAAGGCGACACCATCTTCCAAGAAAAATACAATGTCCCAATCTGTATTCACTCGCTTGATGCCCATTTCATTGAAATCATAAGAAACCCCAAGTTTCCAACTATCGTCTTGGATGAAGGCAGTTTTCTTCAATGTGGCGGTGAAGTGCTCAAGGTTATTCATACTCCCGGACATACTCCAGGCAGTATATGCCTTGTGGGAGAAAGGCTCATTTTCACCGGCGATACATTATTCGCTGGCGGAATTGGGAGAACCGATTTTCCGGGAGGCTCAATAATTGACATGAACAATTCACTAAAGAAACTAACTAGTTTGCCTGATTACCTTTTGGTGTATCCTGGCCACGGCGAAACCTCTATGATTGGCGAAGAAAAAAGAGCAAATCCTTTCCTGAATAATAAAAGTGAGAACAGATTTTTTTAATTAGGCGTTTGGTGGGTTTTGGCCGATTTCCTGTAAGGCTCGTAACCTTTTGATTATGTTCGGGTGGGTTGATAAGATTTCGGCGAACTTGTCGACTGATGTGGGTTGTTTTGAGAGTGTTTCTCTTAATAGGTCTTGCTTGTTTGTTATGCGGTTTGTATTCAACTCTGCTGAGTCTGCGTTTGCGCGTTCGGGGTCAGCGATGAAGAGTGCTTTGTAGGAGCTGTTGCTTTTCTGCTGGTCTTTCTGGCTAGTAGGATGCTTACTTTCCTGTACAATTGTTATTAAGCCTGTGGAGAGTTTTTGTGCGCCGTTTTCGACGATTTGGGCACTGTGTCTATCAGCATAGTATTCACGCAGGCGACTCAGGTACAATGTGAATAATGTCAGTACCCATGAAAAAGCCATGAATGCAATGCCAAACAGTGCATTGTTTCCACCGCCTCCATTTTTCCGTTCTGAACCGCCGCCGAACATGCCCGATAGCATCATGGAGTAACCGATGTAGTAGAATAGAGCTGGCAAAAACGAAACCACCATCATGACTTGTACGTCGCGGTGCTTCAAGTGCCCAAGTTCATGCCCAATAACGGCTTCAACTTCTCCGTCGTCTAAGTTCTTTAAAAGTCCCTGAGTAACAGCAACTCGGCTTCCGGTCAGCGGTGATCCGTAGGCGAATGCGTTTGGCAGTGGGATTTGGGAGAGCATGAGTTTCGGTGCGGATATTCCACTTTTTCGGCTTAAATCGGAAACCATCTGGTGTATTTGGAGGTTTTCATTTTGGGGCATTTCTTTAACTTTGTAGATCCAGCCTACAAGGTAGGGGGACATTAACCATTGGGCAATGTTGAGGACAACCACGAATATGCCTATAGTGTATAAGCTTAAGCCTATCCCAGCCCAAGTTAACACAACCGTAAACACGAGTGTAGTTAAGCCAAAGATTATGGCTAAAGTTGCAACCATAGAAAGTCGAAGTTTCCAAGCGTTCATGCTTTTGTCACTTTCTGTTTCTTCAATGTGTCTTTATGGGCGCTTATAACTTTTGTGCGGTAAACTAAAACAACTGTCCTTAGAACAGCAGATCAAAAAGTTATTTTGGATTTGCCTTAAAGATGAGACGGGAAGAATCCACGCTAAAGTCTTCCTCGTCGTAACCTCCAAAAACTCGATTAACCCTAAAACCAGCGCCTTCCAGTAATCTCAGAAGCTCATCCTGTCCGTACAAGCGAACCTTATGCTCAAAAACCCTAACCTGTCCATCTGACTTGTTACGGATAGCCCAAGAATCACAAAGCCAATCACCGTTGCTACTTACGGTTCTTATTTGTTGGAGAAAAAAACTTGGGTACTCTTTCTCCTTGGAGGATTTATTTTGGTCTTTATATCTCAGAGTTAGATATTCTCGGTTGAAAACATCGATGACAAACAACCCCTCCTGAAACAGCACCCTTCGCACTTCAGTAAGGCTAACTTTGTCATCTACTTTCGAGGGTAAGTATCCAAAACTCGTGTCAAGGCTAACAGCAGCAACGAAGGCACCCGTTTTTAAGGGTAAAAAACGAATATCACCCAACACCACCATTATGTCGTGGGAGCGTTTCTTGGCAATTTTAAGAAGCCTTCGTGATGACATCCAAACCCACCATACAATATCCATCTGCGTTTAAGGCAATAGCGTGCCTTCCCGATCCGCAGGCAAGATCTAACACATACCCAGAAGGC
The DNA here is from genome assembly GCA_963777155.1 of Candidatus Bathyarchaeota archaeon. GTDB lineage: Archaea > Thermoproteota > Bathyarchaeia > Bathyarchaeales > Bathycorpusculaceae > Bathycorpusculum. Next base: position 45,420 of record CAVZPM010000034.1, read on the forward strand.
TTAAGGTGGCTTTTTAGGAATTGGATTTGCTTCTCTGTCTGGTTCTTATCCGCTATCTCTACCCAATAAGTCCCATATCATCGAAGACGTTAGTCGTAGTTTCCCCCCTAAACATTAAGGATACGCAGATTTAGCAGTTTAGTTTCAACAAATAATAGTTAGTGGTGTCACCAGCTCCAATTTTCTTCCTCTTTCTTTTTTAGAGGTTTTGGAAAGGGTTAACTTTGATCGAATTAAGAGCAGGGTAACATTCAACCTTTTTTAGCAATAGACGAAGTTGCATCTTTCTATTCTTTTAAATTGTTGAGTGTGGTTATTGAAAATGGAACAAGCATTTCCTCTTCATGTAACCCACCATGCTGTCCAAGAAAACTAATTTTATTGTCCTCAGAGTTTTCAAACCACACTGTCTCGTTTCCATATGGCAGAATCAACAAGTTTCCTGTTCTTTCAATAACCTCGTTGTTCGGAATGCCCAAACCAAACAAGCCTTTTTCTGCTGCTTCTTTAGTTTCAATGATTTGAGCTTTGTCGCCAATTTTTTGTATTAACCAATCCTTAGTCTCAGCAAGTTTCTCTTCCTTAATATGAAGAAAAAGTTCTCGGGGACCACCTATTGGCAAAATTGTTTTTCGATTTTTTCCAACCTGCAAGTTCAATATTGCCTTGGGTAAACAATTAAGGTAAGTTGTTTCTCTTGGATCAATGTTCAAACCTCCATGATCGGCAGTCAATAGAAGTAACGTTTCTTTGGCAGTTTTGGTGTCCAATTTTTGAACTAATTCTTTATCTAATAAGTGAGTTATCGACGACAATTCTGAAGAATACTCGTAACTATCCGGCCCATATTCGTGTGCTATTGTGTCGAGAGTGTCTAGGTGTACAAAGAAATAGGCACTGTTGCCGCTGTTTTCTTCTAGATTTTTTCTAAGTCTAACAACGGAATCAGATGATTTTATTGATGGAATTATTTTGCTTCCTTGGAAAATTAATTTTGATAAAACGTTGAAGGCATTCGATGTGTTTACATGTGTGAAGGTTTTGATGCCTTCTTGTTTTAAGGTGTTGTGAATGGTTTTGTCCTGCAGCAGGAGGATACTTGGGTCAAATCTTTCATCTATAAGTCTATCTTGTAATCTGGAACCTAAGCGTTCAAATTGTAATGCGTTAACTACTCCAATATCTTTCAGGTAGATGAAGTACTCGAAGAGACCGTGTTCCTGAGGGGTTAAACCTGTGTTTAGAGTAGTTAGTGCGTTTGTCGTTTGAGACGGGAAGACGCTTGTTAGGGAGTATACTTCCCCTTTGTCAGTGAGGTTGGATAAGAATTGATTTTCTTTGAGGTGATTTAGGAATTGTTTGAATCCAAATCCATCGATGACTAGAAGTATTACTTTGTTTATCCCTTCAGGAAGTGTTATGTTTTCAAGGGGCGGTCCAGTTTTTTCGTTTCTTGCTTCAAACAAGTTTAGTATCAGGTTTGGTATTTCTGAGATGCAGCTCTGACCGTATTGGGGGTAAACGAAATTGTCGTTGGTTCTTCTCTCTAGGGATTCAATTTGTTGGACTAACATTAGGTCGCCTTGAACGATGTATTATGCTTGTGGCAACTCTATTGCCGGTGCTCACTTTTCCTTCCAATTCTCTCTTTGCACTGCTTGTTTGATCCCTTGTAAAAGCATTTTCGTTAAGGTTTCTTGACTAAGTTCTACTTGGTTAGTCAAGGTTCCTTGACTTAATCTACGTCGACAATGATTTGTTTTCGAGCCGCTTAAATATGCAACCTCTTATTTTCTAAACTACTGGAGACATAGCGTTGACTGAGAAACAAGAGTGGCAACACCTCTATATGCTATTAAAACTTGCTGAGATGGGTGCTTACAGGCGAGTTGCCAAAGTTTCAACTGAGTACCTAGCGAAGAAGCTTGGGATTTCCCAGCAGACCGCGTCAAGGTACCTTATCGAGCTTGAGCGCAAGGACTGGATTCAACGCAATATAACTCCAGAAGGAAGTTTAATCAAAATCGAGGAGTCAGGAAGTAAAGAACTGCAAAAACTATATTCAGAACTTAAGCTTCTGATAGAGAAAACTTATCCACCCTCGGTAACTTTGGAAGGTATTGTATTCACGGGTTTAGGCGAAGGAGCCTACTACGTGACAAAGGAACATTATAGACAACAGATTGTTGAGAAATTGGGTTTTGAACCCTACCCCGGCACACTCAATGTGAAACTGTCCTCGGACTATGATATAAAGACCCGTATGGAACTCGACGCCTACCCCGCCATCGAAGTTAGAGGTTTTAAGAACGAAGACCGAACCTTTGGTTTAGTGAAATGTTACCCCGCTATAATTGGTGGCATTGTTAAGGGTGCCCTAATAACGGCATTGCGGAGCCATTATGATGCCTCAGTTCTAGAAATTATTGCGCCTGTTTGCCTGAGAAAGCAGCTTGGACTCAAAGACGGCAACAAAGTAAAAGTAGAAGTCCACACTCAATCCAGCTAAAATGGCATGGCAGGCGAATACGGATGTTTACGTTCAGTATAGTCTATTTTTCGTCTGGTAGCAAGCAAGTATCCGAGAAATAGTCCGAAAACCTAAGCCGCCTAGATGCGCTACAATGTTTACACCTTCTCCAGTGTTTATGAAAAACAGGAAGAATGCGTATACCAGCGCTCCAAGAATAGATTGCCTGACTGAGCGTCTGGCATATATTACACATGCACCAAACATGGAGAAGATAGCGCCTGAAGCTCCAACTGAGATGAATAATGGATCAAATATTACCAATGAAAGAATATTGCCCACCAAACCGCCAACAAGATAGATAGAGAGGTATTCTGGAAGAGAAAACATTTCTTCGCCGCGTAAACCAAAAATCAATAGGAAGAGCATGTTGCCCACCAAGTGAATTATGGTGGCGTGGACGAAAATTGAGCTCAAGAGTTGCCAGTAGGCGCCTTCAAACAGAATTTTGCCGTTGACTTGTCCCCATTGGAAGACTATGCTGTCAGGTGTAGTTAACGCGTTGCCACCAATGATTGCACCGTAGATGTAGATAGCTACGTTTAAGCCGATTAGAATGTATGTTGGTTTGTATTTCTCGCAACCCATAAGCCTGCAACCGTCATTTGCCGAGTTTGTCAACTATTTTCTGTTTAATTTTAGATGAGCTATCTAAAGCATTCTCACCATACTTGCCAATTCGTACGACCATAACTGGCAGTTTATGGGCTTCAATATACTCTTTAACTTCCCGCTCCATCTCCGCTTGGTCATAGCCCAAGGCGATAAAATCTGGTTTGATTTTCTCGATTACTTCGCCGATTTCGAGTCCTTCATACCCAAGAACTGCTTCGTTAACCACTCTGAGCGACTCCACCAGCGTACAACGTTGATCTTCACTCATAATTGGCTTTCTGCCCTTAGTCTTCTCGACAGTGCTATCTCGTGCAATAATGACTATGAGCTTTGCATTTTTTCCACCAGCTTTCTTGGCGTCCTCCAAAAATCTCACGTGACCAAGATGAAGCAGGTCAAACACTCCTGAAGCTAAGACTACTTTTTGTTTTCTTGTTTTGTTGGCCATTCAAAGTTCACTGCGCCGATTAATCTTAAAGCGTCAAGTATGCCTTCACAATAGGCAACGCTGGTTAAGCTGGTTTCAAGCTTACCCTGCGCCTTATAATATTTTGCATCCTCCAAGTAGTCATTTGCATAACTCAAAACAGCAGTCACCGTCTCTTCATTTAGGTTGATGGGCATTTGTGGTCGTCTAAGTTCGCTACAGACTTTTTCAGCCATCGAAATGTACTTGGTAGCAAGTTCTTCCAAGCTTATTTGATAAGCCTCCTAAACGTGGTTGGAGCGCCCCCAAACGCCATCAAAGCTTCAACCTCCATAAAATGTAGCTCCCCCGGTATGATAAGACTGTAGGGGGGCTTACCAAAATCAAAGTTCTCCAAGTCCTTAACAAAGTCTGCTTTAAGCGTTGGATTGCTGTTTCCCGCACGAGCTATACCAACTGCAACTGTGTCGGGAGTGACAACACCAAGTTTCCTTTCTTGCTCGACCTCAATCAGCATTCTTAGAGCTTGGTTGATAGATAAGTACTGGTTTTCATTCGCTTTCAAATCTAAAAGACAAAGGGTGTGCAAACCAATCTGTTTGTTTTGGGCAATCACTTGGTAGGGTGTTTCGGAAAAGTTCTCGGAGAAGGGTACAGTAACGGTTTTACCGAACTTGTAGTTGTGCAAACCTGAGAGACTGACGATAGCCGATATGATCGATATGCCGTGGATTATACGGGTTTTTATTCCCTGTTTTTCAGCGTCGATTCTTAATGTGACATGGGTTGTTGCTATGAAGGGATCCCCAGGAACCAAAAATACAGTTTTGCCTTTTTTTGCGGCTTCAAGGATAGTCTTGCCATTTTCATCCTCAAGCGTCTGCCTGTTGACTAAACGCACATTTTTGCCACATAGCGCCTCAAACCGTTCCAGGCTAAAGTCTGGCATGTGACTAGTGTAATTTTCCATGAAAACCGAGTCGGCGCTCTTGATTTCTTCCAAACCCTTGATGGTAATGCCTTGTTCGTCGTTTAATCCTAAACCTATGAAGACAAGTTCATTCAACTGTGAAACCTTACAAAGTAATTTAGCGGTTAAAACTTAAAGCTATTTTTCTTTGATTTCGCCTTTGCTAATCAACTTTTCATAATAAACTCGGCAAGTCTTCATTGAAATGCCTGTGCGTTCACAAAAAAATGCTAATGTTTTCTCGACTGGTTGTTTGGGGTCTTTTTTCTGGATTGTTTCTTTGAGTTCCTCAATCATGTGTTTATCTGTTTTATCGCTCATTTGCATCATCCTTGAGTTAAATTCACCTATTACCATTGTTTTGCTTTCTCAAAAACCCTTTTGCTTGAATACCGATTTGGATGGAACATCCAACCAAACATTTATATGATTTACGTTAAAAAGAAACCATACATTTAGCGGCTTAGCTGAAGGAAAAACCATGAAGCCCATCGAAAGTCTAGTTCGGGACAACGTTAAGAACCTAAAGCCCTGCGTTCACGGTGCAGAAGTTTTAGGTGCCGCAGAGGAAAGTGGGCTTTTCCCGCAGGACATTCTGGATTTTAGTTCAAGTGTGAATCCGCTGGGGCCGTCAAAGCGTGGCGCTTGATGCTGCAAAAGTTGCCTTCAGCCAAATCGCAGCTTATCCAGACTCGAATTCTAATGAACTTAGACAAGTCATCGCAAGTCACTTTGGTATAAAAAAAGAAAATATTGTCGTGGGAAATGGCTCCACTGAATTAATGTATTTGTTTGCGGAGGTTTTCATGAGGAAGGGCGACAGGGCGGTTATGCCGGCGCCAACATTTGGCGAATACGCGAGCGCGGTTTGCAAGACTGGCGAGTCAATAAAATTTGTTAAGCTAGGAAAAGCTTTCACTATTGAGCCTGAATCGTTCAAAAGGGATATTATTGGCGCCAAACTTGTTTTCTTATGCAACCCAAACAACCCAACTAGCATGCTTATTTCACAGGAAACCCTAAAAGACATTATCGAGACATCGCTGGCCCAGAATACGCTTGTTTTCCTCGATGAAGACTTCTTGGAATTTGTCGAAGACGAAAAATCGCTTTCGATGATTAACAAAATCGACAAATACCCCAACTTGTTTGTGCTGAGATCTTTTACGAAGATTTATGGCTTAACAGGTTTACGGGTTGGCTACGGGATCGCTAACCCAGAAATAATCAATTTTCTCTCTAGCGCCAAGATTCCTTGGAACGTGAACTGCATAGCACAAGCCGCTGCGGTTGCTGCACTAAAGGATGAGCGACATCTACAGGTTACGCTTGAACTTATAAGGAAAGAGAAAGAGTGGTTGATGGGGGAATTTGGCAAATTTGGTGGATTCAAGTTTACTATGCCTGACGCCAACTTCTTTTTCATAGACGTTCGTAAGTCAGGCTTCAAGGCAGCCAAGCTAAAGAGCGAAATGCTAAAGCAGGGTATTTTGATTCGCGATTGCACCTCATTTAAGGGGCTCGATGAGTTTTATATTAGAGTTGCAGTTAAGACGCACCAGGAAAATGAGAAAATGCTTAGTGCTTTCAAGCGGATATTAGAAGCGGTTTGAGTCGTGACCCATGTTTTGGTTTGACCTTTCTTGGTTTGTCGATTCCGCGCTTATCTTCATACTAGCTTTCCTAATTGACATCGCGTTTGGCGAATACCCTGACAAGATTCACCCTACAATCGGCATCGGAAAGATCATAGGATACTTGAAGCGCAAAGCCAAAAACCCAAATCCAAAGGTAGAAAAAACGAACGGCGTCTTAATGGCGCTGTTCATCATGCTAGTTGTTGCACTCCCCGTTTTCGCACTGCTTTATTGGCTAAGAACTTTTCCATTCGGTGAAATCATCTACATCATCGTGGGAGCAATCCTATTCAAAGCAACCTTCGCCATAACAGGCATGGGGCAATACACCAAACCCATCGCCGAAGCGCTAAAGAAGAAAGATTTGACTGAAGCTCGACAATGGTTACCCTACATTGTTCGACGTGACCCAAACACGCTAAACGAACGCCAAATTATTTCTGCAGCTGTCGAATCTATCGCGGAAAGCACCACAGATGGGATTACTGCGCCGTTTTTCTTTTTTGCGTTGTTTGGGGTTCCAGGTGCTTTTGTGTACCGTGTGATTAACACGTTGGATTCGATGGTAGGCTACAAGAATGCGGAATACAAGAATATTGGCTGGTTCTCCGCGAATCTTGACACAATCGCCAACTACTTCCCTGCACGTGCAACAGCTTACCTTATGGTAATAGCAGCTTTCCTGTCAAATGAGGATTGGCGGGAATCATATCGTATTCTTCAACGTGATAAGCATAAAACGGCAAGCCCAAACGCTGGCTACACAATCTCAGCTATGGCAGGTGCACTAAATATTCAACTAGAAAAACAAGGCTACTACACATTGGGCGACGATCACGGCATTTCAGCGGAGCATATTCCGAGATCTCTGCGGGTTATGACTTTGACTGCCGCATTATTTGGGCTAATTGTGGTAGTGCCTATTCTGGCACTTAGAGTTTACATTATAGGACTTTGAAAACAGACTTCAAGTATGTTTGGTTCTGGTGTCTTCTTTTTGTGCTGAAAACGATATAGATGGACGATCATTATCTTAAAGGGGGTGGGACCCTTTTTGCGTGATAATGTTTAAATCTCTATTGAAGACTAAAAGAGAAAATCATGAGTAAGTCAAGCGGCAGTATAACTAAACAAGCAGTTGTCGGCTTAATCGCGCTTGCTGTCGTTATGTGGCTTGCATTATTTTTGCCTTCATGGACACTTAGTTATTGGCAGGGCTGGCTCTATTGGGTAGTCTTCACCGCAAGTATCTCTGTAATTTCAGCGTATTTCCTTAAAAAAGACCTAACACTGATTGCCAACCGATTAAAAGCAGGACCCATGGCAGAAAAAGAGAAAAGCCAACAGATCACCCAGGCGTTTTTAGCGGTCTTTTTCATTCTGCTGCTTCTTTTTCCGCCACTTGATTTTCACTTCCATTGGTCAAACGTCCCCTTGTTGGTGGTTTTAGTTGCAGATGTTTTTGTTGTGCTTGGGTTAGCAGTGGTTTTTCTTGTTTTTAGAGAAAACAGTTTCACATCAGCAGTAATCGAAGTCAACACTGGACAAAACGTAATTTCAACCGGTCCCTACAGAGTTGTTCGCCATCCAATGTACACAGGCGCTCTGCTAATGCTATTCTTTACTCCCTTGGCGTTAGGTTCATTCTTAGGACTGCTCTTTTTCTTTCCAATACTCGTAGTAATCGTTTTTAGGATAGTGAAAGAAGAAAAATTTCTGACAAAAAACCTTTCAGGTTATCGGGAATACACCAAAAAGACCCATTACCGCCTAATACCTTTTATCTGGTAAAACCAGCTTGATTGTATGGTTTTTATTTGGGCTTGGCATCAATTATAAGCACACAGAGAGGAACGTTGGTTTGAACGGGAAACCGCTTGTCAGTATTATCAGCGCGGGCATGTCCAAATTCGGAAAACACGAAGGCTTGCTTGCAAGGGAAATCTTCGGTGAAGCCGCCAGTGAAGCGTTTAGCCGCTGTCCCAAACTGAACCCAAAACGGGACATAAAAGCAATGTTTATTGGACATATGGGTGAAGCTTATGAACATCAAGGACACACTGGAAGCACCCTTGCCGATTGGACAGGACTTACCGGTATCCCGGCTACGCGAACAGAGGCGGCTTGCGCTTCTTCAGGGGCTGCTTTACGGGTGGGTATTTATGCAACAATGTCCGGGTTAGCCGATGTGGTTTTAGTCGGAGGCGTCGAGAAGATGACTCATCGTACAACCGCTGAAGTCACAGAATACTTGGCCATGGCATCTGACTACCCTTTTGAACAGTTCCATGGCATCACTTTTCCTGGGCTGTTCGCGTTGATGGCAACGGCTCATATGAATACTTATGGCACCACTGAACAACAAATTGCTTTGGCGGCAGTAAAGAACCATTACCATGGAAGCCTCAATCCAAAAGCACACATGCAAAAGGAAATTACCCTTGAAACGGTAATGGCTTCCCGCTATGTTGCTTGGCCTCTAAAACTCTATGACTGTTCGCTGATAACCGATGGTGCAAGTTGTATAATCTTGACTAAACCTGAGCTCGCAAGCAAATACACCGACCAACCGGTTCACATCGTTGGCAGCGGACAAACCAGCGACACTATCGGGTTATACGAACGTAAGAGCTTTACATCTCTAAACGCCACAAAACTGGCGGCAAAAACAGCTTACGAAATGGCGCAAATTACCCCCAAACAGGTAAACTTTGCTGAAGTTCATGATTGTTTCACTTTCGCCGAACTTATGGCATATGAGGACCTTAACTTTTGCAAGCCTGGTGAAAGCGGAAAACTTATCGAAAGCGGTGAGACAAGGCTTGGTGGAGAAATCCCGATCAACACAAGCGGCGGATTGAAGGCTAAAGGGCATCCAGTTGGGGCAACGGGAACCGCTCAAGCATACGAAATGTATTTACAACTCACTGGGCAAGCTGGTAAACGGCAGGTAAAGGACGCCAAAGTAGGTTTAACCCATAATGTGGGTGGTTCAGGCGCAACCGCAGCCGTTCACATTTTCAGGAGTGCACAATAATGAGTACACAGTTACCGTTCACCATCGAGCAGTTTTACAAGTTTTTGAACCAACAAAAGCTCATGGCTGGAAAATGCCTAAAATGTGGAAAAATCCACTTGCCACCTCGACCCTTATGTGACAATTGTTTCTCCAGAGACTTTGAGTGGGTTAATGTTTCAGGTAAGGGTAAACTGCTTACCTATACAGTTATCCACATTGCTCCTGCCCAGTTTCAAGCGTTGACACCCTATGCTGTTGGTATCGTGCAATTCGAAAATGGCCTTAAAATCCCAGGTATGATACAAAGCGTAAAACAAGAGCAGATAAAAATTGGCATGGAGTTAACTTTGGATTTCGGTACATGCAACACAACACAACAGTGGCCCCGGTGGCAAAGATACTGCTTCAAACCCTAACAAAAAAACCAGACGGTTTCCGCCACGATTGGAAAAGAGTCTTTTAATTTTTTGGAAGCAAGGGTGAACAAATTCAAATCGCGTTGAGTGATACTCACTACCAACTTCATGCTTGCTTTGCATATTTTATGCATTTTGGTAAACAAAAGATCATGTTAGTATTTGTCACAAAGACTTATTGGTTATCAGACAACTAATTTTAAAGGAGCAGCTGAAGAATTTGAATGAAAAACCTAAGGTCTGTCTAGTTTCCTGTAGTGTCCTCAGAGACGAACTTGAACATCTAGTTAAGCAAGGCAAACTTGATGCAGAATTGGTTTTTGTAAGCAAATTCTTCCACATTGACTATGTGATGCTGGAGAACAATCTGCGTAAAGTTCTAGAGCAAACCATAAAAAGATTCGAGGGCAAGGTGGTGCTGGTTTACGGCGACTTGTGCCTCGGGCAAGATAACGAGATGAAAAAACTCGCCCTTGATTATGGCATAGTGAAAGTTGACGCTGTAAACTGTATCGATTGCCAATTGGGCGGCAAAGGCAAATTTTTCGAAGTCGACCCTGAACACAACTTGATGTTTATGGGTCCAGGTATGATAGGCTTTTTCAAGCATGCGAAAGAACAAATGTTAAAAGAAGGTGTTGACGAGACAGCGTTTGCTGGCATGTTCAATGGCATCAAAGGCGCAGTAATCTTGGATACCTGCGGTAACGCGGAAAAATGTCGAGAAGACATGCAGAATTCAGGGATGAATCTGAAGATTCTTGAAGTAAGAAAAATCGGCTTAGAGAATGTTCAGCAGGTAATCTCGGATGCAATTGACAAAGCCTGCAGAATCACATGATGCTTTTAACCATGGAAATCTGGCCATACTGTTTGTTTGAGCCCCTGTAAAAATACCGTAAGTATTAAAGAACCTTCCATACAATAGTGCTAAACTATCTCTTGCAGGTGCCTTTACATGACTGAAACTACTCCCTCCTCGCCAATGAAACGTGTTGAAGATTGGAAATCCAGACTAATTGACCTTTCAAGAAGGAACAACCTGCTCTACTTCCATAAGGGTAAACGCGGAAACCTTCCAATCACCCAACCCGACCAACAAAAAATCTTCGATTTACTCGTCATAAAGAAGAATCATTTGGAGTTTTTCACTCCACCCGAAGAAACCAAAGCAGAAAAAGATGAAAAACCAAATGCCAATCCCAAGAGGAAAGATAAACCTACCCCTAAAACGTCAAAACCTGAAGTCAAAACAGCCCAAATTGAAGAACCTAAACACCCAACAGCAAACCAATTGGTCAGTGACAACCTAAGTCGCGTAGACCTTGATCGTACCCTCAAGAATCTGGAGAGACGCTCACTGCTCGACTACATGGAACGTGGTGTGCGAATTTTACATGCGGCTTTTGGGACACTGAATTGGGTAGATCCTGAAACTAAAGAAAACGTTCAGTCCCCACTGATTCTTGTGCCCTTAGAGCTGTCCAAAGAAACTTTTAGGCAACCTTACAACATTTCTGTGCCACCCGTTGAAGATGAAGCCGTCCTCAACCCTGCATTGCAGGCGAAATTCAAGAATGACTATAAAATTGAGTTGCCTCCAATGCCTGAAGAGTGGGAGAAACAAAAATTGACTGATTACTTCAAAATGGTTGAGACAGCTGTGGCAGAGATGGGCTGGAAAACTGAACCGTCGGTTGATTTGGGACTGTTTTCTTTTCAGAAGCTAGTGATTTACAAGGATTTGGAATCCAACGCGCCACTAGTTATCCAGCATCCAATTATCAAAGCAATTTCAGGAATCAAAGAAGACAACTTAATTCTAAGTGGATTGCCTGACGAGAAAGACGTTGACAAGATTGAAGCACCAGCAAAAACCTACCAAGTCCTAGACGCCGACAGTAGCCAACGCGTCTCCATCGAATACGCCCTACGCGGACAAAGCTTCGTCATGAAGGGACCACCAGGAACAGGCAAAAGTCAGACTATTGCTAACATCATTGCGGAATGCATCGCTCACGGCAAAAGCGTGCTCTTCGTCAGTGAAAAAATGGCGGCGTTGGAGGTTGTTTACAAGCGGCTAAGCGAAGTTGGTTTAGCTCATTTCTGCCTTGAACTTCACAGCAGCAAAGCCAACAAACAACAGGTCGTGGCAGAACTCAAACGCAGCCTCGATGAAAACCTAGTCCCACGCAAACTGCCCTCGGCCCATGAGTTTGAGCAGATAGCAGAATATCGCGAAGCATTAAATGGCTACGTTACGGTACTCCATGAGAAACGTCCATATTTGCAGAGAAGCGTCTACGAAGTCCTCAGTATAATCTCCAGCCTTGAACGGACTCCGTTTGTACCGGTCGGCTTAACTGAACTGGGAACGTTAACTCCGCAGAAGATGAGCGAACTCGAAGACCTCGTTTCGCAGCTAAGTAAAGTTTGGCAGGTTGTCGAAGAACCAGATTTTCCGTGGTTGGGTTACCGTGCTGACAAATACAACCTTGAAATCCGGAGTGAACTCCTCACAACTCTTGAGGGCATAAACGAAACTCTCCAAGGGCTTCTGCTTGAAGCGGAAGACTTCTCGGCGCGCCTCGGTGTTTTCCCCCCAGATACCTTTGAACGCATACAATGGCTCCTCGATGTTAGCAAGTTTCTCTCAGAGAGCCTCCAACCCGAAGCATACTGGTTAACTCACTCGAACCTTGATGAGCTCGTAAATGAAGCTAAAAATTATCTTGAAACCAGCATTTGGATAAAGAACACACGAGCAAACCTTCTGGAACGTTATCAGTCCAGTTTGTTCACTCTTGCTCTAAATAGGTCAGCAGAGATACAGCTGGTAGTCGAAGCCATAGGAAAGATGCTTCCAGCTGTTAACGTGGATACAGGGAACCTATTGACAAAATGTGAAAAATTATTATCTTACCTTAGAAGCACCCAATTAGCCGCCCGTAAATGGCGTGAAACCTCACAAGCCCTTGCACAGCTCCTTGGATTGGATGCGGTCGACTTGACGGTCACACAATTAAAGCAGCTCTCCAGGATGGCGATGCTGTGCTTTGCCGACGATAAGCCCGAGCCACAGTGGTTTGACTCAAAATACCTCGAGCAAGTCCAGGAAACGGTCGCCAAAGCCAAACAGCTCTACCAAGAACACAACCTCCTAAAGAGTCGTCTCGAGCAGATATATTCTGATGGGATCTACGAGTTAGACCTCGATGGTCTCATAGAACGCTACGGCGGAGAATACCAAAGCAGCTTAAGACTCTTCAACTCAACCTACCGCAACGACCAAAAAAGAATTGCCCATGTAACCAACGACGGAAAAGTTCCCAAAGAAATCCTAAATGATCTCATCGATGCAAGAAAAGTAAAAAGACTCCATGATAAAATCGAAAAAGAAGCCGAAACTTTCCGCGTTCTAATGGGGCACTTCTACAACAGGACGCGAACAGATTACCAGGGTGCAGAAAAAGCTATAGCGCTAACAGACGAGATCAAAAAGCTATCATGGGCAACCCAAATCCCAGAAAAACTGATCTCGTTACTAACGAATTCTTCGAACCCTTCACCTATGATTAAGAATTTGAGTTTGGAACTGCAGGAATCAGTGGACAAATGGGAGCAACAGGGTAAAGATTTAGAATCGCTTATTCCAGTGAGCTTGCCAAAATCTGACGCATCCATTAACTGGACGTTGCTTTCGCTGCTTGAGGAATGGGCAAGCGAAACAGAGAAACAACTAAACGCACTCTGCACGATCACTAAAGATACCTTAGCAACTAGCAAACAGGAACCACAAAACTACAAACAACTTATCGAAGATCTTAAAAACGCAGAAGAAATCCGAAAAAAAGAAACCCAAATTGTAGCCGAAAAAACCCAGCTACAAACCAAATTCGGAAGCCGCTTCCAAGAATTAGGAACCAACTGGCAAGACATCGTCTCGGTACTTGAATGGTGCAAAAAAGTACAAGCTGCCTTCGCTGATATCCCCGTGCCACAAGCCTTTGCAGACATTGCCGCTCAAGGATACAAGTCAGCGCCATCAAACTTAGAGTTAACTCAAAGAAAAGAGGCGTCCTTGAAGGTTTTGACAGATTTTGAAAAGCGCTTTGAAACAGAGATTAGATATCAAAATCAGAAACTGAAAGAATTGGAAATAAAAGTCATAGGCGAACGCATTCAGGCACTCCGCGAACGCGTGGATGAGGTGCAGGTTTGGATTGACTTTAAAGATGTCAAAAACCGCTTTACCCTCAGAAACCTTGACCCCTTCTTTGACAATTTAGTTGAGCAAAATATTGCGGCAGGTGACTTGGGTGCTGTTTTCCGCAAAAGTGTCTATCAGGAATGGATAAATAACCTTTATAACGAAGACCAGACTTTGGGCAGGTTCCGCCGGGAAAACCACGAGCAGTTAATTACTGATTTCCGAAAACTTGACCAAGAACTAATTCGCCTCACTTCCAGCATGGTTATTGAATCCGCCAATAGTAGAAAACCCCAAGACATCCTCATCCAAGCAGCTGACTCAGAAGCCAACATTCTGCTCAAGGAAGCCGCAAAAAAACGACGATTGATGCCCATCAGAACTCTGATGCAAAAGATACCAAACCTCCTGGTTAAACTCAAACCATGTTTATTGATGAGCCCAATCTCCGTAAGCCAGTTTCTACCCCCAGACAACAAATTCGACCTTGTTCTCTTCGATGAGGCATCGCAGCTTGTCCCCGAAGACGCTATCGGTGCAATCTACCGAGGAAAAACCCTCGTGGTCGCAGGAGACAACAAGCAGTTGCCACCCACAAGCTTTTTCCAGAAAAACTTTATCGACGACGTCGACTGGGATGAACTAAGCGACGACGACATCGAAATCTTCGACAGCATACTTGACGAGTGCTTGGGCATCGGCTTGCCCGTAAAAACGCTAAGGTGGCACTACCGCAGCAAACACGAAGAACTAATCGCGTTCTCCAACCACCGCTTCTACGACGACACCATGATAACGTTCCCAGCAGCAAAAGCAGAAACTGATAGTTTAGGCGTAAAACTTGTTCACGTGCCAGATGGCATCTACGACCGCGGCGGCGCAAGAAACAACCTCAAAGAAGCAGAAAAAGTCGCCGAACTCGTGTTTGACCATTTTAAAAATTACCCTAAAAAAACCCTCGGAGTCGTAACTTTTAGCATTGCTCAGATGGATGCTGTTGAGGAAGCTATAGACCGCCGACTTAAAGAACAGCCCGACTTTGAGAATTTCTTCAAAGAAGACCGTTTGGAAGGCTTCTTCGTGAAGAACCTCGAGAACGTACAGGGCGACGAACGCGACGTCATATTCTTCAGTGTCGGCTATGGATTCGACCAGCAGGGACAAATGACCCTGAACTTTGGACCCCTAAACAAACCAGGTGGCGAGCGACGCTTAAACGTTGCCGTCACGCGTGCCCGGGAAAAAGTTGTTCTGATTACCTCGATTCACGGCAGTGACATCGACAAAGAAGCAAAAGCCATAGGAATTCAAACCTTGCGAGCATACCTTGATTACGCAGAGCACGGACCAGTTCTTCAATTAGCTGATTCTAGCGCAGCAGTGTTTGAATCGGCTCTGGACGAAGACGTAGCAGCTGAAATCAAAAAGATGGGGTACGAAATTGTCCCAGAAGTTGGTTGTAGCGGTTATAGGATCGACATCGGCGTGGTGGACCCAGTGAACAAAGGATGCTTTCTTCTTGGTATAGAATGCGACGGAGCCACATACAAATCAAGTAGCAGTGCTCGAGACCGCGATCGACTTCGAGAACAAGTCCTTCGGCAACTGGGTTGGCGCATCCATCGGATTTGGTCACCAGCATGGGTTGCAAGACGCGACTCAGAAATAAGGCGGCTAAAAGAAGTCCTTGAACAAGCCCAGAAGATACAACTTGATAAAGAAATCCAAAAACCCATAATCGGCATCAAAGAAGCGCCTCAAACAGATGTACAGAAAAATGCCTTTGGAGGTATAGAGAAAATCGGTGTCCCATACAAAGTCTACCCTCTGAAGGCTACCTATAATCCCTACATCAAAGTTACAACTGCCAAGACTACATATGACTCCAAACAGAAGAACGAGTTTCACTTCCCGGAGAATAGAGAAAACCAGACCAACCTTCTCTCTGAACTAATTCAAAACGAGGGGCCAGTTCACTTTGACTATGCCGTTGAACGCTTAGCGGCTACGTGGGGTATTAAGCAAGTCAACCCAAAGATCGCCCATGCCGTAAAAGAAGCATTGAACAATCTGATTAGAGAACAGAAAGTTGCAATCAAGGGTAGTTTTCTCTGGCCAACAGGGCTTAAACAGACACCTGTTCGTGTTCCAATTCAGGGTATCCTCGAATCTAAGCGTAAACCTGAATACATCACGCCTGAGGAGGTTGAATCGGCAATGATAACCGTTGCCAAGTACGCTTTAGGCATAAGTGATGATTCGTTGATTGCTGAAACCGCTAAAGTCTTCGGACTTAATCATTCAGGCGAAGAAGCAAAAATAGTATTTTCTGAGGTTCTCAAGCGGTTGATTAGAGAAAGAAAGGTTGTCTGCAAAGACGACGGCACAGTTACTGTAGCTTAATTTCCTCATTTATTTTCTTAATCAGAACAGGCAAATCCGTCAACGATGTTATTATGTAGTTTGCACTGTTGCCCATCAACTGCTCAGTTGAGGATAAACCAGTCGTTAACCCTACAGCGACGGCTTTTAGCTCTGCGGCGCTTTGCATATCAACAATGCTGTCACCAACAATCAAAGTATCTTTGGGGCGAACACCCAAGGTTTTAAGGGCCAATTCAAACTGTTCAGTATGTGGCTTAACATACTTTACCCTATCTCTTGGAACAACTACCTTGAAGTAGCTGTCAATTTTAAATCGATGCAAAATATAGTTGACCGCTCTTTCGCTATTCGTTGTGCACAAACCCATTCTCAGGTTCATTTTCTGTAGAGCTTTGAGGGTTTCAACCACTCCACTCAGCAAGCTTGTGGATGCAGCGGCTTCCATCTCATATTTTTCGGCAATAACCAATGCGCGATTTCGGATTTCATCAAAGGCTTCTGCAGACTTGGAGTTGTTTTTGACAAAAATCTCTGCTTTTTTAAGCATTTCAAAAATGCTCTCATTTACTTCTAGAACAGAGATGGGCACACGTGTACTGATAAGGTAACTGCGGACTTCAGATCGTAAAGCTTTAAAATCCAAGTTGAAGTGGGCTAGTGTTCCGTCTAAGTCAAATATCACTGCTTCTATCGTCAAGACTGTTAGCTCCGTTTTCCGTCGGGTGGTTTGGGGTTAACACTTCTCTAACAGAAATATACCTTGTGGTAATCCTTAACAGTGGCTAATAGAAGGCTATTGACAGGTATTGAGTTTATGCTTTCCGATGTAGTGTACGGTAGACTAATAACCTCATAGATGCATCAAATGGTTGATGGCCTATGAACATAGAAGATTACACTAAAGAAAGACTTTGGCAGTTACTCGTCCAAGCAGTCCACGCATCTGTAATGTATCCAACTCATAAGGCATATACTCGCGACAGCATATTGCCAAAGAATGCTGAAATTTCTCCGACTGAACTTGCAGAGCGATTAGGGATGCCGCTTGGTGAGGCGATGGTTATTTTGAGCGAGTTAGCACAAGATAGAACATGATTTGTTTGCGGCTTATGTTTTTTGGCGCATAATAGTCGATATGTTTATATTTGCATTTCGGGTTCCCTAAAAATAGGGAAAAGAATGAAAACAACATCAATAATAGCAATCGTACTTATCGTAATAATCTTGTCCGGAGTGGGCGCATATGCTGCTTACACCTACAGCCAAAACAACGAACAAAACACAAAGCCAACCCCAACACCCTCACCTTCTCCAACTCCATC
Organism: Candidatus Bathyarchaeota archaeon; assembly: GCA_963777155.1. Classification (GTDB taxonomy): domain Archaea; phylum Thermoproteota; class Bathyarchaeia; order Bathyarchaeales; family Bathycorpusculaceae; genus Bathycorpusculum. The sequence continues at coordinate 62,951 of CAVZPM010000034.1, forward strand.
AATCACACCTTCGCCAAGTCCTACCCCTACCCCAACGACAAGACCTACCCCAACTGCAAGCCCAACAGCATCTCCTATCCCCTCGCCGTCCCCTACTCCTATGCCTAGCCCAACCACTTTGAAAGTTGCTACAACAACAAGCCTCTACGACACAGGTCTAGAAGATACTCCTGAAACTTTGAAAAACGGTACTGTCATTAAGAGATGACTTGAAAGATTCCTTCCAAGCCAAATATCCATGGATAACCGTCAACTTCATTGCTTTAGGAACAGGTGCCGCCATAGCTCAAGCACAAAGAGGCGACGCAGACATGCTCCTAGTTCATTCACCATCACAAGAACTAACCTATCTCAAAGGTGGTTATGGAGTAGACCGTAAAATAATCGCATACAACTACTTCATCATTGTCGGACCAGCAAGCGATCCTGCGCACATCAGCGGTTTGACTAATGTAAGCCAAGCCTTAGTAAACATCTATACTGCCGCCCAAACCCCTGGTAATAATGTACTTTGGTTCTCAAGGAACGATGCTTCAGGAACAAACACAAAAGAGATATCGCTCTGGACAGCCGCAGGCTACAACTACACTCAATTAACAAATACAACATTGAATGGTTCATGGTTTAAATCTACTGGAACAGGAATGGGACAAACACTACTGGCTACAAACTACTATGGCAGCATTGGTGGATATACTATTGCAGACACAGGAACGTACCTATCTTATTCTACGAGGGGTGACATTCAGCTGAAAGTGCTAGTCCAAGGACAACAATCCTTGCTAAACGTATACAGCGCAATAATTGACGATCCCAGAAACGCTGCTCTAACAAATACAAACTTTGCTGCTTCTCTATTATTCGTTAACTACTTGGTGTCTCCTGAAGGTCAACAGTTGATCGGTAACTATGGTGTAACAATCTACAACCAATCACTATTTACTCCGTTTGTACCGTTAGCCAGTGGCGCTGTTTCCAACGATACAGTGTTAGGCTGGATAAAGAGCTACGCCTATATGAGCTCTGATACAGTGCCAGTAATAAGCGCAAGTGGAACCGAGTGCCCAACACAATACCGCTACAATGCAGGCGACCTCTTTTCAGCGACATATGACTTAGTGGCTAACTTCAATGCCAACATTTCGATAAGCACTCCAAACTACTACGTTGCCGACAAACAAAAAATTACACTCGCACAAGCAATGCCAACTCCAAGCAGCAGTAAAGTCTACAGGACATAAAGTTAGGAAAAACTAAAATTTAATTTCCCTTATTTTCTTTGTGATATGCATGGCTGATATTATCGTTGAGGCTTTCCAGCAAGCACTTAATTTAATCGCAAGCGGAGATCCTGAAGTATACGCAACCATTTACAGAACAATATATGTCTCAGGCTTAGGAACTCTAATGTCGTGTCTATGGAGTATTCCCCTCGCAGTAGCTATAGGTCTGTATAATTTCAGAGGAAAATGGTTCATCAAAGGCATCTTTAATGCCTTAATCGGCATCCCTACAGTGGCTCTTGGACTGCTTCTGTTTTTACTTTGGTCACGACAGGGAGAATTCGGCTTCCTAAACCTTATGTACACACTCAACGGCATGGCAATCGGACAAGCCATACTAGTTACTCCGATAATAGTTAGTTTTACAGCTAACGCTCTAGGTAATGCTGATGCTCAATTGAGAGATTTAGCAAAAACCCTTGGCGCATCAGGTTTACGAACAAACGTGACACTTGTTCGCGAAACTTTCTGGTCCATGATTCTTTCCATTACTTCAGCTTTCAACAGAGGATTTGGTGAACTCGGAATAGCAACCATCATAGGTGGTAGTTTAGCGGGTGAAACAAGAGTTTTAACTACTTCTATCGCTCTTGACCTAAACCGCGGATTCTTCGACATTGCTATGGCATATGGTGTAATCCTTATGGCAATAGTAATCGTACTGGCATTAACCGTAAGCCTAATCGAACGGGTCAAAGATGAACGTGGCGAAATTAGAAAATTCATTTTGTGGAAAGGGTTATTCGGAGGTTAAGAAGTGAGCATTCATCTCCAATTATCCGAGATCAAAAAATGTTACCGTAGCGTTAAGGCCTTAAATTCGGTTTCACTAGAAATGGAAGGCGGCAAAATAATTGTATTGCTTGGAGTCAACGGTGCTGGTAAAAGCACCCTCATGCGCATCCTATCTGGCTTAGAGAACCCTGACAGCGGAACAATCCTCTTCAACAACCAAAACACAGATGCGAAAACCTTGCGCCACATTTCAACTCTGGTTTTTCAGAAAACCATCATGTTCACCATGAACGTCTACGACAACTTGGCATACGGGCTCAAAATAAGAAGGGTTCCAAAAGAGGAAATTGCCAGGAGAATACCTGAAGCACTTCAAGCGGTCAGGCTTTCAGGATTCGAAAAGAGACGAGCAAAAAAACTCTCAGGGGGCGAGCAACAAAGAATCGCATTAGCAAGAGCATTTCTGCTTGATCCGAATGTTTTGTTTTTGGATGAGCCCACAGCAAACCTTGATCCAAACAGCGCAACCATAATTGAGAAGGCAATAATTGGCAAAAAAAGTAGCCAACGAATCATTGTTATGGCTACTCATAATCTCAACCAAGCAAGGCGAATGGCTGATGAAATAGTCCACATTCACGACGGCGAAATAGTGGAGGTTGCCAAGCCAGAGGATTTCTTTTTGAATCCTAAAAGCGAAATAACCCGCAAATTCATCAACGGCGAACTAGACTTCTGAAAACTAGTCCTAGTCTTTCCAACTTTTAAAATTGGAAAGTCCTTCCTTTTTCATTGCAGCTAAGAAATGCTCCCGTTCCGATTGAGGTAGCAAAGCGCAGACACCTAATTGTCGTTCACCTCTTTCACGTTGTCCTTCAGTGGTTTCGTCAAAAACGCATCTTTTATGCCCTTTGATTAAAAGAATGCACTTAACATTTTTATCAAATTCACAGTATATTTTACGACCAAGCTTGCCCATTTCTGAATACCTTCCAATGTATTTTAATCATTGCGTTTTTCCCTTTTGTCGCAAACTACGCAGTTTATCAAATATCCTAACAGAAGAATATATTGGAATTGTTCATCAATCATTTGGTTTGCAGGCGCTTATATCGATTTATTTTCACCACAATCAAGAAACCCAAAGGCAAGCAAGATAAAACCCAGTCTTTGGCGTAGTCTGTTGGTTGTTGTGGAAAGAAAATGTTCGCTACAACTACTGAAGAAAAAGTCTGCTGAGTAACTTTATATGGCTTTTATCGCATAAACATAATTAGAATGCTTAGCAACAAAAAACATACTCTCTCATGCAAAGCCTGGCTTGAATACAAAGGAAAACCCCTAATCGGCAAAGGCGGAGCAGAAATCCTCGAAACAATAGACAAAGACCACTCAATTTCTAAGGCGGCAGAAACGTTAGGTATGTCTTACCGCTACGTTTGGAATTACATACAAGAAATCCAGACAGCAATGGAAGAGCAGATTGTTGAGACCTACAAGGGCGGCAAATCCGGCGGAGGTGGCGCGAAGTTGACTGATTTAGGCAGAAGTTTGCTGGGCGAGTATAAGCAAGCGGAGATTTATTTGGATAAAGTTTTATCCAATCCTGGCTGTTTGGAGGTGAAAGGTTTGAAATTAAGTGCACGGAATCAGTTTAAAGGAAAAGTAGTTGCTGTTGAAAAAGGAATCATAACTGGGAAAGTTAAGGTTGAAATCAAGATGCCAGTGACTGTTACAGCGGTAATTACTAAAGAAGCTATTGAAGAGTTAGATATTAAAGTGGGAGACGAAGTTTCTGCAATCGTGAAGTCAACAGAAATCATGATTGCAAAATAAATTTTTTTAATTTATTCTACAACATACCTGTATGTTACGTGTTCGCCGGCAGTTGTGCTTTTTCGCGTAATTTTTAAAACGTCACCTGGTTTGGCGCCTATTGCTTTTACCGCTGGGTCGCCTGACTTGATTTGTGGCATCTGGTAAGGTTTCACTTTGAACTGTGCTAGAAGTGCGTTCTTTTCTTTTTCACTGAGAATTTCGTGGAACGGGACAAGTGCATGCTCAAAGATGTCGAAAACCGGGAATGACTTTGGCAGTAACTCCACTTTTTTCTTCTTCGCACCCAGTTTGACGGCGTGGGTATAGCGTCCTTCTGTGACTACGATGGCGCGGTCAAGTTCTTTTTCCTTCATGACCTTGTAGAGGGTATTCATGGCTGCTATGCCGACTGTGGCTTCGCCTAGAATGCACCAAACGATAGCTTTCTCTTTGTCCTGTGGAATATCGATGATGTAGGCATATGCGCCTTCAAACTTTTCTTTTTCGATAAGCTTGTATTTTCTTAGTTTTATGAGAACTTCAGCTTTCCTTTCTTCGATAGTTTCCATTTTGGTGCTCAAACCACAACCCTCAAGGATAGAATACTCGCAACCTAAAACAAACATTTACCCTTAAACTTTATGGTTTATAAAACGTAATATTGTGTACAACTTTATTTTTTGCGTAAGAGTAAAATTCAAAATTAAGGTATGTGGTTGTTGCAACTGTGTGCGGGGATATGGGTTGCAACAACAACAGCAACAACAACTTCTCTTAAACTGCATTTGTGTTATATCAACTTCAGGTTCTTTGCGCATTACAAAATGAGAAATTAAGGTTAGGCTTTTACCAATTTGTAGCCCATCTTGTTGCCCATCCCATACGTGTACGCTAAGTTGATTATCAAAATTGCCATAGCTTCAAGATATCGAGCGGCTTTAAGTGGTCCACAGTCAACTGGGTCAAACCCAATGTCACTGGTTAACTGTGCCACCGTTTGTTTAGCTTTCAAATCATCTCCCGCGATAAAAGCAGTTAACTGTTCGCTTCCAACTTTTGCGGTGCTCTGGTTTTGCGCAAATACAGTGTTGAATGCTTTTACCACTTTAGCTTTGGGTAGTTTCTTCTGGGTTTCTTCCGCGGATGAAGTTGTGCAACTAATTCCCAAATCCATATTTTCGCCAATTGCGTTCATTACGTCGATTACGATTTTTCCGTCAGCATACGGTTTTATTGCTTCTCTTGCGTCGTTGGCGTTTTCGTGTGGCACTGCAAGGATGATTACTTCTCCCCATTTTGCTGCTTCAGCGACTGGTTCAGCTGGATCTCGGTGTCCAAATTTTGTTTCGTGTCGTTTTGCTTAGACCATTGCTGAGTGCGCTGCCCACGTTGCCTTTTCCGATAATTGCTATTTTCATGACTTGTATCCTCAAAAGAATATAGTTTTGATTGGGTTCTTTAGAAGTTGTGACTGTATGGTGCCTACAACAAAGGCTTCTATGGGAAACATAGGGGTTAATGATGAATTATGCGTCGGAGAAGATTATTCACTTTATTAATCCTAAAATTAAACTTCTGAACTAACTTAGTCCACCGATATTTTTTTACGGCTGAACCATTCGGGAAATCCCTTAAATGTTCGGGGCAATAGCTATTTATTAAAAAGAACACTTTACTCTTAATGTGATAATTTATGAGCCAAAATCAAATGTTCTGTTACCAGTGTGAACAAACCGCCAAAGGAACAGGCTGCACGGTTGCAGGTGTCTGCGGAAAAACCGCTGACGTCGCGAACCTCCAAGACCTTTTAGTCTACAAGTTACGAGAACTTAGCCAACTCGTCATCGAAGCACAAAAAACAGGTTTTAGAGATGAAAAAATCAATGTCTTCACTGCAGAAGCTCTATTCGTAACCTTGACCAACGTGAACTTTGATCCCGAAGCCATCGCTGTTTACATAAGAAAAACCGCCGAGATGCATGATCAACTACACAAGCAGCTAAAAGTCAAAGCAGATTATCTTCCTTTAGCGCCTACTATCGAAGGCATGGTCGCTCAGGGAAAACAACATGGAATAAACGCTGACCCCACAATGGACCCTGACCTGCACGGATTACAATGGTTGCTTACCTACGGGATTAAAGGGTGTCTCAGCCTACGCATATCACGCTTACCTGTTGGGCAAAAAAGACAACAAAGTATTCGATTTCATCCACGAAGGATTGGTAGCTCCTTTCAACAAGTCGCTTGGCGTAAACGACTTTGTCGGCTTAGTTTTCAAATGCGGGGAAATTAACATTCGGGCCATGGAACTGCTTGATGCTGGCAATACTGAAACCTACGGTCACCCAGTTCCAACAAAAGTGCCCCTTGGACACAAAAAGGGTAAAGCCATCGTTGTTTCAGGACACGACCTAATCGACTTGGAACAAATACTAAAGCAGACTCAGGGCACAGGAATCACCGTCTACACTCATGGAGAAATGCTTCCCACACACGGCTACCCAGAGCTCAAAAAATACCCTAACTTCTATGGACACTACGGAACCGCATGGCAAAACCAACAAAAAGAATTCGCACAGTTCCCAGGCGCCATCTTGATGACAACCAACTGCATCCAACGCCCCATCGAAAGCTACAAAGCCAACATTTTCACCGCTGGACCCGTTGGCTACCCAGGAGTACCTCACATAAAGGGCAAAGACTTCTCGCCAGTAATCCAGAAAGCCCTATCACTTCCAGGCTTCCCCGACGACGTCGAAGGCAAAACTGTCTTAGTGGGCTTTGGCAGAAACGCAGTGCTAAGCGTGGCTGGCAAAGTCATCGATTCAGTCAAGAGCGGGCACATCAAACGCTTCATACTCGTCGGCGGATGCGACGGCGCAAAACCCGGACGCAGCTACTACACCGAATTCGTAGAAAAAGCACCCAAAGACACAATCATCCTAACCCTGGCATGCGGCAAATTCCGATTCTTCGACAAGGAACTAGGAACAATCGATGACATTCCACGTTTACTTGACATCGGGCAATGCAACGACGCTTACTCTGCAGTCAAAATAGCTTTGGCATTAGCAGATGCTTTCAAAGTCGGAGTCAATGACCTGCCTCTGTCGATGGTGCTATCATGGTATGAACAGAAAGCCGTCGCCATTCTTCTGTCGCTGCTCTATCTGGGAATAAAAGACATGCGAATCGGACCAAGCTTACCAGCATTCATAACCCCAAACATACTCAACGTGCTCGTCGAAAAATTCAACATAATGCCAATCAAAACACCCGACGAAGACCTCAAAGCAATAATGAAATAAACCACCCCTATCCCTTTTTTAGGGTTCTTTTCTTTAATTTTCTTAGCCATAATTATTTCAAAAAAACAGCAAAAACGCTTTATTTCAGTTGCTTGCCTAAGGGGAGGCGAGGAGAAGCGGTTGCCTAATTCACTGTTTAGCACAAAAAGTAAAGCCGTCTTCTTCACGATTTTGGCAGGCGCTCTATGGGGCACGTCGTTTCCAATAATCAAAATCGGGTTAGAAACCATTGACCCTTTCACTTTCGTTTTTTGGCGTTTCTTAGTATCCACCGTCACCTTAGTTGTGGTTATGTTGACTTCTGCGGAAATTAGAGTTCAAGATAACAGACAAAAAAATGCTTGATTTTTTTGGGAATTGCAAACGCTGCAGGTTACCTGCTCCAGTACGTCGGCGATGCCTTACACGACAGCGGCGAAGGCAGCTCTTATTCATCAACCTTAGCGCTATGTGGGTTGCGCTTCTGAGTCCCAAACTGCTCGGAGAAAGTTTTTCCCGAAAGAAAATTGTAGGTGTTCTCTTTGGGTTGATGGGTGTTGTTTTTGTTAGTACCAACTTGGATTTTTCGACTTTAGGTCAGGGACAGCTGGCTGGCGACTTGTTGCTTATCGTTTCAGGTTTCACTTGGGCGTTATTCATGATTTACAACAAAAAGCTAGTTATGAATTCAACTTTAGGCAACTTTTCAATCTATGACTTGGGTGCTTATCTTAACATTTCTATCCATTGTGCCGTTTACGGTTTTGTCGGGACCGGGCTTTTTTGACCTTGTCAGGTTGGGCTTGGCTGGCAATTATTTGGACCGCAATCGTTTGTTGGGTTATTCCTTACTATTTGTGGCTTGAAGGGCTCAAGCATCTTTCAGCTTCCACTTCTACAGTTCTGCTTTTGTCAGAAATCGTGGTTGCTGTCGTCGCCTCAGTGGTTGTCTTAAAAGAACCACTAACCGTTTTCTCAACTGTCGGCGCCTTCTTCATAGTCATTGCTATAGCGCTTGTCTCAGTTAGAGACAAAATGAACGTATGAAAAAATATAAATGAAACATTTTGATTGAATGCTTAAGCTTAAATACATAAAGCCTCAGAAATATGGGCTGGGGAGAAACCAAAAAAATGGCAAAAATATTAACTGTAGCTTTAGTTGTTATAATGCTCGTTGTAGGCTTCGGTGTAGGATTAATCTCAAGTCCATTCCTTTTAGCGCAAAACTCGTCAACCACAGATACAGTTTGGGCAAACATCCAGACAGACAAAAGTCATCAAAGTCGGCACAGACCCAACATGGCCACCTTACCAACTACGTGATAACGCAACTGGCAAAATCGTAGGCTTCGAAGTTGACTTAGCAAACGCATGTGCAGCAAAACTGGGCTTGACAATCCAATGGAAAGATGTAGCTTTCGACAACATCATCCTCTCTGTTCAAAACGGCCAACTTGATATGGGTGTCAGTGGCTTCTCAATAACACCAGAAAGACTAGACCAAGTTTCTTTCACTTTACCTCACAGCACCACCGAAGGACAAGTAGTAATGCTTCAGAGCGCAATGGACGCCAAGCATATAACCCTGTAACGCTCGATACACACACACCGTAAACTCGCTTGCAGACCTCAAAACCTTAGGCATCACGGTTGGAGTACAAACTGGAAACGTTGAACAAGAAGAACTTCAAGACAGCAGGCGTATCATATGCAGATCATGGAGTGACTCAGCATCACCCTTCCAAGACATGGTCAGCGCAAACCCAAGCGTACAAGCAGTATACGCTGAAACACCAATCACCACCACATGGATTGCTCAATTCGCAGCACAAGGAATCAACAGTCGGCGTTGTATACAAACACCCATACTACCCAGTTGCATTCCTAACCGCCAAAGGCTCACACACTCTTCTTGACAAAATGGACGGCGCACTAGCACAACTAATCTACGACGGAACAGTAGACCAACTGAAAGCAAAATGGCATGCATAAACACAAACGTGATTAGTATTGGATGTTTGGCAACAACTAATCTTCCTCTTGGAAGGAGTACCATTAACTCTTTCCATTTCTATCATTTCTTTTTTAGTCGGTATAGCTATCGGTTTGCCACTTGCATTCATCAGAGTTTACGAAAAAGAAATCAGTTTTGTAGTTGACGCTTACGAAAAAATTTTGCGTGGAATCCCTGAAATCGTTTTGATGTTATTATTCTATTTCGGTTTAGGACCATTTTTTCCAGTTCCATTTGGCAACGCCTTCTTTGTAGCAGCTTCGTGTTAGGACTTAAGAAGCGGAGCAAACCAATCACAGATTTATAGAGGCGCAATTCGCGGTGTTGGAGATGAACAGATGATTGCAGGTATGTCTGTTGGTTTCTCAAAATGGAGATGCAATCTGGCACATTATGGTTCCACAAGTTTTCACTTTCTCCACTCCAGGTTTAGGCAGCGAATATGCTTTACTCATTAAAGACTCAGCTTATGTTTACGTTATCGGCGGTTTAGCAGAAATAATGACGAGATCAATACAACTAAAAAGCATTCCACCATACGATGTTCGTAACACCGTTTCGTTCTTGCAGCCATTCTCTATATTGCATTAACTTTCCCAATTGCCTTCTGCGCTTGACAGATGGGGAAACAAAAGAAAGAAGAAAATAGGATTGTAAAAAAATGACTGACTTTGTGATGGAAGCAAAAAACGTATACAAAACTTATACAATAAAAGGTGACAAAAAAGAGAGACACAAAGATAGTTGAAGCAGTCAAAGATGTTTCACTGCAAATCCGAAAAGGCGACATTAAACTAATTTTTGGACCCAGTGGCTCAGGAAAAAGCACTTTTCTACGTTGCATGGCTATGCTTGATATCCCAGATAAAGGCGAAATCTACCTTGGTGACGAATGCTTAACTAAACCTGGCGTTGACTTAAACAAAGCTCGTGCAAGAATCGGATTTGTTTTTCAACATATTTACTTGTTCCGTCATCTCACCGCTTTAGGCAACGTTGAGTTGGCGCTTAGGCAAGTGCTAAAACTGCCCAAAGAAGAAGCTCGCAAACGTGCGTTAGCAGCTCTTAACGGAAGTTAAAGTCACTGATTGCGTTAACAAGTATCCCTCCCAAATGTCAGGTGGACAAGCGCAACGTGTAGGCATAGCCCGAGCCATAGCCCGAAACCCAGACATCATACTGCTTGATGAACCCACTTCAGCATTAGACCCTGAACTTACAGGAGAAGTCATCGATACGCTGCGCGATTTAGCCAAAGAAGGCACAACAATGCTTATTGTGAGCCATGAAATGCCTTTTGCCAAAGAAGTCGCTGAAGAAATGATATTCTATGATGAAGGACACAATAGTCGAAACTGGACCTCCTTCACTATTCTTTAATGCGCCAAATACTGATCGAGCAAAACAATTCATGACAAGAATCATTAATCGAACAACAAGGGAATAATTGAATGTTTGAATTCCTCTTCAACCCCAATGTATCACACGTGGATCCTTCAAGGGTTATCTCTAACAGTAGAAATTACTCTGTTCGGAGTTCTTTTGGGGTTAGGATTAGGAACACTGCTGGCAATTGGCGACATTTACGGCGGAAAACTTGTACAAGGCAGTCATCGCCGTCTATGTTGAATTCTTCAGAGGAAGCCCCTTGTTTGTGCAACTATTTATTGCAGTATACACTGTGCCAGCAATACTCAACCTCCAGATTGATCATTATCTTTTTGGCTTTCTTGGTTTTTGGATTAAACAGTGCTGCCTACCAGAAAGGCTACATGAAAGGCGCAATGCAAACCATATTTAGATGATCAAATGGCAGGCAGGTCTATCAGTGGGAATGTCAAAAATTCAAACGCTTCGCCACGTAATTCTGCCACAAGCTTACCGAATAGTTATTCCCTCTTGGACCAACGAGTTCTGTTCCTTAACAAAAAGTACCGCCACATTAGCATTTCGTAGGCTTACTCGACTTAGTCAGGCGCAGGTCTATCAATCAAAATGCAGCACTATGCAAATTCTTCCAGTATGGATTGTTATTGGGCTAATCTATTTGGTGTGGATAACTGGATTCTCAAAGATAATGGATATTATTTATGAGAAAAAGAAGATACCTGGCGTAGAACTTGCTGATGCAGTAAACGCTTATGCCTTAATTTTTTTGATTAGCCACGCCATGTTTTTGCCCAAAGTCATCCATAGTTTTGAGTCCTTCCTCATCTTTCTCCACGTCGCCCTTTCCTAATCCGATGCCTATGTTCCAGTAGGATGAGCCGGGAACAATCATTTGGCTGATGAGGAAAAAGTGGTTTATGGCATCGAAGGTGGGTATGCCGCCTGCCCTGCGAACAGCCACCACAGCTGCGCCGACTTTTCGCTTAAACAAGTCTCCATTTGCCCTACCTACGAAGCCTGCTCGGTCAATGAGTGCCTTCATTTCAGAGGTCATCATGGAAAAATACGTTGGGGAACCAAGGATTATTCCGTCTGCCGCAACCATCTTTTCGATATAGAGGTTGACGTTGTCGTTTACTATTTTGCATTGCTTGTTTTGGATTTTTTTGCAGGTTCCACATGCAGTGCAGCCGTGGATTTGCTGGTCTGCCATCTGGATTAGCTCAGTTTCTATTCCTTCACTTTCCAAAACACTTAGGACTCGTCGGATTAGAATGGCTGTGTTTCCGTCTTTTCTTGCACTCCCATTAAAAGCAACAACCTTCAAGACCATAACCTCTAAAAAATAAAGTTTAAGTAAGCATAAAAAAGTAACGCAATCAAGCCCTATGGCTTTTGGTTCTTCGCCAAACAAGTAACGCTGCAACCGCAACTACCGCTGACTAAAACACCCAAAACTATTAGTTCAATAGGCACTTTTGCTTCGGGAACGGGTAGTTTAACTGGGACTCTGCAACAGCGGATAGCGGTCACGATTCAAAGAGTCAATTATATACGGGGTATCGCCTAAGCCGTCATAGTTGCTGTCGGTTCCGTTGTAGTCACTCCAGAAGTTGCCCTCCTTGCCATCGTCCCAATTATGCGGTGGCTCACTCGCGTTAATGGATTCGCATCCGCATCCATTGAGCTGAACTAGGTTGTGTTCGAAATCGTTATGATTAACCTCAATGTCTGTTGGGATAACATTGGTGTCTTTGTTGTTAAAGCCAAAAAATAGTCCCATCTGGTTATTAGCTATGTAGTTCTCGGTGATAGTTTGGTTTTCGCCTGAAACCAAAAGCCCCACGATGTTGTCGGAGAAGTTATTTCCTTTGACGGTGTTGTTTTTGGTCCAGACATACATGCCGATGCTGAAGTTCTTGATGTTTAAATTTTCAACTGTGATGCCGTCCACGTTTTCGCCTCCAAAGTCTACTCCTATGATGTAGTCGGCGAAAGTCCCGTTTGGGTCTTGGTTTGGTCCCTCACCGACAACCCAATTGTTGGTTGCCGTGCCGTTGTATGGTCCCCGAAGAGTGTAGCCTGCGCCATTCACTACTATGTTGCTTTTCTGTATAATGATGCGGGCATAGAGGTTGTCTGTGAAAGTGTAGGTGTCTCCGTTTTGTGTAATCGGCGCTGTTGAAGGTGAAACAGTGCCGTCTGGGAGAATGATTACCGTTGATAGAGGTTGCTGAGCGTTTGAGGGGTTAACCAAAACTGTGGGTGATAAAGCAAGCACTAAGAGCACCGATAGAACTAGCATTTTTCCCATTCGTAATTCCCTCATTATTCCATCCCAACGCTATCTGACTTATTTAACCAATTCCTCGACTTGCAAACTGTCTTTCCGACGAGTTTGAACTGCAGGCAATCCTCGTTGGGGCACATCTCGACACAGCGTAAACAGTAGATGCACTGGGAAGAGGCAACGTCGCCGCTTTTCTGCTCGTAGACTTCCTTGACTTGAGTAGGGCAAACCCTCTTACATATGCCGCATTTGGTACATTTCTCCTCCACCTTGTTTAGACGCACACCGCTGATCCATTTGAAGGGTGGAAAACGGTTAAACAATGCAATTAAGCCACCTAGTGGGCAGATTCTGCACCATGAACGACGGAAAAAGAACGCTGCTGCTGTAACTATTCCCAGTATGATGAGGTTGGTTGAGGTTATGTAGTAGCCCAGTTGCCAGAACTGCCCTGTGGTGCCTTGAGTAATCCAGTTTGTTCTCATCAGTCCAACGCTTGTTTCTGACAGGATGCAGAGGGGTTTCATGGGGCAGACTTGGCAGAATGGTGCAGAGAAGTAGGTGTAGACAAAGCCGCCTTTCTGTGTTCCGCTGACCACCTGTGTGCCTGTGAGTGCTTGCGAAGCGAAAATAACGCTTAAAATTATTATGAGTGCCAATATGAGGTAGCTAAGCTGATGGAACCGCTCGTTGAATCTGTCTGAGAAGTTCCGTCTTTTTATCTTGAGTGCTTTTCGTAGTCGCGTCATCAAATCAACGTATAAGCCAAAGGGGCAAACCCAACCACACCAAACTCGTCCCAAAATAATCGCTGCTAAGATTATTATGCCGAAGACCACTGCTAACCTTTCCAAACCAGCAGAGTCGTAGTGTACTCCCCAACCGCCGCCAACATTGAAAAATGGGTAAATGTAAGCTTGAATTTGCCATAGCGCGCAAGTAGAGATTCTGCCACATGGGTAGAAGCAACCAAAGAAAGGCGCAGGAAGTCCATCGGGCATGCCCACACCAAACACATTGGTTGCAATGTCGATTTCATGGGGGGCGATTTGAGCCGCCGGAACTGGCAAGCCATAGTGGTCGACGAATATGCCTGCGAAAAGAACAAAGATTAACCCTATTTGAATGAACAAGCGTAAAGAACTAATTTTCCTGGTTTGGTTGCGCGTACCAAAATAGAGCGCTACTGTGCCTACGCTTAAGAAAGCAGCAGTTACACCGATAATACTCCAATTTGGCTTCCAAGTTTGAGTTGTGACGGGGCTTGGCGCTGGAGCATTAGGGTTCTCTGGATCAGTGACTTGGGCAAATAATCTATCGCATATGTGCCCATCTATAGCAAAAATGTTCCAGTACCCCGACATGTCAAGTTTTAATGTGGCTGAAAAATTGCCTGTTACTGGATCAGTTAACGGGTACACTTCTATGAAGCTGTAGTCAGGTCTGGTGAAAGCGATTCTCACGGTTTTGTTCTCTGCCGGAGGACACACCTGACCTGTTACAGTGACGGTTTGGTTTAGAGACACTTGAGTGCGGTCAATGTCTGCTGAGATGTGGGGACCATAACAGGAGTCAACGGGAGCAACATCAACACTCAAAAAGTAGGCAGCGATGATCACTGCAGCAGATAAGCAGAGGAGCGTGCGCTGTTTAATGTTCACCCACACCTACGCAAGCTCGTAAGGTTTCATTGTTCATATATCTTTTCAAAGAACCTCTACCTTCTTTGCCCTTCATTGTTCTCACTTGAGTCCACATTGACTTGGAAATAAATCCTTTTTCGTCAAGGTTTCTTGACTAAACTAAAATCTCAGGAAAAGAATCCCAATAAAACAAAGTGATTCCAAAATCCGGGACGTATTCGGCTCTCTTTAGAGACTCCTTACAAAACTCTTGCAGAGTAGTAGGGTATGATCTTATTGACAGTTTTCTGTCTTCATTAGTAAGTAAGAAATCAATGCTTATGGTATGATCTCCATTAAAAAAGTCTAATCGAGGTGGTATGCTTCTTCGCCATGTTGGCTCAAGTCTAAGCCTTCATCCTCTTCTTTGGGACTAACCCGCAGGGGTGAGAATATGTCAACTAGCCTCAAGAGTAGGTAGGAGCCCACGAATGCGAATGCTGCCACAACTGCTACCGCAAGTATTTGGACACCAAGTTGTCCCGGGTTGCCGTAGAAAAGTCCTTTAACGACGGGGTTAACTGCGGCAGTTGCAAATAAGCCGACTGACACTGCCCCAATAATTCCACCGATTCCATGGCAAGCGAATACGTCAAGTGTATCGTCGATTTTTGAGCGGCCTGCACGCCAATTAGCTACTATGTTCGAGATTATGCCTGCTGCTAAGCCGACGATAACTGCATCTGTGAAGTTAATGTAACCTGCAACCGCCGTAACCGCTGCCATACCGCAGACTGCGCCTACAGATATTCCGATGGCTGAGGGTTTGCCTTTGATTATCCATTCCAGAATCATCCAGCTAACCGCAGCTGCAGCTGCCGCCAAGTTAGTTGCAATAACCGCGGAAACCGCGATAGCATCTGCCGCAAGTGCACTGCCTCCGTTGAATCCGAACCAGCCAAACCATAGAAGTCCTGCACCTAAGATGACATAGGGGATGTTTGTGGGTTTAAACTCAGTTCCCATTGCTGGTGCGTTGGTGCCCTTACGGTCAAGGGCTTTCAATTGGTCTTTCCAGTAGACACATCCTTTTCTTCTGCCAACAATTAGCGCTGCAGCCAGCGCTGATAAACCTGCCGCAACATGAACGACTATACCGCCTGCAAAATCCCAGGCGCCTAATACATGTAACCAACCATTAATGTTCCAAAGCCAATGAGCAATTGGTGAATAAACCAATGTTGACCACAAAATAACAAAGATGAGGAGGGATTTGAAGCGGATTCGCTCTGCGCATGCACCTATGATTAGGGCTGGGGTGATGGCTGCGAATTTAAGCTGGAAAGCGAAAAATAGAATTTCTGGGATGCCTGCTGCATAAGCTGAGTTAACGGTGTTTATGTTTATGCCGTTTAAGCCTACAAGCGACAGGTTTCCAATGACACCGCCGACGCTGGGACCAAACACAAGGCTATAGCCCCAGAAGAACCAAACTAGGCTAACGACGGCAAAGATGGCGATGCATTGGACAAGTGTTGAGACAAGGTTTTTTCTGCGGACCAAGCCACCATAGAAGAAGGCTAAGGCTGGCGTCATCAGCATTACTAGTGCTGTAGACGTTAGAACCCATGCTACGTCCGCTGGATTGTAAGACATCTCTTCCCCTGTTTTATGCTTTGTTAATCTCCATTTTTGTAAGAACCAATATTTAAACTATACATTCGCATTAAATAAAAGGACAAAAATCGATAAACGTTCAAAGTGTGGCTTTCAAACATTATGTTCATGCAACAAATCTTTCGATGAAGCCTGATAATCGTAAAATTGTCCAAAAGAACGACGTTAAAAAGATATCTTGTCTAAATTAAGAAACGACAAAATTGCAGATATATAAAAAGGGAAAAATTGAGCGTTGGAAACGCTCTAGTCTAACTGGAATGCTTCTTCACCATGCTCGCTTAGATCTAAGCCTGCATCTTCTGCTTGTTCGCTGACTCTTAGCGGAGAGAACACGTTCACGAGCTTCAACAGGGCATAGGCGCCAAAGAACGAGAACGGCACCACAACCGCAACGGCTATGAGTTGATTAACAAATTGACCAATGTTTCCCTCGATCAGACCGCTGAAACCGCCGACTGCCGCTGACGCAAAGATACCTGTACCGATTGCACCGACAATACCGCCTACACCGTGACATGCAAAGACATCCAGCGAATCATCGATCCGTGTTCTGCCTGCTCGCCAGTTTGCAACGAGGTTAGAGATTATGCCACCTGCTAAACCCATGATTATAGCTGCCATAGGGCCAACATAGCCTGAAGCTGGGGTGATGACGACTAAACCGACGACTGCTCCAACCGCCATGCCTACTGCGGAAGGTTTTCCTTTGATTAGCCAGTCCATGAGCATGAAGCTGACTGCGGCTGCTGCTGCGGCTAAGTTTGTCACTACCAATGCTGAGACTGCCAGGTCGTTTGCTGCCAATGCGCTGCCGGCGTTAAAGCCGAACCAGCCAAACCACAACAGTGCTGCGCCCAGGAGAACGTATGGAATGTTGGTTGGTTTGAATTGTGGTAGAGTTTTCTTTTGCTCGATTTCTTGCATGTGTTGCTTCCATGGTACTGGACCGCTTTTTCTTCTGCCAACTATGAGCGCCGCTGCGAGAGCAGAGACACCAGCCGATATGTGAACGACTAGTCCTCCTGCGAAGTCAATGGATCCTATGGCTTTGAGCCAACCGGATGGGTTCCATACCCAATGTGCGATTGGTATGTAGATGAACGTTGACCAGAGTATTATGAATATTAGCAATGATTTGAAGCGGACTCTTTCTGCAGTGGCACCGATAATCAAGGCGGGTGTGATGGCGGCGAATTTTAGCTGGAAGGCGAAGACCAGTAATGTTGGGATGGTTGGTGCTAGGGCAGGAGTGATGTCATGTATGGTTATGCCGTTTAGTCCTGCGAGGGATAGGTTGCCTATTACCCCGCCGATGCTGGGTCCAAATGCTAGGCTGTAGCCATACAGCGCCCAGATGATGCTTATTACGGCAAAAATGATGAAGCATTGAGCAATTGTGGATACGAGGTTTTTCTTTCGCACTAGGCCGCCGTAAAAGAAGCCTAATGCTGGTGTCATTAACATTACCAGGGCTGTTGCTGCTATAACCCATGCTATATCTCCGGAGTTTGTAGTTATTGTTGCACTCATTTTTTAAATCACCATTAGACATATGTTTAGTATTTTTTATAATTACTGTGCAATTATTATATTCAAGTATTTAAGATTATCCATTTGAAAAATAATAAATTAAAATGATGAATAAATGTCTAAAAAAATGACGAATTACTCCAAATTCATCCAATTCTGGCCAACAATCAAATCGAAAAATTTTAAACATATCCAAAAAAACTTTAATCAACAAAACAAACAACCAGGAAACAAAAACCATCGCTCTAACCGAGCAATTACATTAAAAAAGTATTTCATTGAAGTTTACTCCAAAAATATTGCAAATAATAATAAAAATTCCAAAAAACTTGAGAAGTAAGCTATGACAAATGAGTCATAGACCTTTCAGACAACTGACAAGCCAGATCGATTTCTAACAGCTCAAAGGAAACCAACAGCCTAAAACCACTCTTAGCAAAAAACCTTATTATGACACAAACTCTTCTTTGCGTAAAAGGCGCAATAATACTATGAAGTTTGGCACATTCACATTTCAACCTGAAAAACCTCAAGGGTTTCGATTTTCATGTTTTACGAGTTAAACCTGAAACAGGCATAAGAATAAAGCCAGAATCCGATATGTTCAGCAACCTCGCGGTTTTCGCAGATACATTAGCCGTCCAAAATCATCCTGACTGGGTTTCGCAGTCACCGCTTGGTCCAGCCAAATTCGGAAACAACAACTTTAACATCTACTGGAGCGTCGTTTGCGCTACTCAACCTGAGTATCGTGAGGAACAACTAAGATACATAGCAGAAGTCGATAGACAATCGGCAGGCATATGGCTAAACAGCCAGTACTTCGCTGACCATGACCACTGCACATGTCCGCGATGCAAAGAAAGATGGCAAAAAAGCGGTTTAAGCTGGCTTGAATGGCGCAGAAAAGAAATCAACGATTATATGGCGCAAATTCGGGATGTAGTCAAAAAAGAACTTGTTTTCTGCCTCCAACCTGACCCAGTAAGCTCCTATGAACGATACGGTGTAGATTTTGATGACTTTGCAAAATACGCTGACAAGTTCTGCGTTGTGATGTTTAGCAAAAACTATGCAACTCCGTGGTATTGGGAAATGCTTGCACGCGGCTTCAAGAAACTGCTCAATAAAACATTCTACATTAATCTGTACGTTTATGGTCCAGGCGACAACCCCAAAGATGTACCAACACCCGAGGAGCTGTTGACGGTGACGGTTCGTTGTGCTCGAGCAGGCGCAGATGGTTTCCTCTACTTGACTGACGGTACCCGCCAAATGCTGGATTTCCAGAAAGCCGTAGTTGGGAATACTCAATTGAGGGAGAGGCTTAAGAGTTATGGCGGAAAACCTGTGCAAGAAGTCCTGGAAAGGGTTACCAGCTGGGAAAAAATTATGCATTAATTTTTTTCTATCGATTTGCCGTTATGTTTTTATCGTGTCCAGTGTTAAGCAATTATGCACAAGTTGGGGATGTTTAATTGGATTTTATTTCGGATCTTATAAAAGCTGCCATAGCGCTTTTCATTATCGTTGACCCCATTGGCAACATTCCCATTTTCGTAGGGTTGACTGAAAGCATGGCTGATAATCAGCGGAAGAAAGTCTTCAATCTTGCAACTCTTGTTGGCTTTGTTCTTCTTCTTGTTTTCGCGTTTACAGGCAGCGAAATTCTAACAATCTTTGGAATATCCATTGAGAGTTTTGAAGTTGCAGGCGGCATCCTACTGCTCATAATAGCTATCAGGATTCTTATTTCAGGCAGTATGCATGAAAATGCTGAGACCCCGGAAAGTGTGGGTGCAGTTCCCATCGCTATACCTCTACTCGTTGGACCAGGCGCAATTACCACAACTATATTTAATCTTCAAACGTACGATACAGCTGTTACTATTGCCGCGGTGGTCATAGTGTTGTCGATAACCTGGGTTATTCTTAGGTTCATTGGCAGGATTTACAGGTTCTTGGGAAAAACAGGTTCAATTGTTATAGCGCGGGTTATGGCACTCATGATTGCAGCAATTGCTATTCAGTACATTCTAACTGGCATCACTGACTTTATGAGTTTAGCCCATTAGTGTTCAACTTTCATTAAACTCCATATTCAACTACTTCTTTGTCGTAGATGGTTCTATCATCAGTTGAGTCATCAGGAACGGTGTCAATTGAAATTTAATCAATAGAACACAGACCTGAGAGTTGATTAGACAATAAGAGTAATTCAATTGGTAGAAGAAGAAGGACGCACTGGGACAACTTCTTCTTCTTTGAAAACAAGGACAAAAGAAGCCGAATAAGTCAGTTCTGGTCTTCTGCGAGTTTTACAATTTTTCTTTCTGGAAAACCGAGTATTTTCCTTAAATCCGAATTAAACAATAAATAAAAGCCCTCGCAAATGTACTTCCAATGTGAGTGCTATGCGGTCTGAATGTTGTAGTTGTAAGAAATCATTTTCTGGTTCAGGTTTAGTCGTAAGAATTAACGGGAAGGAACAGACGTACTGTGCGGATTGTCTTTGGAAGCTCCAGAAAGAGTACTCTAATAAGAAGAGCTGTGAAGAGTGCGGTCACTTTGACGAGGAGTCTTGCGGAAAAAGTGGAAAAACGTTGGTGCCAGTGAAGGCTGGGTTTAATACCTATTTTGTGGATGCTGAAACCTGCAAAAACTTCTCGACCGAGCAAAAAACGGGCAAAAAGAAAAGCGAATTAACAGAAGAACAAAAAGAGACAACTGCTTTGGTAAGAAAGCTTCAAGAAAAAGGACAGAACTTGACTTATTACTGCTGCCATTGTGGAGCACCGCTTAAGATAGGGGTAAAATCGCCTGAAATACAAAATATCTGTCCACGATGTCAAGGTGACTTGGAAATAATTAACTTCGCAAAGTTCATTAAACAACACAGCCCTTAAAACGATAAGAAGATTTTGCTGATTATCAATTTTAAGGTTCTTCTGATAAGGAATAGTTCACTGAAAAGACTATTAATGCACGAAGTGGAATTGAAATCACTACTTTTCTGTCCCAGAAATAGTATCTACAACATTTCCAGCAAGATAACATATATGAGAAATGGCGCGGGATGTGGGAATTGAACCCACGCGGCCTTTCGACCACAGACTTAGCAGGCCTGCCCCATACCAGGCTTGGGGAATCCCGCACGCCAGTGTTTTGATCTTCAAAGCCTGTATTAACTGTCTTTTGGTGCTCCAATTTATCTTGAACACCCATTTAGCCAGTTTCAGCAATTCATTAGGTTCTACTTTAATTAAAGTTTTCCCAGAGCAACCTGATTCATTGTAAGGCATTAAGACCTTAGCTCGAGCAAAGGTTTTATTGATGATAGAAGGCCTTTTACAAATCACTAAAAATTTCTTTAATCTTGACCAATCCTCTGATTTAATGCCCAGATTGGATAAATCAACTAAAAATGACTTTCAAAAATTGCTATTTAGTGGTTTAATCCTCAGAATTGAGCTAATTGTTATTTGCAATAGATATGAAATCAGGTATGCAGCTCAACTTAGTATGAAAACTTGTTCTTTGGCTATTTTCTATGTTAGATTAAAAAGATAGTCTGATTCATTGAGTGTAATTTTGAAATTGTGGTGGCATTTTCCGCAGTCATATGCTTCAATGGTAAAGCTATGATTTTTCAGTACCCTAGAAGGTTTGATAACTTTTTTCCCACAACTAGGACAATGAGTCATTAAGCGTCATTCATCCTCTTGGAGAGAATAAGAATATGAATGTTATTGACAAACAAGATGCAATAATAATACTTCATTACCAAGTATTTTGCTTGAAATATTATCTGCAAACCAGGATAACTGCCTAACGATATAATACCTGTTCATACCCAAATTTTCCTTAAGGTGCTTTTTGTTATATAGCGACTTATTTGTTTCAAGAATTATAATGTAAAAAGTCTTACCCTTAGCTCGGTTCCCATTGAGAACTTTAAGTAAGCCAAGGTTTTCATCAAACTCTTGCGTCTTAATGTGTAGGTTAGAGCTGGTTTATTAAATGTAACAAAGAAAAGATATGCATCTCAAAGGCAGCCGGGAGACAATGGCTGAACATTTATTAATCGCTCTGAGGAAAACGAACACGGCATTATTCCACCACCAAACATTTCTATTGCGAAAATAGTTGATGTGTCCTTGTGGTGCTTTCCTCATAGTTTAAAAGGATGACCTGTTTTAGTATTCACATACAGGTTTTTCCTGTAAGCATAAAATCGTGTTGATGCTGAGAATGGGTATTAAACTCTCAAAATCGGATATAGCGTTCGTAAAACAGTTACCAGTTTGCCGCCTTGCAACCGCAACTGAAGAATGCGAACCAGTGGTTAGGCCAGTTTGGGCTGTTTTTGACGGCGCAAACATTTACATAGCATCCGACCCTGACACACCAAAACTTGAGCACATAGAAGCAAACCCGCAGGTCTCACTTGTTTTTGATGACTACGATGAAAAAAACTGGTCCAACATCAAAGGCATCCGTGTTCAGGGCGAGGCAGAAATCATGTGGAACGGCAAAGAATACCGCTATGCCCATGATCTGCTGAAAGAAAAGTATCCCGAGTACGCAAGTCCAGAAGGCAGCTGGAAAGAAGGAGATATACCCATAATTAAGGTAACGCCGACGGATTTTAGCAAGTGGAGCCAGGGCAACTGGAAAAAATAATTATTTTGCCCATTGATAGTTTGAGAACTCGATAGCATCAAGGATTATCTGGGAAAAATCACTGTTATCACATTGATCAGTATACATTACGAAGCCGTCGTAAGCAAAGAAATGCATGTTTTTTCGATGGTAAATAATTCTTGGCCTCGCTATACGGACAAGTTCTAGAAAGTTTTGCTTATCAAATTTTACTCGATAGGAGCTTGAGTTCATTTCGCTTGTAGTTGTCGTTGCTTCCATATTTCTCAATCTCGAATGCTAATAGAAGTCATAGAAATTTAATACTTGTCTATGGACTTTAGAGGAATATACTTGTCGATTTTTTACTCGTAGAAAACCTTATCCCTGAAGCGATGAACAATAATATTGAGGGCTGAAGGATGTCGATTGAATCGGGCAGAAAATTGGGGTTAATTGCCAGTTTAATTACAGTTATTTTGCCAATTGCCGCTGTAATCGGCGTGGTTGCACTAATTATATCCACAATATGTTTCAGCTGCTACGAGAACAGTCATGGAACCTCGTCCATTCTTTGGAGTTTTCTGCCGGATTTACTGCATTCTTGATCACTGTAGGGGCTATTGGCATCATCGGATTCATCTTGTTCATGGTGGCAATGTATCGTTTGTCACATTATTATAACGAGCCGAGAATCTTCAAAAATGTCCTTTATGCATTCATAATAAGCATAATCTCTGGCGTTACTAGTCTATTTTGGAATTCACAGTTTTTGCATCATTTTCTCAAGCAGGGGTATTTCACAACCGGCCAACAGCCACTCCTGCGCCATTTACACAATCTTCTCCTCACCTATTTGGTTGTACTCGGGGTGTCAATTGTTTTCGGAATAGTGAATGCTGTACTTTACATGCGTGCCTTCAACAAACTAGACGAAAAATCGGGAGTGGACAATTTCAAGTACCGCTGGGTTACTTTACTTAATCGGGGCAATAACCTTTCTTTGGCGGATTAGGTTTGGATAGCGTGGATTTTCGCAGCCATGGCATTCAACAAACTAAAACCAGTTCCAGTGTCGACACCGACAGTTTCCTATCCTGCCTCACCACCAACAACCTGTCGCAAATGAAACGTTGCCCCAATTGCGGAACAGAAAACACACCTGACTCCCTTTACTGCCGAAACTGCGGAAAATCCTTTCAATAGAACGTTTGATTTAGTGTTAATAAAAAATCTTATATCTTAGTGGTTTCTCCTTTTTTGTTGAAGTTGTGATTATATGGCAGTTAAAATATCGCCAGATTATGTAGACCTTCTAAATAAGGCAGTCGAACGTGAAATCCAAGTTTCGCTCCAGTATATTCTTCAACATGCAAAAATGGAGAAGCTCGTGCGACGAACAATCCCAGAAAACATCCTCTTAGACAAAACCACATATGACGCAGTTGGAAAGTTTCTAAGAGAAATCGCCATCCAAGAAATGAAACATGCAGCTTCAATAATGGAGCGCATCTACTATCTTGGGGGAGCAGCATCAACCAAATCAGCAAAAATCACCGTTGGCGACAGCATAAGCGAATTCGCCAAACTGGGGACAAAAGCTGAAGAAGAAGCCTTAATGCTCTACCGCCAAATCATCGAGACCGCCGCGAAAATGGGCGATTGGGAAACACGTGAGCTCTTCGAGAAAATATACAATGAAGAAGAAGGGCACTTGTTTAAGTTCCAAGAATACATAAAGTTCCAAGACGAAAAAGATGAGCCAAGCAAGGCTCCATTACCTGAATGGCGCAAAATCTACACAGACGACTACTTCACGCTCTTAAACAAGGCGGTTTCAGCAGAAATTACAGGAATTCTACAATATACAAATCAACATGAAAAAGCCGCGTTCCTTGCACTTAGAATGAAGAACACCGCACTGGAAGCTGTCACGGGAACCAACAAGGCTGACGTCGTAAGCAAGATTCTCAAAGGCGTCTTCATGCAGGAAATGGATCACTTGGAAAAAATTAGCGAACGTATCTACCTCCTCGAAGGCGAAGCCGCATTCAAACCAGACCCACTACCAGTTATCGGCGAAACAGCGCAGGACTTTCTGGTTCTGGATCATGCATTGGAAAGCAGCGCAATTTCTCTCTACCGACAAATCATCGCTGAAGCACTCAAACGCGGCGACACCACAACAAGACGCATGTTCGAAGACATAATCGTCCAAGAAGAAGAGCACTTTTGGACATTCGACGACTTCGTAAGATAAAAAACCAAAAATCCTTCTCTCTTTTCTTTAGATTCATAATTTTTATTTCAGTCCAACTGAACAAGATTTTGTACATTTTACTGGTTGAAAAATCTTTCTTTGGATTTACTCGTTTGGTTTTTGGGAAAACTTAAATCCTTAATCTTCCACACAGTAAGATAGCAGAGGCAAAAGAGGATGAACAAAGAAAATCAGCCTCGTTGCATGAACTGCGGAAACTTTATCGACGACTGTAAATGCGTGTGCCCTTATTGCGGTGAAACTGCAAAATGCATATGCTGTATAGGACACGATAAGGCAACTGGCGGGGGATAACTCCGTCAATAAAGAAGATTTTGAAAAGTGAGACAAAATGGTAGTTGAAAGCATAAATTGGATGGCAGGTGGCCCCCAAGGAAGCGGCGTTGATTCAGCGTCAACCATATTTGGTAGAGCCTGCGGTTACGGCGGTTTGTATGTTTTTGGCCGAAGAGAATATCACTCGAATATCAAAACTATGCACAGCTATTTTCTCCAGCGCATATCCGAACAACCCACGCTAGCAAACATCAGTGATGTGAACTTGCTTGCAGCTTTTGATGCGGAAACAGTTGTGCGACATGTTAGCGAAGTCATAAATGAAGGCGGCATAATCGTGGATTCACGCGACCTAGGCATCAATGTCCTAAAAGATATTGTAACATTCTCAGAGGATTATAAGACTCAAATCCAAGCTTTCATGAAGGAGAACGGCGTTGGCGAAACCGTTAACGACTTCTTAAACTACGCCAAACAAAAAAACATTCAGGTTTTTGCTGTTCCCTACATGGATTTACTTAAACAAATCGGCGAAAAACTACACATAGAACAAATAAGCACACTTCAAAGAATGATTAACGTCTTAACAATCGGCGTATCTTTTGCGCTTCTAAAGTATGACCGTAAACTCGTAGAAGACGCGATTAGGACTACTTTCCACGAAAAAATAGCCGAAATGAACATTGCCGCAGTAGACGCTGCTTACGACTACGCAGAAAAGACCTTCAACGTAAACAACTTCAAGTATAAACTTGAGAAACAACCCATAAAAGAGAAAAGAATTTTCTTAACAGGAAACCAAGCCGTTGCCATGGGCAAAGTCCTCGGCGGCTGCAGAGTGCAAACATACTATCCCATCACTCCTGCAGCAGACGAGAGCGAATACTTGGAATCCCACGAAATCCTCAGAACCAAAAAAGGAGAAGAAGAAGCGATAATAGTGCTGCAAACAGAAGACGAAATTGCCGCTGTAAATTCTGCTTCAGGCGCTTGTTTAACGGGGGTTCGGGCGGCAACCAGTACATCTGGTCCAGGTTTTTCTTTGATGGCTGAAGGTTTAGGGTGGGCAGGCAACAACGAAGTGCCCTTAGTAATAACATATTATCAGCGTGGTGGTCCAGCAACTGGACAGCCTACAAGGCATAGCCAACAAGATTTGCGGTTTGCGATGCATGCGGCCCACGGAGAATTCGCAAGAATAATCTTGGCGTCAGGAGATATTGAGGAATGTTTCTTTGATGCAGCTGAAGTTTTTAATTTAGCTGAGAAATATCAGGTGCCAGTTATTCATTTGCTTGATAAGGGCATGGCGAATTCATCGCAGACTTACCCAGTTTTCGACTATGCGAAAGTAAAACTTGACCGAGGCTTAGTAGTTGGTGAAAAAGAGTTGGAAGGTAAAATTTACAAACGTTTCCAATTCACAGAAACAGGCGTATCACCCCGAGCATTTCTGGGAACAAAGAACGGCGTGCAATGGTACAGCGGCGACGAACATAACGAAATGGGAAACATAAACGAGGAACCAATCATCAGACGAAAAATGATGGATAAACGCCTCAAAAAACTCGAACTAATCGACAGGGAAGTGCCATTAGAAATGAAAGTAAACTTTTTTGGAGATAAAGACTCAGAGAACATTGTTGTCAGTTGGGGCTCACCTAAAGGAGCCATAATTGAAGCGTTAAACCAGCTGAAAGATGAAGGCGTCAGCTTAGGCTTCATCCAGGTACGCATGGTTCATCCTCTTCCTTCTGTCTACGTAAAACGGATGCTAGAAGGCAAAAAACGCGTAATTGATGTGGAAGACAACGCAACAGCACAGTTGGGTGGCTTAATAACTGAGCATACAACTATCAAACCCACCCACTACATCCTCAAGTACACTGGTCGCCCCATGATGACAACCGAAGTATATGCCGCCATCAAGAATATCCTAACCGGTCAGGCAACCGAAAGGCAGGTGCTTATGCTTGGCGCATAAAGCATCAGAATACAAAACGGACAACTATGTTGACTGGTGTCCGGGCTGCGGAGACTACGGTATCCTGAGTGCACTTCAGATGGCGCTGGCAGAGCTTAACCTTGAACCCCACAACGTTGTCGTGGTTTCAGGTGTAGG
>CAVZPM010000035.1:0-75375 GCA_963777155.1 Candidatus Bathyarchaeota archaeon
GAAAATGTCAGCGTCAACAATTCAGTTAACTTTGATAAAAAAAGACGGCAAAACCATAGATTCTACCATGATTTTGGTTCCAATGTCATTCGAAGGACATATGTTTGCAGTTCACTTCTTAACCAGTATCGACACATAAAAGAAGCTTTCAATAGTTTAGAGCACTAATTTGATTTCTGGAGGATTTGCACTCATTCTAAAGTGGAGAGGTCACTTGCATTTCCTTTTTTGTTTCAGATAAAGTTGGTGCAGGGGATGGGATTTGAACCCCAATCAGATGGAGATGTCGCCCGCATGTCCCTATTTTTTTTACTTAAAGCCCACTCATGAATAGAAATAAAAGAAAAAAATAGGAAAAGGAAAATGGAATCTTGATTTGTTTAAACTTTCTTCTTGTCTAAGACTTCTCGGAAAGATTTACCACAGCATTCATAGAGACCTATGGTAAGTTCTGTCCGCTTTCCTTTTTTATCTGGTTTTCCAGCCATCTTCCAAGTTTTCTTTGCTGTTTTAACGTCTTTTCCACATTTTGGGCATTTTGCCATAATTATTCCCTTGATGCCTCTGTATCACATATGTGGTAATAAAACACTTTCTAACATCGAGGAATATACACAGGATTTGAACCTTTGGACAAATGAGATGTCTCCTTCTTTTTCTGACATCCAACATTAAACTGATTGGGTTATTCTTTGCTTTCTGTTGTTTATATCAGTGAAGTATTGTGGAAACTTTTCTAGCCAAGTCTTGTATGACCCTGCTACTGAAACTTCTGTAGTGCATAGAAAATCAGCGATTTCCTTCTGTGTCTTTACCGATTTAAACCTGAATCCAAGAATGTAGAATAGACCGCCGAGTATGCATTTAGGCGCTTTTCCGCAGAAAAATATTGGATTAAGTTTTGAAGTTTCATCAAGAATATGCAGCGCATTTGCGGCGATGCCATCAGCGATTTCCTCTTCTACCCAAACTGCTCTTGCCGCCAACATAATTTTTTCGCAGTTTATTCGATAGAATATATTCGTTAAAGACACCCTCCAATTAGTATCATCTCAATGCAGAATGAATGGTTAAGTTAGTGTACGTAATTTTAAAGACAAGTTTGCGCCCTATCAAAATGAAAAAGTTAAACCCGTAATGTTCAGGAACAAAATAAAATCTCTTGGAGCAGATGATAAAACTAATATCTATAGTACAATGATGGGTTTTTGGGAAAAACATGATTAAACAGAAAGTAAGGAAGAGCTAGTGGTAGTTTGAGAAGGCAAGAGAGAGAAAGATTAAATTTTTAATCCCCCGCCGTCGCAGGAAGGAGCTATTGCTTAACACTGTAGAATTGAGGGCTTGGCAAACCAACAAAACATTCAGGAAAGAGAGAGAAGTGAATTGTTGATTCACCAAGCGACAGGTTCCACGTTAACCTATCAAAGATAAAAGAAAATGTGGTAACACCTAAGCAACAACAGACCTATCCACTTTTACTTTCCTCCACTGCCCCACGGAGTTGTTTCAACAAATCGTCTTTTATGTTGGTAGAAAAACACTGATTGGCCATTTCTTACCAAATCATACTAAAGATTTCTTCCTTGCTATATCGTCTATCAGGATGCTTTGTTCTGAAGTGATGACTAGCATGGTCCACGATGTCTTCTTCACCACAAGGTGACTTAATCATCCAGCCACAAACTGGGCAAGTGAAAGATTTCACTATTATTTTCGAAGTTAAATTATCTGTTTCCAATCAATCACCTACCTCTTCGTTGTTAGGGTTTGATTGTTCTTTAGCCGTAAAGACACCTCTTGTTCAGAGGCTAATTGTTTCTTAGGTTGTCTACTCTTTAAAAGTCTTGCGAGGAGTTAGATTTTCTCTCATTTGTGACCGTGTTTTTGTTCTGAACGCTTCAATCGTTCTTCAAGTCTTCTATTCCGTTCTTTCTTCTCAAGCCCAGACAATGGTGCCAACGCAAGTGCAGTGAGACCCCGCTCAAATTTTTTTAATGAATTCACGAAACAATGCGCCTCTGGATTATCGTACGATTTAATATTTTAAGAGTGGAAAAGCCGAAATATAAACATATCGTGCATCGTAATATTCGCGTACGCCACAGGCATTAGGAGAAGCTTAAGTTTCACATTAAATATTCTTCTTGGTGGGCGATAAAGAAGTCTCCATGTCTTTCATGAAAACCGCCCAAATTTGTCCAATCGTATCAGCAAACTTGCGGTGAACTTTGTACAAAGTTTTGAAATACAGTTTGGTTGCATGTTCGTATTCTGTCTGTGCCATTTTCTCTCCATGTTCAGGCAAGCATAATTTGTATGCTTCATCTATTGCCAAGTCAAGAGCCTTCTTTGCTTCCTTAACTACCATGTTGCCTTGGGTGTAAATGTCCCATGCTTCTTTAACTCCATCACGATAAGCCCTTCTTGCTTCTCTTACTTTCTCTTCGTCTTTGGTCAGCGTCTTTCTTTCAGTAATCAAATGTCCCCAACTTATACTAACTTCGATTCTGAAGAATTGCTTTGCGTTCATATTTCTAACCACCCTACAATTAGAGAGCAGCAGCAAAATAAGCTTGTTCTCAAAGGGTGGAGATGCCTCCGCAAATCTTCCCTTTTTTTGGTTGGATTAAATTTTAATCTTTCTCTCTCTGATTTTTTTCAATAATTCTTTTAAGCAACTTTAAGCAGGTGGAATCTTAGTGACCCACAAATGATTAATGAAAATAAAAACAATACTCAAATTTTAAATAATATAAAAGACCCCTGTGAGCCAGTCGTGGTGCAGGGGGTGGGATTTGAACCCACGAACCTCTGAAGGATAGGCTCCTGAAGCCTACGCCTTTGACCATGCTCGGCGACCCCTGCGAAAAAAGGGCATCTCGTTATCCAAATTGCCTTTAGTGATAAATACATTACCCACGTACTACGTTATGCTACTAGCTGCTTAATCCTTATTTTAATCTCGTCCCGAATTTGCCATACTTTTTTGCGAGTTTTACCTTTTGGATCTATGACAACGCATCTTCTTGGAGTTCTTTAATAGTTTTTTGGGTTTCTTCTTCTGATGGATGAGATATTGCGCCAACTGGACAGATGTCTTCACATCCCCTGCAGAATACAACGCATTTGTTTGAGTTCACGGTGATTCTTCTTTTCCCGCAATTGCACTCTTCAGATTTGAAGGCGTTCATGTGGCAAAAGTCAACGCATTTTCCACAGGACTCACATTTTTTATAATCTATCTTTGGGTCCCAAAGTATTTTTACTCTGGGAATCCCTTCGTATTTGTCTTCAGGTATTCAGATCACCTTTAGTTTTCTAAAACGAGTAAACATTAGTTTCCCTTAAATTTATTATTATGAATGTTGTATATGTTGCGGGGTTACCTATGGAAAAGAAATGTCCCGTATGCAAGAAACCATACACTACCTTTAACGCTAAATCAAAGTACTGTAGTGATGCATGCGCAAAAAAAGCAGGCAAATCAAAATAGAAAAAGATCTCATTACAGCCCAGTAGTTCATCAATAGAGCGTTAGCTACTTTAGGCACTCTGCGTCTTTCTAGGAGAAAATTGTTTAGACGGCTGTTACTTTGCGAAGTTCACTTTTCTCAAGGTCTAGGCAGTCATCGCAAAGATCAGAGGTTGGTCTAACGTCGCGTTTACGTTGAACGACTTGGGGATATTGTCTGCATTTTTTGTTCCAGTGCCAGCGGTCAGGTTCAGGTCCCTTAACATAATCACCCAATCTAAAGTCCTCAATAGAACTATAGTGGGACCAAATATTTCTAACTTGTGTGTCTCCCTCAAAGAATCCGCGGACACACCCAATCATTTCCGCGATTGCGAGAAGCGACAACTAGAACGCTCATCACCCATAACCGAAGAGAAGGATCGCTTGACTAAAAAAGGCGAAAACTGGTTTGATGTTTCTTTCTGGATTCTAACATCCACAAGCACCATAAAAACTGCCACAACCAATAGGTTTTGCTCCACAACCATGTTGAAAAAACCCTCCCACAACCACTACTTCTACCAAACAAACCCAAATCCACAACCCAAACCCAAAACAAACCTAAAAAAACAATTAGAATAAAGGCTTTTGCACACAAAACTCCTACAACAACCAAAACAAAAACAAAAAGAGTGCATTAACGCAAATTAATCAAATACCAAACCAAAGTCTAAGGGTTGACTGGCTATTTGCGTTTTAGCATGTTTTCAAGGATTGGTTTGAGTTTTGCGTTCTCTGCTTGGATTTTCTCTTTTCCCAGGGTTTTCATGTCGGCATCTATTTCTTTGATGACTTCGGCGTAGTGGATGCCTTCCGCTGCTGAAACATATTCTACTCTAAACCGCTCAGGACTCATACCGAGTTTGGTTAGCATGCCTTTTAGGGCGTCGGTTCTTGCTTTCATCTTATAGTTTCCGCTTATGTAGTGGCAGTCATATGGTAAATGACATGCTCCAAGAAGAACCATGCCTGCGCCAAGCCTGAGTGCTTCAAGAACAAATTCCCTTGCGACTCTGCCGCTACACATAACTCGGATAGCTCTTACACTTGCTGGATAGTCACATCGGCTAATGCCTGCAAGGTCTGCGCCTGCGTAGCTGCACCAATTGCAGAGTATAGCGAGGATTTTTTCTTCCGGTTTGTCTTCAAGTGCAGCGCGGATTTGTGCCATGATTTGTGCGTCGGTAAAGTGCATTTGTGTGATTGCATGTTGTGGGCATTCGGCAACGCATGTTCCGCATCCGTGACAGCTAGCCGTGATTATTTGGGCTGGTTTGCCTGGTTCTTGTCTTATGGCACCGTATGGGCATTTGTTGACGCATACTCCGCATTTCTTGCATTTAGCTTCGTCGATGACAGAGATGATTGGTTCAATTTTCCATTTGGGTTTGCTGATAACCGTGGCTGCTCTTGAGGCGGCGCCGCTTCCTTGGGAAACACACGCAGGAATATCCTTTAAGCCTGCACATGCGCCAGCGTAGAACACTCCGTCAGTTGGCGCATCCATGGGTTTGAGTTTTGGGTGAGCTTCCATAAAGAAGCCGTCTGAGCCCCGTGAGAGGTTAAGTATGCGTGCGACTTCGTCTGAGCCTTTTTTGGGTATAGCTGCAGTCGCTAGGACAACCATGTCGGCGTCCACTTCGATGGGCATTCCAAGCAGTGAATCTTCAGAGTGAACGGTTAGATTGTGGGTTTTTGGGTCCTCGTCGATTCGGCTTACGCGCCCACGGATGAAGTTTACGCCTCTTTCCCGTGCACGGTCATAGAATTCTTCGTAACCCTTACCTGGGCTACGTATGTCCATGTAGAAAACGTAGACTTCTATGTCCTCTTTATATTTCTCTTTGAGTTGAACCACATGTTTGAGCGTGTACATGCAACCGAAATTACAGCAGTACGGGTAGTGGGTTTTGTCTCGGCTACCAACACATTGAATGAAGGCGATTTTATGTGGTTTTTGTCCGTCGGATTGGCGGATGACTTTGCCGCCTGTAGGACCTGCTGCGAGAATTAATCGTTCGAACTCCATACTTGTGATAACGTTGGGGTATTTCCCGTAGCCAAGTAGCGGCATATCGTACGGCAGGTAAATGTCAAAACCAGTGGAGACTATGATCGCTCCAACGTCAAAATCCACTTCCTCTGCTTTCTGGTTAAAGTCTATAGCTTGTCGTTCACCGCAGACTTCAGTGCATTTGAAGCATTCAATACAGTAATCTCTGTTGATAGAGTAAATCAACGGCACAGTCTGGTCGAAAGGCACAGAGATAGCTTTACGAGTGCCAAGGTTCATATCCCATTCGTTAGGGTACTCGATTGGACAAGCATCTTTGCATTCCCCGCAGCCCGTGCATTTGTCTGTGAGAACGTAACGTGGGTTTTTGCGGATTTTTACCTTGAAGTTGCCGATGTAGCCGTCTGCTCTGACTAATTCGGAGTTTGCGAAGATTGTGATGTTTGGGTGACGTGCGCAATCAACCATTTTTGGTCCTTCAATGCAGATGCTGCAGTCCAAGGTGGGAAAGGTCTTGTCGAGGGCTGCCATGTGACCGCCGATGCTTTGGGTGTTTTCAAGCATGTATACTTTGAAGCCTTGCTCTGCCAAGTCCAAGGCTGCATTCATGCCTGCGATGCCTCCGCCGATGATTAACGCTTTGTTGGTGACTGGAACCTCGATGGTTTGTAGGGGCTGCATTAATCGTACTTTTGCCACCGCCATACGGACCGAGTCTTTGGCGCGTTCTGTTGCAGCTGCTGGGTCGCTTTGGTGGCACCAGGAGGCGAATTCACGGATGTTTGCCATTTCATAGAGGAAAGGGTTTAAGCCTGCTTCTGAGACGGTGCGTCTGAAAGTGGGTTCATGCATTCTGGGTGAGCATGCAGCGATGACTACACGGTTTAGTTTCTGTTCACGTATGGCTTTGCGGATTTCTTCCTGTCCAGGATCCGCGCAGGTGTAGCGGTTTTCTTTCACGAAGACAACGTCAGGGATTGTTCTTGCGTATTCAGCTACAGCTTTAACGTCAACTGTGCCTGCAATGTTTAATCCACAGTGGCAGACGAAAACGCCGACTCGCAACTGTTCAGGTTTACAAGCGGCACATTCAGTTTGTTGGGATGTGGTTTGTGAGTTACTCACGGGTAATCCTCCGTTTTCTTCTCTTCAGAGAGGAATCTTTTTTCTACGACTTGACGTCGGTTTTGGGCAGCCTGAGCTTTAAGTTCCTTGTTTGCGTCTGCTGGACTTGTTATTCGTTCTAAGGCTTTGTTCCAAGTGCCTGAATGAATGGGAGTGTGGAGAACTTTTGTGCGTCTAACGCAGAGTGCTTCGTCTACTGGGCAGACGTTTTTGCATGCACCACAGAAAGTACAGAGAGATTCGTTAACGTGAACTTTCTCATCTTCCCCCAGAACAAGCACTCCCTTAATCGGACAAACATCTAGGCAGTCTGTGCAGCCTTCAGGGCATTTCTCTTGGTTTATGGCTATTTTTCCTTCGAAGGCTTTTTTGACTTTCAACGCCCCAGGTATGCATTTAGATTCGCAGATCTTGCAGGTTGGGCAGTACTCTTTTTGGATGTCAAGACTAATTTGAACCCTCTTTTTCTCGTTCGGCGAGAGAGCTTGCACGTCTTGGACGGGGTTGCCGTCAAAGCCAACTTTGGAGATCTTAATGAGCGAAAGAGGGCATTCACTTTCGCATTTCGTACATTCTTTTTCACATTTGTGCGTATCTACAGAAATTTCACGGAGAAGCTGTGGATAGCTATCTTTTTCCAAAATGGATAAGTCATGTTTACCATTTAGAGTTACTTTGACTGCGCCATATGGACAGGTGACATCACAGATTCCACAGAAATTGCATTTTGCCAAGTCAATGTCTACTTTGGCTTTTTTTGCTTTTTCGCCAGGGAGTTTAGGCTGTTTTTGTGTTTTTATGGCTTCTTTGGGGCAAGCCACCCTGCATACTTGGCAGCCGACACAGCGGTTTCTGTCAAGTGTTAACTTGTAATTCTTAACTTGTAAAATCCACTCTAAAGTTAAAGCGTCTGCCGCATCCTTTTTTATGGTTTGTAACGGCATATTTTATTCACCAGGAGTTTTTAAGACGTGGATTATAGTTCCGCGCTTACTCGAATAGTTAGTTGTTCAATGAAGTACTTTTGATATAAATATTGCTTGAAAAAACCAAAGTTCACAAGTAAAATGACCAGAAAACCAAATCAAGCGGTGATAACTAACCCCATAAAGAGGCTGGTTTTAAAGCTAAAATATTCAAAACTTCAATTGCGCTATTTTGTTGGTTACGCAATCGTTCTTTTTAAAGACGGATGTTAGAACTTTTATTACTGCGATGCTGAATAGCACCAGGTAAAAAAGATGTGCCATTGCCAAAACTGGCTCTGAGAGAAGTAGTGAGTTGTTAAATGGGTAGCCGATTGTGCTGGGAAGCAGGACCGTAGCGATGGGGATAAACAGAATTAAATTTGTTTTGTTGTTGCTAAAAAAGACTTTCCAATCACCTGTTTTATACAAAACAAGAGTTGCTATAGCGAATAGGCTAACTTCAAGAACTATGTTTAATGGGCTAAAGATAGAGAGGAAAGGACCCCCTAACTCGTGGAGCCCAAACTCGTTTGTTGAAAGAGGCCAAAATAGCTGCAGGCTTCCACCAACAAAGAAGTCTCCTATTAACGGATGAGAAATTAACGCTAAGAAGTACGGAATTGCCTTTTTGCGGAAAATAATGAAGATAGGTATGAAGACCAATGCTGCTACAATTATTGAGTGGGTTGGTCCCCTGTGGATTTGTGATCCGGTTAAGAAGTCATAGATTATATCAATGTCTGGAAGTATGGAGAGAACCAGGAGTATGGGGATGTTAAGCTTAACGCGTAGGCCTTTTGATGATCCTTTACCTAGAAGGTACGCAATGGCCATGTGTCCGACAGCGAACAAGCGGTTTTCTCCTTTAGACTCAGACATTTCAGATGGCTTAACTATTAAGCATATAGGTTAAAGCTAGGTTTAGGTGACCTTAGGCGCAACTACATGGGATAACAAATAACTCTGGATACATCTTAAAACCAAAAAATGCAGAGTAGGGAGCAATTAAAAAACTATGGAAAACCAGCCAGTAAAGCTCGAGGTTTAACAAGAATTTTCTCATGCTGCTAAACGTGTTTGGTCTTTGCAACCTTTAAATTCAACGTTTACAATAAGTTTGGCAGTGATTATTTATGTCCATGTCCGTTACTGCTAAGGATATTTTTTCGAAAGAATTCAACTCTGTTAAAGCCAATGACACACTTTCAAGATGCCTAGAAGGTTTCAAGAAGGGCATGCCACCTGTTCTGGCTGTTCTAGATGAAAAAGGCAAGTATGAAGGTATGATTACTAGACGGTCCATTTTACGTTCAAGACTTGACCCAACTGTGGCTAAGGTTCGCTCATTGATGGTTGTTGCCCCACAAGTTGGCTTGGACGCCTCGTTGGGTGCTTTGGCCAAGTTGATGATCGGGAGTGGTGTCCGTCAGCTTCCTTTGGTTGATAAGGGAAAAGTATTGGGGTTCGTTACAGACGAAAACGTTATCCATGGAGCTGTTGGCGGAGATTGGGGTCGCATGACCGTTGAGAAAGTTATGATGCGTGCGCCACACACATTGGAGTCTAACCGCAGTGTCGGAGCCGTTTTAGGATTAATGCGTGAATGCGGTATCTCGCATGTTCCAATAATGGAAGGTGGACGACTAGTTGGCATGGTCAGCATCGAGGACATTTTAGAAAGCATATATTGGCCTCAACGCCGTCAGACGCTTGGTGACATTGTCGGCGAAAAAATTGAGACTTTAGGCCTCGCAGTCAAAGGAATCATGGCTTCACCAGCGATTTCTGTTGATGCAAAAATGAGTTTACGTGATGCTGAGAAACGCATGCATGATCGAGATGTCTCCTGCCTGACAGTTGTAGATGGAGAACATTTAGTTGGAATCGTAACCAAGCTAGATTTCCTTGAGCCAATAAGCCAAACGGAAGCAGTAGCAGACCGCAAATTGACGGTACAATTCGGCACTAAAGACGTGGATGTCACAAAAGAGCAACAGGCATTCATGATGGATGAGTTTGATTCGTTTGTCCACAAATACCAGGAAGCATTCCAGTTGGGCACCCTATTCGTTTACATGAAGAGCCATGGAGACAACGTCTCGCGCGATACCCCTTTGGTCCACTGCCGCCTGCAATTCCGAACCGCAAGAGGCACATTCTTTAGCTCAAGCGAAGGCTGGGGCGTCGAAACCACATTCCGAGTAGCACTAGACCGCCTCGACCGTAGACTCCTACGCAGTAAAGAACTCTTAGCCTATAACCCCAAATACGCCAAAGACTACCTACGTAAAATCGGAATACCATCAGAAGAAGAATAAACCTTCTTCTACAGGTTCCCTTTTCATTTTCTATAAGAAGGCTCTTTAGCATTTTTTGTTTATGTATATTTTTCCGATAAACATTATTTGGTTTTTGCAGAGTAAGTAGTCTGGATGGTGTGAGGGTTTATCTGTGTTGTTTTGTCATTTTTTAATTCGACTTTACCGGCGCTTAGGGTTTTGAGTTGGTCGGCGAAAGCGTCTGTGATTTCAAAGGTTCCGCAACCGGTACAGAAGGACCCGCTGAACTGTATGATTATAAAGGGTTGTGTTAGCGCGGTTAGTTTGGCGGTAACGTTTGGGCTATGCGTACGGTTATACAGCACAATTGTCCGCTTGACCAAAGCATCTAACCCAGCGTCAGAAGGCAACATAACTAAATCGGAATCCTTGAACCATCAAACCCAAGCTTGGAAATCCCTAGCTCCTCTTTAACTTCCCGCAGCTGCGCAGCATTGAAAACTGGACCATCACGACAGACACGATACTTACCGATAACGCAGCTTCCACACAAGCCAATGCCGCAGCGCATTAGTCGCTCCAGGCTGGCTTCTATGGGGAGTTTCCGCTGCTCGGTCATTTCAAAGATTTTTCTAACCATGACTTCGGGTCCGCATGTGTAGATCATGTCAAACTTTTCCTTGTCCAGTATTTTCGTCAAAGGTTGGGTGACAAGGCATTGAAGCCCGGCAGTTCCATCTTCAGTTGTGGTTATTAGGCTTTTTTCATTGCATACAGCGCGAAGTTCGCGTACGAAGAGAAGCTCGTCTTTGGTTTTGGCGCCTTCCACAAAAGAGAGACGCTCGGTTTTCGCCGCCAACTTTTTAGCTAAGAACAATAAGGGTGCGGTGCCTGTTCCACCTCCGACCAGAAGCACTCTGCCTCGGCTTTCCGTAAAACAGTTGCCGAATGGACCCCGCACACCAACCGTCGCGCCAGCTTCCAATGTATGTAGGTGGCGTGTGGCATCCCCAACCGCTTTGACGGAAACAGAAACCAAATTATCACCAGCATCCAGAACGCTTAAGGGAATCTCGTCGACACCTGGGATCCAAAGCATCAAAAACTGACCGGGCTTAGCCTTTGCGCAGAGCTTGTCGATTAGGGTAAATGTTTTTACTGTTGGGCTTTCGTTTTGGATTCGAACAATCTGCGAGGTACGCAGTTTATTATTTGTTGTGAGCGAGGCCAACAATGTCATTTACACTCCCAAAACTCTTCTTTCTCAAATAAGATTCCACTCCTTTATTTACTGCTTGGAAAACCTCTATGTCCTCGGCGACGGCAGTTCCGATCTGGACTGCAGAGGCGCCTGCCAAGAAAAACTCGACAGCGTCTTGCCAATCTGTGACCCCACCGCAGCCGATTATGGGCACCTCAAATGCTTCAGCAAGGTCCCAAACACACCGCAGAGCGAGAGGCTTAATAGCTGGACCTGACAAGCCGCCTTTTATGTTGCTTAAAACTGGGCGCATCGTATCAACATCAATTGCTACGGCTTTAACAGAGTTTACCGCCGTCAAAACATCCGCCCCCGATTCAATCGCTTCCTTAGCCAGCACCGTTATATCAGCCACGTTGGGTGACAACTTCACAATCAAAGGTTTGCTGATTGCCGCCTTAACCGTCTGCACTACTTCTCCAAGCAGTTTTGGACTCTGACCAATCTCCGCGCCCGTCTGCTTAACATGCGGACATGAAACATTTAGCTCAACTGCATCGGCGCCTGCCTGAATCGCCTTTTTAGCCACTGTCGCGTATTCTTCTGCTGAGTAGCCGAAGACGCTTACGATGACGGGCACATGTAGAACGGTCTTGGAAAAACGGATCTCTTCAGCGTAAACGTCGATTCCCGGGATTAGGCAACCCCATAGCATTAATGAGACCACCTTCGGCTTGAACCACCGTCGGGTTGGAGTAACCCATCCTAGGTGCTATACCAACAGATTTTGTAACGACCGCACCAGCGCCACCCTTGGCTACGCGGTTTAGGGATTCAGTAGAATACCCCAGAATTCCCGAAGCCAGAATCGTAGGGTTTACTAGCTCTAAGCCGGCAAGGCTTATGCTTAACGGATTACTGTTCAAATAAATTCACCGTACAATCTAGGTAATACTTTTAGTAAGATAAAGCTTCTTTTTGCACTTTAAGCAGATTTTAAAAGTGTCTCAATATTATCTTCTTTATGTCTAATTTGACGCCTCAAAGATTGAGTACACTGTTTTTTATGAAAAAAGAAAAAAGAGGGCTTATCCAAACGTTAAAGCCGTTTATTTCTTCTTTTTAACTTTTTTATCGACCTTTTTTGGAGCTTTCGCCACGCTAATAACCTCAAAGTTACATTTGAGCCCATTTTGTATTTAAAATTTGCTAACAGTTAAATAGGCTGCCTCAACTAACAAACCGTCTCAAAAATAGGCGCTATTGCAAAAATAAGGTTAAAAATAGACAAATTGTAGCGACGATTTGACCATGATTTCTAACCGTGCAATTTTTACATTTATCTGTTAAATATCAAAAACTAAAAATTCGTAAAACAACATTCAACAAACCAGCGTTAAATCAACATCTAAATCCTTAAACAATAAATCCTCCAGCGCCGAAGCAATTTTCAGGCAACAACCATATGACTGCTTTTTGAGCTTTCGAACCAGACGAATGTACTGCGCCAACGTACCCATAATTATGATATCGGTGTTCGTCTCTTCAAACTTGCCAACCGTTCCAGCGACTGCAACGTCGCCACCTCGGGAGAGCATCTCTTGTTTGATAATATTTGCTGTTTTAGGATCCACTGCTTCAAACTTGACTAGGCGAAAAATTGCTTTTAACGCCATTATTTGGACTCCGATGGGGTGAACATTAATTTTGTTTAGTTCAGCTTGGACCTGACATAGGTTGTCGATTTTTAGTAGTTTTGGTGTGGGGTTCATAGGTTCCAATTATTTTTTGGTGATTT
Source organism: Candidatus Bathyarchaeota archaeon (assembly GCA_963777155.1). Classification (GTDB taxonomy): domain Archaea; phylum Thermoproteota; class Bathyarchaeia; order Bathyarchaeales; family Bathycorpusculaceae; genus Bathycorpusculum. The sequence continues at coordinate 12,903 of CAVZPM010000035.1, forward strand.
AAACGTTGGTGGTTTTGACGGCGATGTGAAATGTTTGTTTGGCGCACAAGCGGTTGTCGTTATGGAAAGTTTTATTAGGCTGTGTAAAAATTTACATAGCATTGCAAAAAATTAACGGTGAAAAACATGAGCAGCCTCAGACACCTGAACCGAAACACCAAAGCAATAGCCGCAATCGCAATTTTCTCAGCCCTATACGCAGCCCTAAGAATCATACCCACAGTTCCCATGATAGGAACAGGAGCAACATTCCACCTCTCAGACATACTTGCTCCATTATTCGGTATTCTGTTAGGACCATACGTAGGCGGAGTAAGCATAATAATAGGCACTTTTGCCGCAATAGGCTGGGAACTCCAGTACCATTTTTTGGATTGGATTTCCTTCCAGCATTCGTTGTGGCAGTATCCCTTAGGATTCTTAGTAAGAGGGAAATGGTTACCCGTAGTAGTTCTAAACGCTCTTTTGCTTGTATTCTATGCAGTAAACCCATTGACATCAAACTTTATCGTTACCCCATGGGGCACAATTCCATACCTTTGGATGCACATCGCAGCCTTCATTGTTCTAATTTCACCACTAGGACACAGAGCAGGACAATGGGTTAAAAGTGAAACAACGCTAATTACAGCAGGATTCGTCATTCTTGCTTTCATTGGCACAATGATGCAACATCTAACAGGAGGCATCTTGTACGAAATCGTATTTGGGCAACTCACGCATACTGTCCTGACAAAGCTGCTTATCCCAGACATCTGGAACATTCGTGTTTTACATTTACCCTTGGGAACGTTTAGCCTTAATTATAGGCGCAGTAATTGTTGGTGTTCCAGTGACTAGAATTCTCATAAAGACTCTTTTCCCTCCAGATACCAAACCAGTTTCTGAAGCAAAACCAGACATAGCCAAACCTTTGTAATAATTACCCAAAATTATTTTCTTCTATTTTTTGAATAATTCCTTGTCCTGAATGTACTCTTTTCCTGTTCTCAGAGCAATTTCAGCTTTGGCCAGTTCACTGCCCAAGTAAGCCGCATGATCTAACCTTGACACCAAACCCATTTCTACGATTTTGATAAAAACTCTATCAGCAGTTTCGCCTTTAACAACGTTAACGGGCTTATCCATCTGGGTTGAATCGTAGTAGATTGCAACCAAAACCCCTTCTGCGCGATCTATAGATATTTTGAACATGCCCAAGGAATCCAAAGTAGCAGGCTCTAACTTCCCAGGTGCATCCACAACTTTCGCACCTACCTCGAGTTTTTTGTCATAAGGTTCCTCGTGAACGCGTTTGTCTTTGAGGATAAGGAGATCTAAGCCGAGGTCTTTGGGAACTGAACCGCGTTTCTTCGCTAAGAACATCATTTTGGCGGCTACGACTTCTTCAGCTACAGTTCCTTTTGCTTTGTCGCTTTTCTCTGTGGCTAATAGGATGCTTGCGTCGACTTCTTGGGATAAACGGATGAGCAAAGCGTTAACGCCCACCGAGTCCGCATCCATTAGTTCAGTAACGTTTGAAACTCCAACAAAAAGTGGCACGTCTGGGTTCCTTGCGGCAAACTCTTTGAAGGCGATAAATGATTCTAAGATGTCTGTGGGTTCTAAAATTAAATCTGCAAGACAGCGGGAAACTCCGAGTAACTTGGCTTTAGCAATTATTCCCTCAAGGTATTTGACCCGTTCGTGGGCTCTCTTTGGGAAGTAACCTTCCCGCTGGTTAGTGGGAATAATAACTACCGCAGCTTTTTTGGCGTAAGGTGCAATTTCTTCTATGTTTCCCGCGTCTCCGCTTAGTACAAGTTCTGCTCCTGCCTCAATTGCTGCCTTAATCTCAGCCGGATCCAGCGTGTCTATACTTACGGGTACATCTACAACCTGTTTAACCCAGTTGACAATGCGTTTTGCCTTGTCTGGCTGGGATTCACCTGCAATCATGCCTACATCAATCAGGTTCGCTCCTGCCTTAACGAATCGTTTTGCTGTCTGTTGGATTGTTTCCTTATCCATCAAAGCGGCATCAACGATTTCGGCTAAGACCCTCATGGGAAAGTCTTTACCGACCGCTAAATCACCAATCAACATGCTACTGGGTTTCTTAAGCAGGGCCTGCACGATCTTTCTCGGTTTTTTCGATTTCTTGAAGGGCTAGCTTTTGGAGTTTTTCGCGGAGTAAATCGTCCGCAGGTTCGGTTGTTGAGAGTTGAGTATCGCAAAGGGAATCTAAAATTACTGGGAGGTCGGCGGCATACCTTGGACCCTTAAAGGCTGCAACCCCTGTCGCTTTTGATATAATACTTGTGTCTCCGCGGACCAAACCGGGAACTAAAATCGCGTTAAAATCTGTCAATTTCTTGTCTGTTAGGGCGTTAGCGATGGCTTGAGGAGTCAGAAACGCGGCGACAGCAATCTTGAGTGCCAGTGTCTCCGTTTCAACGTTGCTGGCTTGAGCATAGTGCCGAACAGTCTCCTTCGCTAACTGACCAGTGACTAAAAGAACCTTCAAAGCTCTAAACCTCAAGCATCTTTATGGTTGCGCCTCGGTTGTTTGCCTTCGCGATGTAAGCTTCGCCGCCTACACTTCTGTGTAGATATGCTTTGACTTGGGCGAGGGTTTGTTTGGCTTCTTCTTGTTTCACTACAGCGTAGAGTGCTGGTCCCCAAGAACTCTGTCCAACCCCGTAGGCACCAGTTTTTTTCATGAATTCAATACATTCTGCAGCAGCTGGGCTGGAATATGTTCCACCTTGAGCTTGAGCAAAGTGATTTCCAGTTAGAACTTGAATTCTTGTTAATGCTTCGCCAAAGGCTTCAATGTCATATTCAGCAAGAGCAGGTAAAAGTTTCAACATTACTAATCGACAAATTTGCCCAACGTCTTCTGAGGGCATTTTGGTTAGTTTTTGGAAAGCGTGGTTTTCTTCAGAGTTGGATAAGCCTTCTTTAGAGTTTGGAACGGCTACGATAAAACGCCATTTGGTAGGGAAGGGTTGACGGTAAATAAGGGGTGGAAAGCTTTGGGTTTTCTGGTTCTTGCCTCCGTCCACCACGAACCCGCCAAATTGGAATATTGTTGTACCAACAGCGGTTCGCTTTGCTCGCCCCATTGCAACAGCTAACTCGGGAACGGAAGCTTTCACGTCAAAGAGTTTTGCGAGGGCAACTGCTATGGCTATGGACAATTGGGTTCCTGACCCCAAGCCGATGTGCGGTGGAATCGCTTCCACGACGTTTATGCTTGCTTTGGGTTGTATGTGGTAGGTGGAAAAGAATTTTTGGGCGAAACAGTTTGCGAGTTCGACTTCTTGCCCTTTTATCTCGAAGTTTGAGGAGTTTTGGGCTTCTATGTTAACATTTGGACGGTCTATACCTACGCCTAATCCGCCGAACATACGTCCCAAGTCGCCGTTCATATCGATCAGTCCCAAATGCAATCTGGCAGGAGTTTTTACGATGACTCTCACAGCTTAACTCTCCAAGAATCAATTCTACATTGCAAATCCTCGAACACTGCTGTATACTCACTATTTGGGGCGACGCGTCCTACTACATAAGCATGGTTTTGTATTGTTTCAATTAGTTCAGATGCTTCTTTCTGTTTCTCTGGGAGGTTGATGAATGCTTTAACCCGGGTTGCATGAGTTATTGCTTCCAAGGTTAAGGGCATTGCACGACAGTAGACTTGAGGAAACTGGGCATCTGTAGTTATACGCTCAACTTTACATGAAAACCGTGTCCTTTCTTTGCCATCGTGTTCCAAATGAGTAACAGAAACTTCGACCACAGCATCCGCAGAACGCAACTTCGGCGCTTCGACAACGTCTGCTTTGACAAACCAATCCGCTGGGACTTTTCCGTTATGGTTTGCCTCTTTAAAAGTGGATTTGTAGAAAACTTCTATGTCACTTGTTAAGTTAACAATAGCGCACTTTTTTTCTTTGAGATTGCGACATGTTAAGGAAGTATTAAATATGCTCATCGATAGGTGCTGTTCATCCAATAATTTGAGGCCCATTGGCGCGGCGTTTGATGTTCCGTCAGGGTTATATGTGGAAACTATCGTTTCACAACACACGCCTTTTTTAAACCCTAAATCGGTTAATTTTGCCATTCAAACCAACCTAAGCCTTTTTAGAAGGTCATATGCACCTTTTTTCAACCGAATGTAAATTTTCACAGTCGAATAATAAAGTTTTGCCGAGCAAACACCGCTCCTCAATTGATAATGCCAGAGTTGAATAGTGATTGATGCAAAGTTTTTAAAGCATAAAATATCTATTCAATTAGGAGCAAAAATTTTGAGGGCTCTCTTGATTGAGAACCCATTGCTTTTCGGTGGTCTAAGAAATCAAATGGCAGTTAAGGTAGCTTTAGTTTACCCCTATTTTCATCCAGCAAATGATAATTCAATCTTCCGTTTTCCACCTTTAGGTTTAGGTTACATTGCAGGGGCACTAAAGAAACGTGGTGTTGAGGTGGAGTTGGTCGACTGTACTTTTATGAAGTTCAGGGAAGCTGTCGACAGGATAAAGCGTGCCAAACCAAAGATTGTAGGGTTCTACTCGATGTTTTCGATGAAAAAAACCACCTTGGATCTCGCACAGTGTCTTAGGAAGGAGGGATTGGAGGATTCTTTGTTCATAGTGGGTGGTCCCTTGCCTTCATGGGCACCTGATGGCTTTCTAGAATCCTTTGATGTCGTTGCTGTCGGGGAAGGTGAACAAACCATGTCTGAACTAGTTGAATGCGTCGAGCAGGGAAAAGAGTTTTCAGGCGTGAAGGGGCTTATCTTCCATGAGGGTAATCGCATCGTCAACACTGGACCAAGAGAGTTCATACAAGAATTGGACAGTTTATCCACTCCAACCCGTGAACTGTTCGATAATGAAGCTTACAAAAATTATTACCTCGAGCACTTTGGCTATTCAACCACCTCCATGATAACCTCACGTGGCTGCCCGTTTTCCTGCGATTTCTGCAGTCGACCAATCTTTGGCGCAGACATGAGAAGCCGCTCAGTAAATAACATTGTCAGCGAGATGGAAGAGATTGCAGCGTTGGGTTATGACCGTGTTTGGTTTGCTGATGACTGTTTCACCTTAAACCGTAATCATCTGTTGGATGTCTGCAGAGAAATCGTTCGTCGAGGGGTTAAGGTTGGGTGGGAGTGTTTGTCTAGAGTGGACACAATGGATGCTGAGGTTGCCGAGGGCATGAAACGCGCTGGTTGCATCGGAGTGTTCTTCGGCATAGAATCAGGCAACGACTCAGTTTTGGGTTTTATGAACAAACACATCTCAACCGCGCAGGCAAAAAAGGCCGTTTATGCAGCTAAGGCGTCTGGACTTAAAGTTGGCGCTTTCTTCATCGTTGGATACCCTGGCGAGAACAACAAAACGGTGCTTGATACTGTGCGTTTTGCTTCAGGTTTGCCGCTTGACTACTTATCCTTCACGTTGCCGTATCCCATTCCTGGAACTCCGCTCTATGAGCGAGTGAAAGATCATGGCGTTTCTATTGAGGATTGGGAGGAGCCTAAAAACTACCGTTTAATCCGCCATAAGTTGCTGTATGCTTCGGGTTTTAGTGAGGGCAAGCTGAAGTTTGCTATTGGGAAAGCGCAGGCGCAGTTTTATGGCAGGAGATACCTTGGGAAGATGGGGTATGGCGTGTTGGGTTGGCCATTTGAGCGTTTGACTGATTTTGCGTTTGAATTGATGCATTAGTGGATGATTTGTAGGATGTTCGACGATGTGACGTACCCGCAAGCTATATATCATTATGATATATAATAGAATGCTATAAGGCGAAACCAATGAAAGACAACAACGCAACCTACGTCCTCCTTGGACTCCTAAGCCACAACCCAATGACCGGATACGACATTAAAAAAGCCGTCGCTACCCGAATGAGCTACTTCTGGGACCTAAGCTACGGACAAATCTACCCCACCCTCAAACACCTCGAAAAAAACAAACTCATAACTAAACAGGTAAAAAACAACCCCAATGGACCCACCCGAAAAGTCTACACCATAACCGAAGCAGGCATCAAAGAACTCCAAGCCTGGCTCACCAAACCAGCAAAGAAAGAAGTACACAAATACGAATTCCTCCTCAAACTAATCTTTGGTGACCAAGCCCCTCCGGAACTAAATCAAAAACACATCGAAGAATTCAAGGAGAGAAACCAAAAAATCCTCCAAACCATGAACGCCTTCGAAGAAAACCTAAAACCCATCATTAACCAAAGCGAGTCCCACTACTACGTGCTTTTAACGATTCAGCTTGGCAAGAGCATTTCTAAAGCCAGCGTAGAGTGGGCAAATAACACGTTAAAGATTTTCCAAGAACATAAGCTTGGAGGTGAAAAACTTTGAGGTTTTGGCCACAGAAGAAATGGAAGAAGATTTTGTTGACATCCCTGCTGGTCGTTTTAGTGGTTTTGCTGGGCGTCGGAGGCTACCTTGAATACAGCGTCTACCGGGAGGTTTCCACCCAAACTGTTGTGTTAAACGCAGATGGCGCCAAAACTGCGTTAGTAATCTATCATCCAGGCTTAACGGATTTTGCCCGCAATATCACATATGCCTTTGCTGATGGCTTAGTATCCAGCGGTTGGCGTGTAGAAATCGCCACAGCCAGCCCACAAGCTCCAACCAGCCTATCAAACTACACATTATTGGTGCTCGGCTGGCCCATATACGACTTTAACCCTGGACCAACAATAACCAACCAAATCCACCGAATGGGAAACCTTAACGGCACAAACACCGTGGTAATGGTTATCGCTGGAGGCATGGATCCATTCAATGCGCAGGCAAACATGAAAAAGATTGTGGAGAATGCCAACGGAACAGTGTTAAAGACACTGCAGGCTTTCCGAGGCGAAGATGCCTGGCAAACGATGCAGAATGAAGCAAGCAAAATAGCTCCTTAGTGTGCAACTATGAAGAAACTCTGCACAATCCCCTCTTTCATCAGTTCGCTACGTGTGTTAGCTCTACCCCTCTTCCTTTACCTTAACAACCAGGCAAACATACTTGCATGTTTAGTTTTGCTTGCGTTTTGTATGGTATCAGATTTTCTTGACGGTTACCTTGCCCGAAAAATAAACACAACCTCTCGCTTTGGCGCCTACTACGACGCTACAACCGACTTCATTCTCACGGGAGGCATTTTTGCCATCTTCTATGCCCAGGGTTACTATCCCTTGTGGCTTCCGTTGCTCATCGCCGTTTCGTTTGCCCAATTCTTGGTAACAGGCTTTTGCACTAAGAAAATGTACGACCCAGTCGGGAGATACCTTGGAAGTGCCCTCTACATTGGCATAGTCTTAACATTAGTCTGGCCCATCCAAACGGTTTTTGCTTTTGTGCAATACGCATTTTTAACTTTCTTCATAGTTTCAATCGCAAGCCGCACAGTAAGCTTAACCCGAAAACAAAAATCGTCTTAAACTAAATATAGTAATCATCAATTATTTCAACACATTTCAGGCGTCCTTATTGCAAGAAAAAAACCCCAGCCCGACAGATTTACCAGTACAGATTCGTGTTTCCGTAGGCACCGCCATGATTCTTGGGCTCATAGAAGGCAAATTGGATGCAAAACCCACAACAGCGTACTTGATGACCTACAATCCGGGAAAGTGTACGGCAAACTGTGGCTTCTGCCCCCAAGCCCGAGAAAGTAAAAGCAGCACCGAGTTTCTCTCGCGAGTCACTTGGCCCACTTTCCAAGACACCAAAGGTCCTAACATCCATCGAAACCGCGACAAAGGAGGGCAAAATCAAACGCGTCTGTATTCAATCCCTAAACTACCCAGATGTTTTCACCCATTTGGAAGCATTTGTGAAAGAATTAAGAAAGCACTCAGCAGTTGCGGTTTCGGTTTCCTGCCAACCTGTAGACCGGAAGGATATCGTACGTTTAGTGGATGCGGGTGTTAACAGGTTGGGCATCGCTTTGGACGCTGCCTCTGAAGCTATATTCAATAAAGTCAAAGGCAAAGATGCAGGCGGTAGATATGTTTGGAGAGACCAGTTCCTCCTGCTAAATCAATCCTTGGATGTTTTGGGTGAGGGAAACGTTAGCACTCATATAATTGTTGGGTTAGGCGAAACCGAAAAAGATGCAGTTAAGGTGATTCAGAGGTGCGTTGACATGGGTGTTTTGCCGGCGCTCTTTGCTTTTACGCCCGTTCCTGGTACTGCTTTAGAGAAGAATTCGGCGCCGAAAGTCAAAGCGTATAGACGTTTGCAACTTGCACGATATATGATTGTCAACGGCAAAACGAGATTTGGAGATATGTCATTTGATGTCGAGGACAAAATCATGGGTTATGGAATCACCAATGAGGTGTTAGATAAGGAGATAGAAGGCGGCTTGCCTTTCCAAACGTCTGGTTGTCCCGACTGCAACCGCCCCTTCTATAATGAGAAACCAAGTGGACCCATTTACAATTACCCAGCAAAACTATCTGAAAAAGAAGTTGAAAGAGTAAAAAAACAATTGTTCTCTTAAGGTATTAGTTGATCAGCAGTTTGTTCCGAATCTTTTTTGGGGTTGCGTGGCAGTTTGGGTTTTTGCCTTGTTACCTGCTCAACTAGGCGCCAGAATTCATCCATCGTGTAGCCTTTGAGAAGTTCTTTCATGAGTTTTTTAACCTGGTAATAGGTCATCTGGGCTTCGCCTTTATCAAGACTTTCTTGTGGACCCTTGATCCGTCGGAAGAGCTCATCCATCTGTCTTGGTGAGGCTCTAATTCCAGCTTTTTCTAAGAGCTTCTGTACGAGTGTTAACCCAGTGTTTCTTCCAATAAAAATCATAGTTTCTCTACCCACTATTTCAGGTGGAAAAGGTTCGAAAACGAGGGGTTGAGAAAGCATTTCTTCTACGTCCTCTTCTACTTCGTGGGTGAAAATATTTTCGCCGATAATTGGTTTGTGAAATTGTATGGGCAACGCGAATGCTTTTTCGGCTGATTGAGCGAGGCGGTAGATTTTTCCTAAATCAATTCCTGTGTCTATGTTGTAGAGTAGCTCAGTTGATGTAACTACTTCTTCGAAGGGTGCTATTCCTGCGCGTTCGCCAAAACCAGCGATACACGTATGCAAGTAAGATACACCTTCCTCCATTGCTGCAAGAGTATTTGCAGAGGCTAAACCGAAGTCGTTGTGGCAGTGGATTGAGAGGGGTGCCTTCTTTCTTATAGCGTCTGGCAAACCATCGCGAATATGTGCAATTAAATAACGCATCGAAAGAGGTCTAATGAAGCCAACACTGTCGGCTACTCCTAATCTGATTGCGCCTGCGTTGGCGGCTGCTTCAAAAACCTGTAGAATATCTTCAATAGGAGTACGGGTAGCGTCCATAAGAATAAAGTTAGCATTTGTTCCATGTTTCTTAGCATAATCGATGCTTTCAACTATTCGTTGTATCGCCTGCGCCTTAGTGAGCTTCAACTTGTACTGTAGGTTTAAACCGTTAATGGGAGATTCGATTGTTATTTCTTTAATTCCGCTTTCTAAGCAGGCATTGATGCTATTCTTCGTGGGTTCTGCTGAAGCTGTAAGCTTGGAGTAAGTGAAGGTTTCGTTAACGATGCGTTTGACGGTTCGTTTTTCTTCCTCAGAAAGCGCTGGGAAGCCAACGTTAATGATGGCGACTCCTGCTTCATCCATTAACTTTGCGAGACGCACTTGTTCAACATAAGTTAAGTAGACTGTCGGGGCCTTGATTCCTTCGCGGAAGGTTTCGTCCCAGATGAAAACTCGGTCTGGAAGCTTAGGGGGTAAATTCTTTCGTAAGCGGTTGTAATTAGCAATCAAGCCCTGAGCTTCTAGCTTTTTGAATATGGTCTTCCTCATTTAGACACAATCCAACAAATGAGCTAAAGTATTATGTTTAATTTGCTAATACCTATATAAAACTGCATCTATCACGAGTCAACCCGCGTTTGAGCCTAACATGAAAAAAGTAACATTTTTTCTTACGATATGGGTGACGGCAAAAGTCTTAAGTGCAAAAAAGACAATCTTACCTCAAGAAGGGAAACTTCGAATGAGCAGCAGCTTAAAAACTACTATCGAAAAAATAAAAGCGTTAGAGATTGAGAAAAAGAACCTTTTAACTGAAATCGACAGACTCAAAAAATTAGCTGACGCAAAAGCACTTGAATTGGAAAGTGAAGTAAGCTTGCTACGAAACGAGGTCAAATCCCTCAAGGTTCTTGTGAACAGTGCAGAACCCAACTCTACCCAGAACAAAATACAAATCTAAAGTTTTGATCAAGATAGAAAAGGACAAGGTAGCATTGTCATTTACTGCTTTAATACGCTGAATCAGGGTCATGCGCATAGCCGGTTGCTTTATGCTGCCGATGGCAGTGCGTTTGAGCAAGTTGTTTATGGAGTCGGACAGGCGTTGCAGGCAGTTCTTCTTGCATCTGGGGATGTATCAGTTTCCAGTTTCTCCAGTTCTTTGTGTAAGCGGTCGCTGTTTTCGTTGAGTTCTTGTTTACGTTTCTCGTAGTTGTCATGGAGTTTTTCTTGTTCAGCTGAAAAGGTCTGTAGTGTAATTTCTAGTTCATTTTTAGTTGTTTTAAGTTCCTGGGTTGTCTGGAAAAGTTGCTGGGTTGCCTTCTTCTTAGCGCTAAACTTGTAGAAGCTAATTTTGACTTCCTGTTGGGCAGCAAGTTGGTCTTCTACTTCCCGAATTTTCGTGCTTAGACGCTGGACTTCTGCATTTCTTTTGTTGCTTCGTTCCCTTGTCTGCTCAGCATATTCTTTGTCGGCTTCGACGATTTTGTGATTGTTATCAGCGAGAGCTTTGGCTTCTTCAGTTAGGTCGGATTCGGCAAGTCTATCTTGGGCAAGGGCACCTTCCACGTCCAAGAAAATCTGGGCGCGTTCCTTGGTGAACTGCTCATCCACCGATATAGCTGGGTTAGTTTCAAATTCGGAGGTAACCTGTCGAATGCTTACCAGCCAATCATCAAAGTATTGACTGAAAGGTGAGAGAGCAAAAATCTGATTCCCTAATTTGCTTAGGCTGTTTAGGGTTTTCTGGGCGACTTCCTGTACGGAAGCTTGAGGAGTTTCTTCCTGCAGGTACTTCGCGCTTTGCTTCTGTTTTTTTTCTTTCGATTTTTTTTCGTGGGCACTCTTTGAGAACTGTTTCCCAGCGCCTTTGCGTGAACCAATTTGGGGTCTGAAACTCATAAATAATCATTGTATACAAGAAATATTTAAACAATGACGCAATCAAAAAGGCATTATTTGCAAATCGGCAGTTGGAAAATTTTAGGATTAAATCATCAAACCTTTAATTTACAAGTTTCACGAAAGCAAGAACTCTTATTCCTCAGGGTCTAAGAGGGTTTCTTAGCGAACCAGACTACTTGCGGTTTCTTCTGGAGACTTTAGGCTTATAGATTGGTTTTGTAGGTTTTTCAGAGAGGTTAGATTTGGGTTTACTTCGCCGTTTCAAAAACAAAAATGCAGCCACGACAACTAATATTATGACAATTGCAATCACAACTTCATAGACAATCGAAGAATTTAACAAGATTGTGCCTGTCTGGGATTGGTTTGGTTTCGTAGTTTGTCCGCCACCTGTGCCTATGTAAGGAGTTGTGAGAGGCGCAGCACCTTGTAAGAGCGGTCCTCGGGTCTGAACTAGCAACGAGTAACTGGCTATCTTCAATCTTGTTGGGGCGTTCGACTGGTTTAAGTCGAAAGCTGCAATCTGGAAGTTTAGCGATTCTGAGGGGTTTAGTGTTCGAGGCTCTAAGTAATTGGTGTAACCAACTCCCACGACTGCGCCTGTTGAGTTAAAGAATGTTCCTACCACTGTGAGGTTTGTGGCAGTTTGAGTACCTACATTCTGAATGCTGCCTGTAACTAAATATGCACCGTTGTAGTCGCCAGTTGTGCCAACTGAAGCGGAACTACTTGTTATCTTTAAGTCAGGGTATTGGTAGCTAATTGTCGAGTTGGCTAAAGCAACTTTTAGGTTAATTTCGCCTACGGTGTACCAACCATTTGAGCCCTGTGGGGGTTGAAAACCTATGTCAAAAGGCGCCTTCTGCTGAGGAAGCAACTGCGCTACGTAGACACTGGTATAAGATGCAGATGATAACCCTTCCAATGTAGAAGCGGTTCCTGTTAGGATAACTTGTTCGATGACATCTGGTCCAATGTTTTGTACCTCCCCCACTACCACAAGGTTACCTAGTGAGTCGAGGTACCAGCTATGGCTTCCGATTTTGATATTTTGGGTTTCGCTGACTTGGCTTTGAGTGCTAGGAACAAAAAACAAGCCTAAACAACAGATAGTTAGAATGACATATGATGCAGATGGGGATTTTTTTCATATGGAACAGCCTTCTGGAATTTAAGATGAGGCTTTGAGATATATGAGGCTTTTTCATAATTTCCCCTTAAAGGCTCCAGCTCCAGTTAAGAAGATTTGGTGTCATATAGGTCAGAAATTTTTTTAGGCGATATTTTTAAATGTAGAATCGATGGATATGGATTTAGATGAGTTGCCTTTGAGCGATAAATTACATCCTTATGTAGTATTTCTTCCAAAAACAGAAAAAAAAGATAAAATCCTCAGCGCCATTTTCGGCTCCAAAGCAGGCGTCGACATTCTCCGCTATTCTCTCAGGCAGGGGATAGCAAAAAACATCTACCAAAAGGACTTAGTTAAAACTCTTAACTACTCAAACAAAACCATCATTGAAAACCTAAAATCCCTAACATCTCTAGGGGTCTTAAACGAATCCATGGAGAAAAACGATAAAGAAGGCCGCATCATCTGGATAAAAACCTACCAACTCACCAACCTGGGTAAATGGTTCGCCCTTCTCATGGCTGAAGAAAAAGAACTCACTGAAATTGAGAAAGCAGAGATACTGCAAAGCCTCTTCCGCACCTATGTCAAGCAAGTCAAGAGGTTGGCAGAGGAAATTGGTATTAACAAAAAGATGCTTGAGGAAACTTTCCGGGAAGAAATGAAAAGCATCCCATAAAAACCATTATTCGTTTTATCTTTAGAAAGGGAGTGCAAAAACTAAATCTGACCTAAGGTATCTATTATTTTTGAGACCCACAATTGACTGAGTATCTTGTTGGCACGGGCGGTTGGGCTTATTTTCAAGTTCCAGGCAAACCATCGCTTAAAGCATACTCCGAAGTTTTCGATTTTGTGGAGGTCAACAACACTTTCTATGAGTACCCGAACCCACGCATTGTCGAGGGTTGGAGGCGTTCAGTACGTACAAAGTTTGTTTTTTCCGTGCGTTGTCATCAGGACCTCACACATCGAATCAGACTTAGACCAGTTGATGAAGCGTTTGAGGTCTTCTACAGGGTGAAGACTTACTGTGATGTTCTGAAGGCACCGTTTTTAGTACTTGAGACTCCTGCAAGTCAGGCTTTGGATAATGAGGGTATTCTGGAGGCTAGAAACTTTCTATCTTCCATTTCGTTGGGTAAGATTCGTCTTGTTTGGGAGTACAGGGCACTCTTTACATCTAGAATCTGCAGTTTAATGCAGGATTTTGGCATAATACAAAGTGTTGACTTATCCTTGCAAAAGCCGATTCTAAGCTCTGATATGGCTTACTCGAGGCTTTTTGGGAAAGGCAAACATAACATCTACCAATTCACCGACAACGAGCTCCTCGAGATAGAGAAAAGAGCAGAAGAAACCGAAGCAAAAACAGTAGTTCTTGCCTATCATGGATCAAGGATGAATACCGATGCTCTTAGATCCAAACAACATTTAATGACGAGACAATTTCTGCAGGCGACTAATTCCGTTGGCGTTAATTCGGCTAATGCAGTTTTGGCTGAAGATGCCGTTTTTCCAGCTAGCAAAGCCCAGCTGATTGCAGATCAAGGTTGGAAAGTCATCGACTTAAACACCGATAAAAGAGTACATTTAGCTGATTTGCTTGCCAAGATTCCAGAAAGAACTTATCGGAGTCTCGATGAAGTAGCTTGTGAACTGAAGGCGGTCATTTGAGCCAAGAGAACATCCTTCTGGGAACCTGCGGCTGGAGTTATAAGGAATGGGAAGGTAATTTTTATGAAAAAAGAAGCGTGCAAAATAAACTAAGGACATATTCAAGAATTTTCCATACCGTTGAGATAGATTCAACTTTTTATCGTAATCCATCCAAGGGTGCGGTTATGGGTTGGCTGAAGTACTCACCCTCAGATTTCGTATTTACAGCTAAGCTGCCAAAAACCATAACACATGACAACATGCTAGGGCTAAAGAAAGAAGTTAAGACGGAGTTAGAAGAGTTCTTGGACTTAATGCGTCCTCTCCAACTGGGAGGCAAACTCGCCTGTCTGCTAATCCAGCTTCCCCCAAAGTACGCTTACAACCCAAAAAACCTTGAAGCATTCTTCCAAATACTGGATCCAACATTCCGCTATGCTGTAGAGTTTAGAAACGAAACTTGGTTAATGCCTGAAACTGCCACCTTAAAGCTCTTGGAACAATACAAGGTTGCTTATACTAATGTAGACGAACCTCTCCTGCCATCTGAACTGCATCTAACGACTGATTTTAGCTATTTCCGTTGGCACGGCCAGGGTAAGAACATCTGGTTTGACTATCTCTACAGTGAAAAGGAGCTGGAGTTATGGATTCCGAAAGTGAAAGAAGCCGCCAACAAAGTCAAAAAAGTCTACGGGTACTTTAACAATCATTATCATGGGTATGCTCCAGAGAATTGTCTTCAGTTGTTGGAACGGCTAGGTTTGCTTTCTCAGGGGCAGAAGAAATTAAAGGATCAAGGAAAGGTTAGGCAGTCGCAGCTTGGAGCCTTTTTTGGCTAAGAGTGTTGCTGAAATTGTGTTTTTAAAATTTTAATAAAAGAGAGAGAGGAAGAAGGAGGAGAAAGGCCGTTTTGGCTGGGTTGTTTTGTGGGGTTTGGAGAGAGTTTGAGGGGGAGAAGGGAGAGCGTGCTAAAAATTAATAGGTCTCCAAACCTTTCCACATTCCCAGCCAATCGGTTTCTTTTTAGCCTCCTCTACAGTGCTTTAAACGCTTCGAACCAGCGGTTGTACTGGCTCAGCATGTCCAGTGACACCGACGGCTTGCGTTCCTCCAGTATCTTTCGGAAGTCATCCATCGTTAATAGACGGGGTTTTGCTTCTTTGTCCATGGCTTTGCCTGTCTCGAAGAATTCGCCGATTAAACTCAGTTGTGCGGATTGGCATACGTCGCGTATGTCGCTGCCTGAAAACCCTTCCGCCAGCCTTGCCAGTTCATGGAGATCCACGTCGTCTTCAATTTGTAGGTTGCTTGAATACAGCTTTAGCATGTTTAGTCGTGTTGCGTGGTCTGCAAGCGGCACGAGGATACGTTTCTGGAAACGACGAATAAATGCCCAATCAAGATCCCAGGGCTTGTTCGTTGCGCCAATTACGTAAACGTGAAGTGCCTTCCCCTTATCCACGATGCCATCCATCTCTTTTAGGAACTGGTTCTTGACTCGGATTTCGCCTCCAACCTCGTTTGAGTGGTTACCCATAAGCGAGTCTAATTCGTCAACAAACACTATTGCCGGTCTGCCATCCGTCGCAGATTTGCGTGCAGACCCAAACAGTTTAGCCACGTTCTGCTCAGCTTCACCTAGCCACTTCGACATAATTGAAGCCGCATCAATGCTATAGAAATTCGCGTCAATCTCAGTTGCAACCGCAGCTGCTAAGAGGGTTTTGCCGCATCCAGGCGGACCAAAAAGCAAGATGCCTCGTGGCCAACCTAGTGGAAATAGGTCAGGTCGCTGCACTGGGTAGACTATGGCTTCTTTTACGGCTTTTTTGGCGGTGTCTAAGCCTACGACTTCTTGCCAGTTAACTTTTGGTTTCTCAGTCATGACAAGCTCCTCATTAGGTTTTCCGTTACCACCGTTTCCGTTTCCATTTCCGTCCATAGTTGCTGCACCTCCACCTTCACCGTCATTATTAGCGGCTTGATTCATCTCGCTGGCGGAGACCGTGCCTTGAAGCGACTTAATTCGCTCCTGATACGCAATTGCCCGCTGCACGTAGACTTTGTTTAAGCCGTACTCGGGGTACAGCTGCACAAGCTGCAGAAGACTCTCGATTGCTTTTTGGTATAGGGTGATGGCTCTTCCTTTTTGCCCCTGCTTATCCAGTCGTACAGCATCTAGGGCGTAAGCTGTTGCTGCTCTTTCAAGTTCATTTGACGCACTCATCTTTTTTCTCTCTCCTTCTCTTATTCTGGCGAACGTAACTCAATCTTTATTTTGCCTTTAGCACCAAGGCCTTCGAGGGCACGCTCAATCTCCTCATTAGAGGTCTTCAGCTCAACGCTACATCGACCCAAATCTATCTCGCCGTTAGTTTTACGAACATACTCTAATAGCACATCTTCCAACGCTGGCTTCTCAACTTTAAGAGAAAACTCTTTAACCTCAGATTTCCGATAGGAAAACAGAGTCTTCTCAGGGTCAAAGCCAGATTCCTCCACAGTCTTCTTTGAGAAAACCTGCGAAGAACTCGCTGTTAG
This sequence comes from Candidatus Bathyarchaeota archaeon, assembly GCA_963777155.1. Taxonomy (GTDB): domain Archaea; phylum Thermoproteota; class Bathyarchaeia; order Bathyarchaeales; family Bathycorpusculaceae; genus Bathycorpusculum. The sequence goes on from CAVZPM010000035.1 coordinate 29,465, forward strand.
GGCAACAAGCTCTCTTATGGGAGTTTTCTCCTTTACCGGTGCTGCTACTGGCGGCTCCGGAAGGGTTTCAGCGAGCTTCTGCTCCATGAAGCAGGAGACTTCCTTAAGGATTTCCTCACCAGCCTCCGTCTTCTTGCCGACCCCAATAACATTCTCGTCGGCGGTAAGTTTAGTGGCGTGAAGAGTATCCTGGATGGTTTGGTTAACGGTATTAAGCTCAGAGCTAACGTCAGGCAACACCTGAAATAGCTCTTGTGAAACGCCCTGAAGCAACCGCAAAGCCGGTTTTAGGTCAGCAACGATGTCGCCGAGTTCCTTAATAGTTTCAAGGCGCAGAACCACACGTTCAATGGCTAATTGAACGTTGTAGAGGAACTTTACAAGTTTTCGGACTTCCGCAATCTCAGTGGCGCACATTGCGGCTTTTTCTTTATTGTTCTTTTTTAATGCGAACATGCAGGTTTCAAAAAGAACACGGTCCCGCTCTTTTAAGCGGAAACTTGCCTGCTCCAACTTGTTCTGCTGGACTCTGAGGGTACAAATAGATTTTGTGGCGACTTCACGTATAGGTGGAGGGGTTTGATTAGTTAGACTTTTAATTCTTTAGCCCTCCAACCCTTTCGTTTTTCAGTCTTTAGCTTGTTATAGTCCAGCTTTTCCTATTTCTTTAACGTAGACAACCACTGGTGGCTCAGGAAGCTTCGTTGCTGCATTGGTTACTGTTTCAGCGTACATTTTATTGGATTTCTGAAGGTTTGATGATTGGTCGCCTAATAGAACACTTGAGAGCTTGCTTTTGGTGAGCTCGTAGTCTGTTTTTTCTGTGGTTGCACGTCTTAGAGTATCCTGAAGTAGTGCAAAAGCCATCTTGTAATTTTCTTCATCGACTTTTCCGATTTCATGCTCGATTTCCAAGTTTGCGATGGCATAGCTTAACGAGGTTATTTCATCTTGGCAACGTTCGATTTCTATGCCGGATTCGTCAATGATTACTTGAGCATCCTTTTTGAGTTGCGCCAACACGTTTGTGAAGCTGTTATGGAGATCCTGGTAGACTTCAGAGGTAATTTTCTTCTTGTCTACAAGGTCTTTTAAGGCTTCATCTTTGCGCCAGATTAAGGGTATGTGGTCGCAAAGGATGCTTGCTTGGTTTTTGATTTTGGAAATGAATGTGATTTCGGCGCCATTAAACCGTAAGCTTTCCATGGGCTGTTTGGTGAATTGACCATCGCCAAATTCTACGTAAACTGCGTCGAATTTTCCGTTAGGAGTTAATGCGAAAGAGGCAACTTTGCCGATTACTCGTCCATATTCATTCTTTATTGGTTTGCCAATAGAAAGAAAAAGATTGGAGTTAGACATTTTGTGTTTTCTCCTTTCTTAGAACGTTGTTTTTTCTGCTTGAGAAGCTGGGGATGATGGCATTCCTGGGGGCAGATCTGGGAACTTGTCTTTTATCTTTTGCTCTGCAACTGTTGCGGCTTCGGTGAGAATCTTTGATGCATCTTCGTTAACTGTGTCGAAGTTTAGTGTCATTCCGCTTCCTTGGCCTGCTTCAATCATGATTCCGCTTAGCATGTTGCCGATTTCGCCTAGTTCACTTTCTGCTTCTGGGAACACGCTTACTAAGCCTGCTTTGACTGAACGTAGAACACCTACGGCTGGTCCGAGAGTTGATACAACATCACCTAGTTCGGAAACTGTTCGTAATCTTAATGTGATTTGCTCGAGAGCAAGTTTAGCGTTCATAATTAACTTTGACATTTTCCTGACTTCAGCTAGCTCGTTTGCGAAGACGTTTGCTCGTGCGCTGTCATGTTTTGTATAAGCGTCAACTATTCTTGCAAAAATTGCTTTGTCTCTTTGGCCGAATCTGTCGGTTGCTTGGTCAAGCTTCTGTACTTGAAGCTCGATGCGTCTGACTGCGAAATCTAATCGTGGTTTTAGTGGTCCTGGTGGTTTAACTGCGTCTTTAATGCGGTTTGCGAATGGCTCATCTTCCCGTTTACTTTCCCACTTTTTAGCGAATCTTTCTGACAATTTGATTACCTCTGCAAGCCTAACATGCAGAAATTAATCTTATACATTGTTAATATGGTGGAAATATGTACGTATATATGTACAGATATACATGATGGGAAAAACGGCTTAGCCCTTTAACTAGAAGAGTTAAACATAGTGTTGGTGCTGATGTGTTTATACAGAAACGTGTAAGTTAGACTAAAAAGATGCGCTAACTAACTGCTAAAATAAAAAGGTGAATTGAATGAACAGCAGATTAAAAGTATTCGGTTTAATAGCTCTTTTAGGCTTCGTAGCGGGTGTCATTGCACAGGTGACAGCAACATATCTTATTCCGTGGTTAGTCGTAGTTTTGCCATCGCTAGCCGGTTTAACAAGCTTCATGGTTGCAGGATTTGCAGGAGCAGTCCTGACCGTTGCAATCGTCGGCGCTTGGGCATACATGACCAGCAAAAAAGAGCCATACTAAAAAGAGCTATTCCCACCCTTTCTTTATCCTCAACACAATATAGCCTTTCCTAATTTTTTAATTTAAATCCATTCTAAATTTTGTTCTATTACCACTGGTTTTCACCAAATTAGTGTCGATAAATAAAGCCGTACCAACTTTGAAAATCAAGATTTTTTGATATAGCCTTATTTGGGTGTCTGGACCTGATGTCTATAAGACTTCTTTTAGTCTTATTTTGAAAGAAGAAGAAATCGTTTGTGCAAGCACCTTCTTCTTCTTTTTAGTTAGAATGTTGGTCTTGAGTTCGATTGTGATCTTTCTGTATTGGTTCTAAAGGGATCGAGAGCACTATACAGGGATCTAAAACAAGAAAGTCTTATTTGTGGACTCAATAGCGGAAAAAGTATTCACAAGCTTCCAGCATTATTTACCCGCCTTCAGCTTCATCGTACCTCGATTCTTCTTCATCGTCTCGATTTTCTCAAATTATTGGAAACTGCAAATTTCAATGTTTTGGTATTGGCGACCATAAAATTTTATTGATTCGCGCTCATTAGAATTATATTTTCTAAAGGAAAAAGTAGTTTTAACCGGCAATTTTAAAGAATTGGAGATTTGACTGTTTTAAGCGTGGGCTTCAGAGTTAAAATGTATTATTTTCAGATGTCTACTAAAATTTCTGTAAAGGAATATTAACCAGAAATCTACGTTTTTTAGGGTGAATTTTTTGGCTTTAATTTTGAATCCAAGTTTGTTATATAATGGTCTTCGGCTTCCTGTGTTCAATCGTGTATTTTATCTAAGTTAGTGAGACTTAATCTTTAAATTGGTCTAAAAGAAAAAGCATACAGAAAGGAGTTGTATTTATTTGAATGATAAAAAGAGTCTTACAACACTCCCCAAGCGCACGTCAAACCGAGACTGGTGGCCGAACCAGTTGAATCTGAATGTTTTGCATCAGTATTCTAAGTTGTCTAATCCGATGGGAAAAGAGTTCAAATACGCTGATGAATTCAAAAAACTCGACTTGGAGGCTCTGAAGAAGGACCTTTATGCGCTCATGACCGACTCAAAGGACTGGTGGCCAGCCGATTACGGTCACTACGGTGGACTCTTCATACGGATGGCTTGGCATAGCGCAGGAACCTACCGTAAAGGTGACGGCCGAGGGGGCGCCAGCTCGGGCTCGCAGCGTTTCCCGCCTCTTAACAGTTGGCCAGACAACGTCAACCTCGACAAAGCACGCCGTTTACTTTGGCCTATCAAACAGAAATACGGCAAAAAAATCTCCTGGGCCGACCTGATGATCCTCGCCGGCAACTGCGCCCTAGAGTCGATGGGATTTAAGACGTTTGGTTTCGGCGCTGGACGAGAAGACATCTGGGAGCCCCAAGAGGATGTCTACTGGGGTTCCGAAACCACCTGGCTAGGTGACAAACGCTATTCAGGGGAGAGGGAACTTGAGAATCCGCTTGCTGCTGTGCAGATGGGACTAATCTATGTCAATCCAGAAGGTCCGAATGGCAACCCGGATCCGCTTGCTGCTGCCAAGGATATCCGTGAGGTCTTCGCACGCATGGCGATGAATGACGAGGAGACGGTAGCCCTCATTGCGGGCGGACACGCCTTCGGTAAAACCCACGGCGCTAGCGATGCATCACAGGTGGGTCCTGAACCTGAAGCCGCCCCCATAGAGGAGCAGGGTCTCGGCTGGAAGAGCAAATTTGGCACGGGTAAAGGCGATGACACGATAACAAGCGGCCTAGAAGTTATCTGGACCCAGACGCCAACTAAATGGAGCAACAACTTCTTTAGAAACCTGTTCAGCCACGAATGGGAACTGACCAAGAGTCCCGCCGGTGCGTACCAGTGGAAGCCGAAGGGTGGCGCAGGTGCCGATACAGTGCCTGATGCACACGACCCTTCAAAGCGTCACGCGCCATCCATGCTGACCACAGACCTCGCCCTGCGGTTCGACCCGGTTTACGAAAAGATTTCAAGGCGCTTCTATGAGAATCCGGATCAGCTAGCAGATGCCTTCGCCCGAGCGTGGTTTAAGCTTACCCACCGAGATATGGGTCCCCGCTCGCGCTATCTCGGCCCGGAAGTCCCAGCGGAGGAACTGATCTGGCAAGATCCGATACCAACAGTTAATTATGAGCTAATTGATGAGCAAGACATCGCAGACCTCAAGGGCAAAATTCTCGCTTCTGGTTTGTCAATCTCGGAACTGGTTTCAACCGCCTGGGCATCTGCGTCCACGTTCCGCGGTTCTGACAAACGCGGAGGTGCCAACGGGGCTCGTATTCGTCTTGCTCCGCAAAAGGACTGGGAAGTTAACCAACCAGCTCAACTAAATACTGTGTTACAGGTTCTTGAGAGAATCCAAAAAGAGTTCAACAGTTCGCAGTCAAATGGGAAGATGGTTTCGCTCGCCGATTTAATTGTTCTGGGTGGATGCGCAGGTGTCGAGCAAGCTGCGAAGAATGCCGGTCACGATATAACTGTTCCTTTCAATCCAGGACGCACGGATGCACTGCAGGAGCAAACCGATGTGGAGTCATTCGCCGTGCTCGAACCAGTTGCAGACGGGTTCCGTAATTACCTTAAGACCAAATACGCCGTAACGGCAGAGGAACTGATGGTTGATCGTGCGCAATTGTTGACGCTGACTGCTCCTGAAATGACGGTACTCGTTGGCGGTATGCGCATCTTGAATACAAATTTCAGGCAGTCTCAACACGGTGTCTTCACCAACCGGCCAGAGACTCTCACAAACGACTTCTTCGTGAATCTGCTCGACATGAGCACGACATGGAAGGCACACTCGGAAGACGAAGATGTGTTTGAGGGTCGTGATCGTGTAACAGGTAACCTCAAGTGGACCGGTACCCGAGTCGACCTCATCTTCGGCTCGAACGCGCAACTCCGTGCTCTAGCGGAAGTCTACGCATTTGAGGACTCCCAGGAGAAGTTCCTTCACGATTTTGTGGCAGCGTGGAATAAGGTAATGAACCTCGACCGTTTCGAACTCGCCTGATCCTTAGTCAAGAAATAGCTAAACCCGATCGCCTTTTTTCACTTTTCCTTATTACTCAGTAACTAGAATTGTTGACCTCAAAACAATTGTTTTTATTTTGGGTACTTTTGCCAAACATCACGAGACACATATCTTCAAGCATTTAGAAATCTCCAAGTTAGTCCAAGTTTGACTGATTGAAGATAGTAGATAAATACGCGATTATCCTAATCTGTGAAACAACAAGCTTCCGATTTGTCGAAGAAGCAGTTTGCCTTGGTGTCATAGATGAAGTATGTACTCATTATCGGAGACGGAATGTCTGATTACCCAATTCCAGAATTAGGTAATAAAACCCCGCTCCAATTCGCCTATAAACCCCATATGGATGCTATAGCCGCGCGAGGTAAAAGCGGTTTAATCAAAAACGTACCCGATCAAATGACGCCGGGATCTGAAGTTGCAATCTGCTCGATACTAGGGTATGATCCTAAAATCTACTGTACAGGCAGGGGGCCATTAGAAGCTCCATCAAGAGGTATAAAACTAGGCGAAAATGACACAGCCTATAGATGCAATTTAATAACCGAGAAAGACGACACGATCGCTGATTATTCGGCTGGGCACATAACCACTGAAGAAGCAGCACAGCTTATCGCGGCTATGAAAGAAGCATTTGACAAAGCCAACCAAATCGAGTTTTATGCTGGATTAGACTATCGGCACTTTTTGATTCTACGCAACTTTCCAAACCCAGAACAGATCCTGTGTACTCCACCCCATGATGCAATAGACATAAGAGTTGAGAAGGTTTTGCCTAAATCCAAGTCGCCAAAGGCGGAAAAACAAGCTCAACTCCTAAGAAGCTTAATTGAAGGATCCAGAAGAATTCTGCGTTGTCATCCTGTCAACATTTCACGTGAAAAAGCTGGAAAGAACCCCGGCAATTTAATTTGGCTGTGGGGAGGAGGAAAAAAGCCAGCTATGCCAACCTTAAAAGAAAAGTTTGGGATAAATGGAGCTGTCATTTCCGCTGTTGACTTGGTAAAGGGAATTGGGAGCTATGCGGGTATGCAAATTATCAATGTTCCCGGTGCAACTGGGTTGGCAAATACCAATTATGAAGGCAAAGCAGACGCCGCCATAAAGGCTCTTGAAAGCAACGATTTCGTATGTGTCCATGTTGAGGCACCCGATGAAGCAGGTCACTGTAAAGATTACAAGTTGAAGGTGAAAACCATCGAGGATCTCGACAAAAGACTACTCGGCAGACTCATAAAAGGTCTGAAAGAACCCTATGCAATAGCTATCTTACCTGACCATCCAACACCGATAAGCATAGGTACGCATTCACGGGACTTGGTGCCCTTTGCCATTGCTTCACCGAAAATAAAACCTGACGGTGTCAAAGCGTTTGATGAATCTTCCGCAAGCAGAGGCGCCTTTGGTTGTGTCGAGAAGGAATACTTGATTTCGCTTCTGTTTGCTTCAGGCAACCCCTAAGTTGGCGTGGGTTCCTGTTCTGCGTCGAATGTCTTTTATGCGCCAGGCATCGACTAAAAGTTTTTTTGGCTAAGGTGAGGTCTCTTTCTCCCATGAGTTTCACGAATTTGTTGCTGCGTTTGTTGAGATGTGTAAGTAGCGCGGTAGGACACAGACAAAGTTTAGTGGGTAACGTTTGCTTTTATCCAAATTGATTACAATAGTTGTATATGGTTGATTTGTTGGTATGGGTTTCTTATTGCGCCTATTTTTAGGTTCATTTCTCAATCCCTAACCAAACAAAAGACAAAACCCAAAAAGACAATCGCCCAGTGACCTTGCACAGAAAACACTCGCCGCTACAACCGAAAGAAGGCCTAAACAGGAACAATAGGCTGACTTGTTGACTTTTTATTCCCAAAATAGGTCCGTCAACAACTACCAACATCGAAAAAAGCTGGTTACTTCAACAACAACCAAACAAACCCCAAACCACAATGCAAACCAGAAATAAACCTTAGAAACCGACCAGAAAAAGTGCTTGTGCACACAGGACAAAACAACAACAACCAAAAAGAAACAGAAAAATAAATGCCATAAAAAATTTTTGTGTGGGATTCATGAATTAGATAACTATAAAAAAAAGGCAAATTCGTCTTGTTCGAGCTAAAGGGTTAAAGCAAACATTCCGTGGTAAATTATAAGAAAAGAAAATGCAAGTTGAAGGCTCAAGCTCTGTTTTCGAATTACTCGCAAAACCAGTCCGTAAAGTCTTAGCAACGCTTGGGTTTTCTAAACCTACCCTGCCACAGACTTTGGCTTTTCCACCCATCTTGGAAGGCAAAAATGTACTTTTGATTGCCCCTACAGGAACTGGAAAAACTGAAGCTGTTCTGCTACCGATTTTCTCGAAGCTTATTGAGCAGAAAAACCGAGAGCAAAAGGGTATCCAAGTAATTTACATAACGCCTCTTAGGGCTTTAAATCGTGATATGTTTAAACGCTTAGCTTTTTGGAGCCAACAATTAGATGTAACTATTGAGGTCCGCCATGGCGATACAGAAATGAAGATTCGCCGCAAACAAGCCCTAAAACCGCCCCAAATTCTCGTTACTACACCCGAAACATTGCAGGCGATTTTGCCAGGTTTACTAATGCGTCGCCACCTCGGCAATGTGGAATACGTCATAATCGATGAAGTACATGACTTAGCGGAAAGCAAACGCGGCGCCCAATTAACCGTAGCGCTTGAACGGCTCGTTGAGGCAACTGGAAAAGAGTTCCAGCGAATCGGTTTATCCGCAACCGTTGGCAACCCCCAAGAAGTTGCACATTTCGTCGCGGGAACAAACCGGAAAATCAAAATTGTTCAAGCAGTTCTGGCCAAAAACTATCGTTACCGAGTGGAATACTTGACGCCAACCGAGAAAGACTATGAGTTAGCAGCGAAACTGGAAACTGCACCTGAAGCAGCCGCGCGAATACGCCGTCTGATCGAACTAATCGACAGCCACAAATCAACGCTTGTTTTCGTGAACAGCCGCACCATCGCCGAGCTGCTTGGACACCGTTTCGACCAGCTTAACCGCCAAGACATCGCCGTCCACCATGGTTCACTCTCACGTGAAGAGCGAGTTGCAACAGAAGATGCCTTCAAAGCAGGGCAGCTAAAAGCAATCATCTGCACAAGCACTCTTGAACTAGGCATAGACATCGGCAACGTAGACTTAGTCATCCAGTACATGTCGCCTCGGCAAGTCAGCAGCCTTATCCAGCGTGTTGGCAGAAGCGGTCACAGCCAAGAACGACTCTCCGAAGGCATAATCGTAACAGCTTATCCAGACGACACTTTAGAGTCGATGGCGGCAGTCGCAAACGCCGAAGCCAACAAGATAGAACCAGTCCTATTCCACAAGAACGCCCTGGATGTTTTGGCGCATCAAATCGCAGGTGTCCTCATGGACAAAGAAACCATCACCCAGAGTGAACTTTTGATACTTCTTCAGAGGGCTTATCCCTATAGTACCCTAACTGAGGAAAAACTCCAAGATGTTGTAGGCTTTCTTGAGAGCATCCACAAACTAAGAACCGAACAGGATGGAAAAACTTTGAAGAAAACCGGACGAACACGAGAATACTACTATAGCAACCTGTCCATGATTCCCGACGAGAAACGCTTTCCAGTAATCAACATAATCAGTGACAGAAAAATCGGCACTTTAGGCGACGAATTCATGACCCTGCACGCTCGTGTAGGTTTGCATTTTGTTATGCGTGGAAAAGTCTGGCGTATAGTCCAAATCGAAGATGAAACAGGAACTGTGCATGTTTTGCCTGCGGAAGACCCTTATGCGGCAATTCCAGGTTGGGATGGAGAAATTCTGCCTGTACCCTTCGACTTAGCACAGCAAACGGGTGTGATGCGAGAAAAGGTCGGCAACTTGCTTAAAGAGGGCAAGAAGCCTGAGGCAGCAGCAGAAGAGTTAGCCATAGAAATGAATACAGATAAAGAAACGCTCCTTGATACTATTTTGGAGATTGATGAGCACCTAAAAGATGGAAATCCTCTCCCTACTCAGAACCGAATAGTCATCGAAATCCTCGACCGCTACATCGTTGTTCACGCATGTTTTGGAGAATTGGTTAATCGCACGTTTGGCGGGATTTTTGATTCGGTTCTCTCGGAACGCGAAGCGATTACGGGCTGGTGGACTGACGGCTACAGAATCCTTATCGAGACCGCCCACAAACCAAACAAACAAGAAGTTGAAGCTTTGCCCAAGGAACTCTTCAGATTGTCGGATGAATGCGTAGACGAGGCTTTTCTTAACTATGTGAATTCCAAGTTCCCATTTGTATCCAGAATGAAAGCAATCGCAGAACGGTTTGGTGCCCTACCACGGGGAAAAACCTTAGCTCACTCTGATCGGGCAGAAAAACTGAAAGCTGCTTTTGAAGGTACACCCATATACGATGAGACGCTGCGAGAAGCCATGATGGATAAAGTGGACCTGCCACAAGTCAAACAGATATTACATGACATAAGCGAAGGAAAAATCACCGTTGTCACCGTGACCCGAGAAAAACCCTCACCGCTGGCGTACCACATTTTAGCTCAGTACGCCGACACCGCCGAACTCATGGCTCCTGAACGCCTACTACTAACAAACATCGACCGAATGAAACACTCTATCGACGCTAGAACCGCCAAACTGCTCTGTATGAATTGCGGCGCATGGACAAAACAAATTCGCATAAAAGACCTACCCGAGGAGCCTGAATGTGAAAATTGCCACTCACATCTCCTAGCGCTGCTGTATTTCAGCCAAGACGTAGATAAGTTAGTGAAGGATTTGAAGAAGCGCCGAGAAGGAAAAGAACTCACTCCTGAAGAACTAAAAGAGCTCAGCAATGCCAGACGGAAAGCCGACCTCATTTTGAGCTATGGGAAACAGGCGGTTCGCGCGTTGCAAGTAAAAGGGGTTGGTCCTGAGACAGCTTCAAGGATTTTAGGTAAGATGCATCCAGACGAAGACACGTTCTACATGGACTTACTCAAAGCTAAGGTTCAGTATTTGAGGACAAGAGAATTCTGGGATAAATAGCGTGTGGCGCTTGCAAGGTTTTAATAGGAAATGCGATTGAGTTTGCTTAGCTGTGATTCAAGTGGAAAAGGAGCAGAGAAAACTTAAGCGTTCAATCGGTTTGTGGAGCGCTGTCGCCATCAATGTAGGCGCCATCATAGGCGGGGGAATCTTCGTTGTCACTGGCATCGTGGCGGGATACGCGGGTTCAGCACTCTTAGTCTCCATGGTAATTGCTGGCGTCATCGCTTTCATCACCGCTTGGAGCTTTGCAAAGTTGACGGCTTGGCAACCCGTAGAAGGCGGCGTCTACGAATATGGACGTCAACTCGTTTCGCCTTACGCTGGGTTCGTAGCAGGTTGGATGTGGCTGGTAATGAACACTTTTGGGGGGGCAGCAGTCTCATTGGGCTTCGCTTATTATTTAACCGCTATAATCCCCAGTCTACCAAGCAATATATCGATATTTTCTACAGCCTCCATAATCGCAGCCGTTCTCTGTTTCGGCTTTACAGCACTAAATTTAATCGGAGCAAAAGAATCAGCAAGCGTTAACAATGTCTTAGTCGTCGTCAAACTGGCCATTCTATCGTTCTTTGTTGTCTTTGGCATTCTAAACTTCAATACCACCAACTTTGTCCCGTTTATTCCACTTTCCAGCGGCGTCCTGTATGGCACATTTTTCATCTTTTTCGCCTACGGCGGCTTCGCAAGAGTATCCGTGGTAGCCGAGGAAATTAAGGATGCAAATCGGAACGTACCGCGTGCGCTTTTGTTGTCGCTTGGGATTTCGGTTGTGGTTTACGTGTTAGTAGGGTTAATTGCAGTAGGTTTGGCAGGTCCCATAGCGCTGGCGAATTCCAGTTCACCCCTAAGTACCGCTATGGGGGTTACGGGAAACACTTTAGCTGTCCAAGTAATTTCCTTAGGCGGCTTAGTGGCAACAGCTAGCGTTTTGTTAACAGCGATTTTGGGGGTTTCCCGAATGACCTACTCCATGGCACGTAGGGCGGACTTGCCTTCAGGTTTGGCGCAGGTTGCATGGCAGGTTTCTGACGCCATATAGAGCAATTATCTTAACGGGTGTTTTGATGGCGGCTCTGGTTTTGCTCGTGGATTTAACGCAGGTAGTGGCGATTAGCACTTTTGCGCTTGTCTTCAACTATTCAGTTACCAACATTGCCGCTTATAGACTAAAAAACGAGCCGTGGGCTGAAGAGAATCATTCCTCTGATGGGATTAGCAACGTGCATTTTGCTCTTAGGGTTTGTTTTGTTTGCTTCACCCCAAGCTTGGCTGATAGGTATTATTTTCTTGATTGCTGGAACCATTTACTATGTACTACAAAAAAAGTTTCAAAGTAACGCTAAAAAATAGGTTTAGTTTGCGATAAGAATTTTAAGGCTAAAATAACGTAGAGGTTAGGAAACACCATGCCAATTAAAGCTGTCTTATTTGACATGTTCGATACCCTCATGCTCATAGAGAAAAACCATGAGTTCTATAGTCCATCCTTGATGAGGATGTACAATTACCTAAAAAGAAACGGCATAAATGTATCCTTTGAAAAGTTCGATACGGCATACATTGAGGTACGTGACCGACTTTATGCTAAAGCAGATTTGAATTTTGAGGAACCACACTTTAACGTTCGTGTTTCAGAGACGCTGAAAAGTCTAGGCTACAGTTATGATGTTTCAAGTCCACTAGTAACTATAGCTACAGATGAGTTTTGTGCGGAATTCATGAAGTATGTCCGCATTGACCCGAACACCAAATCAATGCTTGAGGAGTTGCATGGAAAATATAAACTTGGGATAGTTTCTAATTTCGCCATCCCTGAATGCGTGTTCAAACTGTTAAACGGTGACCATTTAGAGGAATGGTTTGATGTGATCGTGGTTTCTGGAGCAGTTAACAAACGCAAACCGAGCGCAGAGATTTTCCAAAACGCGTTGAAGGCTTTGAGTGTCTCTGCAGCTGAAACAGCTTTTGTTGGTGACACTATTGATGCTGATGTTGAAGGCTCTAAAGCTGCCGGAATGAAAGCTATATACATCGAGCGCCGAGAACAAAGAGCCTCCGAGAAGTATTGCCCTGACCAAACCATAAAGACTCTGAAAGAGTTGCCTTTGGCGCTTGAACGCTGTTAGGTTTTCTTTACAATGTTCTGTGAAGACAGAGCTGCTTTTTTGTTGCTTCCCGTTAGTTTCTAGCATTCGGATTAATTCTCTGTACTTTTGAAGAAAATTCAAGCCTTGTGTCGTAACTACGTATCCTTCTCTGCCATCAAAGACAGTTGGAGTAATCAGATTTTTTTCGAGCAATAAAGCCGTGTAATTGTTCAGTTGGGTGAAGCTTAAGTTGGCTTTGTACATTATTTGGGTTTTTAAGGCAACTTCTCGAGTTATTTCCGTGATATCAGCCATTATGTAGAGTTTGTCTCTGCGTTTGTGTTTAGGGTGCGTTATTGCGGTTCACTTCGGCATATTCTTTTATTCAGGGTTTTCTTTTTAAGGTTTTAAATCTAAGTATGGTCGTTTTGCAAGAAATGGCATTTTGGAGTCGCAATTTATCAAATACTTACCTTATTGGGAACAAAAAACCTTTATTTCTCAAGACGAGAAAAAGCCAGGTGTGAACAAACATGTTGATTGGCGCAATTTCTGATACACATGACAATTTGCCCAAAATAGAAAAAGCAGTACAAAACCTCAACGAGCAGAAAGTTGGCTTAGTGCTTCATGCAGGTGACTATGTTGCAGGCTTTGTTATCCCTCGACTAGGCAAAACTAAACTGCCCTCTCATCGGTGTATTCGGGAACAATGACGGCGACCACGAATTACTGAAAAAACGATTTGACGATACCTCCAACTGCACGATCCACGACCGATTCGCTCAGGTTACTGTGGAGGGTTATCGAATTGCTCTTCTGCATGGACATGAGGCGGAACTTCTCTCGGCTATAATTGATAGCGGATACTTTGACGCCGTAATTCATGGTCACTCGCACAATATGGGTATTGAGCGCAGGGGCAAGAGTTTAGCCATAAACCCTGGTGAACTCTGTGGTTATTTGACTGGAAAATCCACTGTTGCCTTGTTGGATACAGTGAAGAATCAGGTTGAAATTGTTCAGGTTTAAAGTTCGGTTGGGTTTTGGTTAGAAGTTTGCAGGATTTGAAGAAAATTGTGATTTGGGAGAGATTTCGGCAAAACTTTTAAGCTATAACATCGTTATGTTATTTTGAGCGTGACTAATATGCCAAAACCAAAACAAAAAAGGCAGAAAGTACTCAACAAAATAGACCTAAAAGTAATAGACGTATTGCAAAAAGAAACAGAGACTCAAAACCTGCAAGAAATAGCTAACAAAACGGGTGAAGCACCCGAAAAAATCGCAAAATCCCTCTGGAAACTCTTTATCAATAACGAGAAATTCATAAATGAAATGTTACTGCAAATCTACCTATAGAAAAAATTTCACGTGCCATTTATACTAAAAGGCCGTTTCTTAGCCTTTCGGAATGGTATTTTCTTTACCCCATCAAAACAAGACGAGTAGTTTTATCAATGTATCTTCAAAACCCCTGATTTTTCATAGCTATTTTTGCATTCTTCGATGCGATCAGGTATAAATCAAGTAACCACTTCTACCTGGTTTCTTAACAAGAGGCAAAATAGCGTGTTTGACCAAAGAACAAGCAATGAATCATCAACGTTCATGACTGCCGCCGTTAAACTCAAGGACGCAATGACTTTTGAAAGCGCCGGTAAATACGAGAGCGCTCTAACGTCTCTTGACCAAGCGATAGGAATCCAGAACGATTACGTTGACGCATGGCTCATAAAAGGCGTAATACTAAGCAAACTGGGCAAGTGTTGTGAAGCCCTCCAGTGTTATGACAAAATAATAGAGTTGGACCCAAACTTCCCCGACGCTTGGCGACTAAAAGCAGCGGTATACACTTCCCAGAATCTACATCAAAGAGCAGTTGAATGCTTAGAAAAGACGGTTGAATTAAACCCAAACAGTCTGGAGTTCCGCCTAAGCTTAGCCACTGCCTTTCAGAGACTCAAGCGGTTTGAAGACGCCCTCAAATGCTATGCCCAGGCAAAAATGCAGATGCCAAACGACCCACGGATAGACTACTACATCGGAGTCATGTGGGGAAACATGGCAGACTACGAGAAAGCTTTGGTCTCGTTTGAGATAGCACTCAGGATTAAACCTGACTTTACCGATGCTATGCTGGGTAAAGGAATCATGCTGGCAAAACTCGGAAGAACCGAAGAAGCCAAAGCCTGCGCCAATAAGCTGCTCCAAATCAAAAACAACACAAAGGAAAAGGAAGAAACTATTCAAACCAAATCAGTGAACGAATCCATACGAGAAGAATACAACGCTGCCCAAAAAAAATTCAAAACCCAGTATTCTTCGACAAAATAAAATCCTATTTGTTATTTACCCTTATTGTAAGGTTCCCTTAGATAGTTTGCTTTTACAAACATTTGTTCTAGTTCCTCATCGCTTGCACCTTGACGAATTGAAGTCAAAATGTCAGTCAGGTTATCGTTTCTCATTAGGCAGGGTTTTAGTTTACCGTCGCTGGTTACACGAAGACGCGTGCAGTGCATGCAGAAGTCGGTATTCTCTATTGGTTTTACGATTTCAACAGTTGCGTTTGGCAAATGGTAGATTAACCGATTATGCATGAAGGGACGTTTCTCTACTGAAACGGCTTTTTCCTTCAACATGACCTCTTGCTCGTCTAGGCTGCGATGATGTTCCTTGTAGTAGACATCGCCCACGTTAACTGGGTCAAGCTCAATAAGCTGTAAAACAATGTTGTTGCGCCCAGCATACTCTATTAATTCTGGGACATCACCAACATTAACATCTTTTAAAACAACGGTGTTCAGCTTGACGGGGTTAAAACAAGCTTCAATCGCTGCTTTTACGCCTGCCAGTGCGTCTTCAAGTTTTCCGCCCGTTAACTTGTGGTAAGTTTCTGGATTCAGCGAGGGTAAACTAATGTTTACACGCCTGAGCCCGCAGTCATGCAGTTTCTTAGCCATCCCCCTACCAAGCAGCAACCCATTAGTAGTTAAAGATAAGTCACGTAAACCAGGTAATGAGGCGATGCCTTTTACGATTTCGGTAAGGTCTTTGCGCATTAGTGGTTCGCCTCCTGTCAACTTTATTCGGGCAATTCCTAAGCTCACTGCGACTTTGGCGATATGCACGATTTCGTTAACCGACATTATTTCTGCCGAACGGTTGGCATGCTGCACTTCGCCTTCCCTGTGACAGTAAGCACAGCGGTTGTTGCATCGCTGGGTAATCGATATTCTCAGATTAAGAAGTGGTCTGCCGCAGTTGTCTGATAAAGTCATCGTTGTTCACGTGCGTGCTTAACGATGTGAGGAACCTCGGGTAAAATAAGCATTTCCACCGCGGTTTTCACAGCGTTAGGCGAACCTGGAATGCAAAAGATAGCTTTTCCTTTTGCGACCCCAGCTACGGCACGGGACAAAACGGCTGCTGAACCCACTTTGTCATAACTTATTCTACGGAAGAACTCGCCGAATCCTGGTAGGGTTTTTTCAAAAAACGGTGTAACCGTTTCGATGGTTATGTCGGTGGGAGTTATTCCTGTGCCTCCAGAGAAAATCGCCACATCCAATGCAGCCAAACCTAAAACATACATGGCTTCATCCTGAATCATCGTTTGGTCGTCAGCTATTATTTTCTTGAACAGGACGTTTTGTCCTGCGTTTTTAAGCAACTCAACGATGGTGTCGCCGCCTATGTCGCTGACTTCTTTTTCGCCTTGCTCGATTTGTTTGTAGCGTGACGTGCTGCAGATGTAGACACCAAAATTCAGGTTTTTTAGATGCTTTTGCCTTGTGCTGTTTGGAGCTTTCACTCATAATTATACCTGCTTGAATTTCTTAATAACATGAATATTCTCAATCGCTGTAGAAGGGTATTGGCCATTAGCGTCTTTTTCATATTGCTTGGTCATGTCCCAAACCGTCAATAGTGCCATTGAGACAGCGGTTAAAGCTTCCATCTCCACTCCCGTCTGCGCTTTGGTTTTGACTGTCGCAGTGGCGGATACTGTACCTCTATCGGAGACTTTCAAATCCACTTCTACATTAGTCAAGGGCAACGGGTGACAAAGAGGAATCAGGTCGCTTGTCCTTTTAGCGGCTAGGACACCTGCAATCTTTGCAGTGTAAAGGGGATCACCTTTGGCGATTTTCCCAGCTTGAATCAAAATTATCGTTTCGGACTTTAATTTTATTGAACCTGTCGCCGTGGCTTCTCTGAAAATCTCTGCCTTACCCGATACATCAACCATAGCCATTTTGTATTCCCTTCTGAGTTATGCTGTGGATATAGGTTGGTTTTGCTTGCTTTTATTAGTTGATGTAAGAAGACGTCAAGTTTGCTGACCCATATCTATAAGGGGTAACATTTATACTTAAAAATAACAATGTTATATACTATGAGCGGGAGGCAAAAAAGTACCCTTGCCCAAAAAGGTACAATTTTTCTCCGCCCACCCGCTCATTCCCCAACAAACAGTTACGGTTTCGCCCAAGCTTCAATCAAAGCCACCACAGCCTTCGCCTTAGATGAGCCCTCATTAAACCGGTACATCCGAACGCGACCATAAGTTCGCTCCTGCAATATGCCCTCAGACTCTAAAATCTTGAGGTGCTCAGATGTCGAGGTAAAATTAAGTTTTAGCCGCCTAGCAACATCAGAAACGTTGAGTTGCCCCAGTTGATAGATAAGTCTTAGAATTTTCATACGGGACTTTGAAGAGAAAACTTCCTCAAGCTCCAAGATTTCACCTTCGTTCCTTTTCCATTCGCAAACTCGCCTCTAATTCCTTCTCCAACTCGCCAGCAGGTATGGTTGGCAAGGAAAGACGTGTTGTCCGCCCACGCAATTCAGCAGGCGCCACCTCAGTTTTCAGTACACCTAACTTAGAGAGGTATTGGGCATAGTTCCAAACTTGCGTATGCCCATTTGGCGTCTCATCGAACTCTTCGCAGGCAACCGCGTATGCTTTCTCAACTTCAGAGAGGGAAACGTAAGCTTGCTCGTTTTCCTTAAAGTAACGAGCAACAGAAAGCAGAAAAAGTCTCTCATGCAAACCCAATGAAGCCAGTTCACCGCGTCGCAACCCTGGAATAATAGCTGACACAGCCATCCGAACATACTCAGGTTCTACACACCCAGCATCGTTTGCATCAGCATATTTACCAGCACGCCATAACAACTCAATACCGAAACGGGCATTTCCGGTCTCAGAGAAGGCCACTTCCGCAATCAAATCCACCACGTCCTCAGGCATTGAGCCCAAGTTAAAAGCCAACGTAACACGGTCGTTTAAGATGTCTACGAGCTGTGGCTTGCCATACCGTTCAAGGCTTATAATGCTTCTTTGCAGAGTACTCCTTGAGCTTTCATCCAGTTGTTCAACTGCTTTCAAATCACGCATAATAAAAATGAATGATAGCCTCTGGGGTTTGTCCTGCCGCGTTTCCTGCAACCGCGTGAGTTTGTAGACAGCATCAGCGCCTTCTTTCTCGATTAGGCTGTCAAACTCGTCAAGAGTCAATATCATAAAGGCGTTCTCTTCGTCCAAAACCTGCATGAGCGTCGAAAGAATTTCTTCAGCTCCGTAACCGCGCGCTGGGTAGTTGGGTCGATAAACGGTAACAGTTCGATGTAGAATCGGCTGAAGACTTCCGCGGTATTCCCGGCAGTTAATGTGGACGTAGCGGAATTTTAAGCCGCGTTTATTAGCTTCCGAGGTGATGCTTGCACCAAAGTGCTGTGCAAGCGCTGTTTTTCCCGTACCCACATCGCCAGTCAAGATTACCCGTTGAGTCATTCGCTCAGGACAGCGTAAAATAAAGTTGAAGAATTCAAGAAGTAGGCGGTGTTGAGTTTCTCTGTGTGGCAGTTTTTGCGGAATGTAGTTTATGTCAAGCCTCGATTCGTCTTTGAACACGCTTTGACGCGGCGCCACTTACATTCCTCAAGATAAGAGATTATTGTTTGGGTAATATTATGTTTTAAAAACATATGTATAAGTTTGTATCCTAAAATGAAAGAAACCTCTTTAACCTAGAAAAGACAAAATTGTTTTAGAGCACGGTTTCTATAAAAAACAATAAAGCGAGGTAGATCAGCATAGAATATTCCGAGAAAATGCCTGTCCTCTTTGTAGGTCATGGCTCACCGATGAATATAATACTAAAGAACAGTTACACCAAAAGCCTCGCAAAAACCTCCAAAGAGATCCCAAAACCCAAAGCCATACTGGTCATATCAGCTCACTGGCTAACAAACGGCACATTTGTTACATGTGTGGAAAAACCAGAAACTATCTACGACTTCTATGGCTTTCCAGATGAACTATACCAGCTCAATTATCCAAGTCCTGGCTCACTGGAAAACGCTCAACTAACCATAAAAATGGGAAAGTCTGCTCAGATAAAGTGTGGAATCTGGGGATTGGATCATGCAGCTTGGGCAGTCTTAAAGCACATGTATCCAGATGCAGACGTCCCAGTTTTCGAGTTGAGCTTGGATTACTCGCCCTATAATAATTGGAACCCAAAGTCGATGGAGTATCACTATAATTTAGGCTCAGAGCTTGCGCCGTTGAGGGAGAAAGGGGTTCTTATCATCGGCAGCGGGAACATCGTCCATAATTTGGGGATTATCGATTTTGACATTGATGCCAAACCATTTGAGTGGGCTGTAAAATTTGATGAACAAGTTAAACAATGCTTGATTTCAGGAAACCACAAAGCTTTAATCAACTACCTTAAACTGGGAAAAGAGGCAAATTATGCGGTGCCAACTCAAGATCACTATCTGCCAATGATTTACTCGATTGGACTCCAAAGAAAAGGTGAAAGGTTGAAGTTTATCCATGAAGGGTTCCAGAATGGTTCAGTTTCGATGCGAGCTTTCCAAATAGGCTAAAATCGAGAACAAAAAAGGGAAGGAAAATTATTTTGCATAGGCCTCGACAAGGTCGCGTGCAGTTATAATACCTACGAACTTGCCGTTTTTGACAACAGGCAATCGTCTAATATGCTTTAATGCCATTGTAGCTGCGGATCTATGAACGCTGGTGCCAGCAGGAATAACAGCTAGAGGCGATGAACAATCCATTCCTACTTCGGTAAACAAATCCCTACCTTGCGCCAAGAAGGCGGTGATCAGGTCTCGTTCAGTAAAAATCCCAAACGGTTCTCCATCGCGGGTAATTAGAACGCTACCGATGCGCTTGCTACCCATTATTTTAGCTATGCTGATAACAGATGTTTCTTTGTCAGCGGTAACAACCTCTTTAGTCATGAAGTCGTCGACTTTAACCTCAGTCTCAGGAACATCGGGTAAACTCTTGATTAAATCTGAAGCGGTTATGATACCCACAAGCATTCCAGAATCAAATACTGCAAGTCTGCCTTTCTGACTAATCATCATCTTGGCAACTTCTTTTATCTTGGAATTGTAAGAAATACCGTTAAGCGGGTACGACATTACATCTTCGACTTTTCCGTCTCTAAGAAATAATCCATACGCCAAGACCTTACTCAGCAAGTCCCGCTCTGTAATTATGCCCACCGGTGTTTTGTATTTAACAACAATTAGGCTTCCAATGTGTTTTTCACCCATTATTCGGGCAGCCTCATTTAGCGAAGATTCCGGAGTTGTGGTCACGACGTCCTTGCTCATTAGTTCGTTTGCCATTCGATAACGTGGCAAATCACGTTTGTACTGTTCATAAGCTATGTCTACGACGCCTGGCAACTTCCTTTTAATTTCTTCTTGAGGTGTCGCCAAAAAAATTCCTCAATACAAGTAATAGTCGGAAGGTCTAATTAAGTTTCCACACTAACAACCCTTCGAATCTAATCACTTTCGGATAGCTGTTAGATACATAGAGAAATAGTATAGGTAGACTAAGTTTCAAAACACAACACTAATAAATGCATACTGCAATCCTATTTTCCGACACTAACATGATACCAAAATACTTCTTTTTCACTAAAGGAGTCGGTAAACATAAAGAGCAACTCCAATCATTCGAATTAGCCCTGCGAGATGCAGGCATACAGATGTGCAACCTCGTCAGCGTATCCAGCATCGTTCCACCCGGATGTGAACTGGTAACACGGGAAAAAGGCTTAAAAATGATTCAACCCGGAGAAATCACCTTCGTAGTCATCGCCCGCAACTCAACTAACGAACCACACAGGCTTGTTGCATCCTCGGTCGGCGTTGCTATTCCCTCGGGGAAGAACCAGTATGGCTATCTCAGCGAACACCACAGCTTTGGGCAAACCGACGAAACAGCAGGCGAGTACGCAGAAGACCTCGCAGCAACCATGCTTGCAACCACCATGGGCATCCAGTTTGACCCAGAGACCGCGTGGGATGAACGCAAAAAAATCTTCAAAACCACAGGCCTCATAATCAAAACCGCCAACACCACACAGTCAGCAGCAGGCGACAAAAACGGCCTCTGGACCACAACCGTTGCCGCAGCAGTGCTAGTTCCGCAAGAAAACGGCAAAAAAGAATAAGAGAGAAAAAGGGTTAGCAAGTTTCTTTAGGACTTGCAAATTTGCTTATTCTCAGCATTTCCGTCTTAAAGAAATATAAAAATCTAATTAAATCGCAAAAACGCAAGTTTCATTGGATTATGAGTGAGCCAAATGTGGTTTTTCGGTTACAGATTAGCTCAAACCAGTTTCTACGCATTCATCATCCATCATTGCCTTCAAGTTCTTAATTCTGTAGAAGTTGCAACCCTCCACAACAAACAATTGCAACAACAACTTCTTTCCAACCCCATTGCTGCATACAACAAACTCCTAAAAACTTGAATAGTAAACGTCCAACCGCAAAAGGCATAATTGGAAAACGACTTTCTAAACTACGGCCTTTCTAGAGGAGTAGTTGTGAATTGTTTATCGCTACTTTTAAGAAACATTAAAAAAAGATTCCAGCTTGGAATTCTCAGTTTTCCTAAGGACTTCCGCGCAGACTTTTGGGTCAAGCGCCTTAAACTCCAAGCCAAGCGTCACCAGCAACCGCTGCACATCCTTGCCAAGGCTTGGCGCAACCAGGACCGCTCGGATGTCGCGATTAACTTTAGCTTTTATAGGTTCAATATACTTTGCCAACTGCAACGCAGCTTCTTTGCTCGCAGTTTTGCGTTTAACTTCCACGATTACGAGCTTGCCGTTTTTGTCTTCGCCGTAAATATCTACGAAGCCTGGTTCAACTTTTTTCTCCCAGCTAATAGGCTTAAATCCTTCCTCCAAAAGAGAAGGCTTTAGAAGAATCGCTCGGTGCATGTCGTCTTCGCTGGCGTACAAGAGAAAGTCGCCTGCATCAGCCAAGTTAAGGGCGGAAGCCATGTAGACGTTGCTGAATGCAACTTTGACGCTTTCGCGTGGTTTCTGTCTAACGCCATGAATCTCCAACTCGCTCTCTTTAACTTGAACATGGAAAATACTGCCTGCAGGTTGCCAGTTTACCGGTTCGTAGCCGACTGGACGATGAACAAGCAGTGAACCGTCGGATTTTATGATTAGGAGACGTTCTCCAGGTTCAAGTGTTGAACGTGCCCTTCCAACATAATGTACGTGGCAAGTGCCAGCGACAATGAGGGTTCTTCGCTGTGAAAAGGCTTTCTCAATTAGGGCAGCAGCTTCCGACAAGGTTGGTTCAGTTAGGACTGCAAGTTTGTTTGGTTGTTGCATTCTTGTTTTCGCCAACTATTTTAGTCAGGCATTGGGTACATAAGATTTCTTGAAGGAAAAACAATTGGCAACTTGGAAAGACAAGCTCAAAGTCATGCAGAGCTACGATGTGACAGCGGAAATGTATGAGGAACGATATGCAGAAGAGCAGCAAAGGAAATACAAAAAAGCGTTAGAAAAAGTTAACGTTTCCGACAAGGTATTGTTGGATGTTGGTTGCGGTTCAGGATTGTTTTTCCGAGAAGTTGCCAAAGACGCATTGATGGCTGTTGGAGTGGATATTTCACGCAAACTGCTCTTTAAAGCAAAAGAACAGGCAAGGGCTTTTCCAAACACTTTTGTTCTACAAGCAGATGCAGACC
Organism: Candidatus Bathyarchaeota archaeon; assembly: GCA_963777155.1. GTDB lineage: Archaea > Thermoproteota > Bathyarchaeia > Bathyarchaeales > Bathycorpusculaceae > Bathycorpusculum. Next base: position 52,200 of record CAVZPM010000035.1, read on the forward strand.
ACCTGCCTTTCAAAAAAGAATGTTTTGATCACGTTTTTGCTTTTACTATACTCCAAAACATGCCTAAACCCAATGAATCGTTGAAAGAGTTAAAGCGGGTTGTTAAACCAGTTGGTAGGGTTGTGGTGACTGGGTTGAAGAAAGCGTTTCCACTTGAAAAGTTCTTGGATATTTTGGAAAACAGTGGTTTGAAAGTTACTGCCTTTGTTGACGATGAAGAGGTAAATTGTTATGTTGCAGTGTTAACTGTTTAGCTTTTAGGTACTATTCTTCCTCTTCTTGGGGTTCGGATTCTTCGGCTGCTTCCACTTCTGAATCCTGTTCCGGTAGTGGTGCAGCTGCTTCTTCTTGCTGTTTCTCCGCGTTAAGCAACATGTTGATTAGCGATTTTTGATCCACTTCGGCGCGTGTCCGCCAATCCAAGTATAGCAATCCCTTATCGTCTTGCATCAGGTAGCCATAACGGATGTAGCGATCTATGTTTAAACCAATCTTCCAGTTTGGCATTTTCTCGCCGAGCATTTTTTCAACGTCTTTGCGTGCTGCTTGACCCTTTTTGCTGATGATGTAACTTATGGTTATGGCTAAACCCGCTAAATCGTCTATGCGCCAACCCATTAACTTTTCCTTAGTTACCGAGCCATTCGAAAGAGCAACGAAGAAACGTGCCTTATCCAATTCTTCAATCGTTGGTTTTTCGGGAGTTTTTTCTTCTTCAAAAACCACTCTAACTTGCAAGTCCATCGGTTTTAGGTAATCTTCTAGCAAGTCAAGAACTTTGGGGTAATCTGAACCTATGGCTTTGTGAAGTTCCCAGCCTTTCACACCCGGCTTCTGATGACGCTTATAGAAAAGCATCAGTGTTGCTTTCTTGACTTTACCTGAGTAAACGCCTTTTTTCTTAACGCTCATTTTAGTTCGCCTCGTCTCCATTTTCCCCAGTCTTCACACGAAACCGCGATTGGAACCGACGTGGACTGCTCGGTCAGGGCTTCCTTACGGGGTTTATCGAAGGGTAGAACAAAGATTGTTTCTTCTAACCTGTCAATCTCCAACGTCGCATAACCATAAGTAACCAGAAAAGCAGTCAGGAAAGCGCGTTGCACAGTTTCTTCGTAGGTGTCTGCACCAATAAAATCCCAATACGCAACCTTGCCGCCGAGGCTCATTTCTGCAACTTTGTTTTTGAGCTCCTGCCAGTAGCACTCGAGTTCCTCTGAGAATTCCCGCTCACTTAAAACCCGTTGCTTGACCAGTTCGTCGCGGCTAACCGAACCCATGGCAACTTGGGAAACATCGATGTCTTTCCATCGATCGCCAAGAGGAGCCAATGCTTCCCAATATAGCAACCCTTGAGCTAAACTGTGGAGGCTGATCTGCTCAAACTCAACCAGTGGACTCCAAGATCCCAAAAAAACCTCAACCATACCTTCTTTGCCAGTCTGACGGATTTTCTCCTCCAACAGAAACGGGTCTGTGTAGAGTGAATTTGACCTTTGTTTTACCCATTCACTTTGCATTTTAATGACTGTAGCTAAATGGTGGAGAGCTTCTGCATCAAGCTTTAGTTCCTCTGGGTTTTCCCAATGTGGAAAATATTCCTTAACGATTTTGATGATGTCGTCGACGTTTAGAGTGAATGGGTCAACTTGGTGGTTTTCTATGGCGATGCACATTTCGATTATGCGTTCCAACCGTTCTTTACCCAGCTTCTTGCCTTCTTTGGTTGGCATCAGGCAACCTCACGAACAACTGATTTTCCTTCAAGATTCTGAACCGTAATAACATTTGCGTCCTGCTGTGCAAAGGTGATTTGACTAGGAGTGATAACCACATACTGTGCACTGGCATCCTTAATCATCGAAACCAGAATTTTCGCTATCATCTCTCGATTTTTAGGGTCCATATGAATATCATATTCATCGACTGCACGAAATGGGGAGCGCACATGCTGCTGCAGAGCCAACAGGAAACCCATGGTGGCCGTGGTTCGTTCTCCACCGCTTTGCGTGTAGGCATCCAAAGCTACAGGTTTGCTCCCCTTAAACCCAACATATATCTCTAAACCTGCAGTTTCAATGTCTTGCACAGCTGAAAGCTTAACTTCGCCCGTTGCAAGGGTTTGGATCATGATTTTTTTGTATTCAACGTTGACGCGTTCAAGCAAGTTCTCCATTACAGTTCGCCATGACAGCATGCGTGTTTTAACTTCTTCAAGAGTCTTTTCGCGGTTCTCAGCTACAAGTTGCGCTTTCTCTTTAAGCTCCAAATATAGCTTTGAATATGACTCATATTGCCGTTCAATATCTTCTGAAACATTGGAGAGCGCCGTTAAATGACCATTAGTTAAGCCGATTTCATCTTGAATTTCCGTGCCGCTTTTCAGAACCACTATTCGCGCGCCAGATTGCTGGGCTTTCAAGAGCGCAATGTTAAGGTTTTCTTCAGCATCTTTTAGCTGCTTCTCTATTGTTTTCATCTCATTGATTGCATTAGCTCGTTTAAACTCAAGCAAAGCCAAAGAGACACGTTTATCCAGAGATTCAGAGGCAAATTTTTCAGTTGAACCTTCCAGTTTATCCATTATTGCTCGGGTTTCTTTAATTTCCTCGTTTGCTCTTTCGATTTGCTGTCTGGAAGTTTCCAGCATTTTCTCAAGATTTTCTCTTCGAAGAAACTTGAACTGGCTCTTGTTGGTGAAGTCTTCTATAGCTTGGGTTTCGGTGAGTACCTGTTCAATAAAAGTTAAGGTCGATTCGTTTTGGGCGATTTCACGTTCCAAGCTTATTCGCTGCTCAAAAACAGCTTTAGCTTTGCCTTTGAGAGTTTGCTGCTCTGTCTGTTGACCATCAAGTTTGACGATTATAGCTTGTCGCTCATCCTCAATTTTACCCAATGACTGCTGATTTCTGTTAAACTTAGTCTGTAACTCTTTGATTGCAGCTTCACGTTTTTCAACATCCGCCCAAATCATCTCGCGATCCAGAAAACGCCGTTTAAGCTGCAGCTGTTTCTTCTCTTGGAACTTCTCGTATTGTTCACGCCAGTAGTTGAGGGTTTGTTGTGCTTGCTCAAGCAGTTTCCCAACGGACTCTTCTTGGCTTAAAATGCGCATCAACTTGGTTTTTGCAGCTACAACGTTCTCGCGGAAAGGCTCTAAACCGACCGCTGCTTCAACCATTCGTAGTTTTTCTACGTTGCTAAGAACACTGAATTGCTCCACCATGTTCTGATGCATAATGATTAACATGTTGTCGGGGTCAACGCCGAACTTTCCGAGCAACCGTTCAATGTCCTGTTTGCTGGCGACGCGGTTTTCGAGTTCAAAGAAGTATTTGCCGTCGCGACGCAACACGCGAGTTAGGAAGAGTTGGTCTTTGCTGTATTTTGCTACTGGCCGCTTGTTGCCTTGTTTGCTGTTGTCTAGGATGAGGGTGACTCTGGCTTGGTCTTGTCCCCAGCGGATTAAGTCGCTGAGTTTTCTGGAGCGTTCGGTGTAGGTTTGCCCTAAGCCTACTGAAATGGCGAGCAATAGCGAGGATTTTCCTGCTCCGTTTGGACCGCCAATTATGTTAACGCCTTGCTTGAATGGCACTCTGGCGTATTCGTAGCTCATGAAATTTTCAAGGATAACTTCTTGGATTAACATTAACGGTTCTTTGCCTCTTTTTTGAAGCGTTCACACTATTGAAAAGCGCCTTATTAAAACAATTTGACATCTTAATGCAGAATAGCCCTGTTGCAGAGGTCAGCTAAACTTGAAAATTACCGTTTCTTTAACTAAAAAAACACGTAGACTTCCCTACATAGAGAGATAAGAATCAAGGATTTTCAATAATATGATTGTTTAACATTTCAAAAAATAATTCTAGGCTAAAGCCTTTTAATTGAAGCATGTATGAAGTATTGTAGGGTTAAATATGAAGTTTGCAGAGATCGCAATCTTGCTCAGAGAAATCGTTGACAGGTGTCCAAGCCTAGACGGAGCCACCATCACGTTGATACCGCAAAAAGCTATGTATCCACTATATCAGGGATACCATATAAACATCAAGGCAAATCTATCTAAGGAATCTATGGGTGGCTTACGGAAAATAGTAGAGGGACATGACTTAGTTATGCAGATCAAAAGTGACTGCGTTATAGTTTATGAATCTAGATCAACATAGACAACAAACAAATTTTCTTTAGTAAAAAAGGGATAGTAAGATTCTTGAGCTCTGTTTAGGTTGCTCCGTGACTTACTAAGTTAGCATCTGATACTTCTCCTGTGTCAGCGAAGATTCCAATTGCAACTTCATTGTAACCTCCGGAGTAGGTCTGGGTAAGGCTCATTTCAATGAACCAGTACGGAATCAGCGCTACTGAGTTACCTCTTGTATGGGGGACAAGTTGAATGGATACGGGCGGGTCAATAACAGTAAAACCTGAGACTTGCTTTCCCTCGATATTCCAAGTCATGGTTTTAACGTAATTCTCAGCGATTGTTACTGCTTGTTCTTGGGTAGTAGATAGATCACTGTTGCCTACAGTAAAGAGGAAGTACCCATCGGACATAATAGTTAAAATATTGTTTTGGAAGGTCATCTGCAAACCCTTAGCTTGATAATCGACACCGTTCTGAGTGTGCATGAACAAAAAGGTAACCGTGTCTCCTGAAACCGAAATCTGCAGCTTTATGTCACCCTGAGTTACATTCATGTTACCTATTGTGCTGACAACGGCTAAAAGGTCAGTCATATTCGTAAGGTATGAGTCACCACTGTAGGTCTTATATCGCGAAAGTAGAAACTTTGCATTCTGAAGAACATCGTGTAGGTTGATTCTGCGTGAAAATTGGAGAACTTTCAATCATGACAAGGTCATACCTGGAGAAATGATTATTCCTATAACGGAAATTCACGTTTAAATTGCTTAGGCTGCTTGTCAAAGAGTATTGGATCCCTTCTTCAGCTACGCCTCCGAAATCTGATCGCCACTGCATCGTATTGCTAAGTAATGAAAGCGTATAGTTCGATGTATCAATCTTGGTTACGTTTTGCAGGAAACTAGCCACTTTGTCCGCGCCCAATCCATAAGAGAGCAAACGTTGATTTTCAACTTGCAGCAAATGCTGAGAACTAGATAGTTGACTAATAGAAACGAATTCAAAAGCGCCTATACCAGACAAAAGCAAAACTGAAACCAAAAGCACAGCAGAAAGAGTTCTCCATTTAGGAGTCACTAAACGATTTTTCTTGGGCTCAACTTCGTCAACGTCTTCTACTCCCTTCATAGCGGTTACTGCAGCATGCCCAAAACTCGACAGTTTGTAGTGGCCATCATCCGTTTTAGCTACTAGTTCGTTTAGGCTTTCAAGGTGGTAGGTTAAATGAGGCGTGGAGACTCCGAGTTGCTCAACCATCTCCATGAAAGTCATCGATTTCTCGCCTAGCATCCGAAGAATCTTTCGTCTAACCGGATGCTTAAGCGATGCAAACATTACAGAGTAGATTTCATCTTCAGGAGAGCCAGCCATGTAAACCCCCCTTTACATATACAATGTAGGCTATAAAAAATTATACACACAAGATTACCAAAAAATTGGGAGAAATTGGTTGATCGACTGTTTATTTTTTCTTCTTGTTTCCCTGTTTAATCACGACGCTTGTCAACATTAATACTAAAACAGCATAAATAATGATGCAACTTTTGCGCTTCATCGGTTTTGAACACGATCACCGATTCCACACTTTGGATAAAAGAGTTCTCGTAAACAATTATTGACTGATTCCAAACAAGGTTTCTTAACTAAGTTGGCAGGAACATTGTTTTGGGTTTAAACCATGAAGAGAGGATAGAATAAGAGCCGCATCTATGTTTAACAATACAAGATTAATAGCGACGTTTTCATCGCCTAATAGCCAGTTACGGACTATTTAGGAGATGCTTACGTTCTGAATATCGAAGTACCGTTTTGCCAAAAAGCGCAAACGTTCAGCGTTCTTGCCATTTTTACCTATTGCGACGCCCTTATCTTTGGGGTTTACAGTTATGACTGCCATTTTTTTACCATCAGTGCGCTCGGTAACGCGGATTTCACGTACTGCTGCGGGTTTTAGGGCGTTTTTCATGAATGTTGCGGGATCTTCGCTGTACTCGATGATTTCGTGTTTTTTGCCTGTCATTCGTTCAAGGGTGTGGATGTTTCTGCCGCCCTTGCCGATGGCAACGCCGACTTGACCTTGGTTTACGATGAATATTGCTCGTTGCTCGACTTCGTCGACAATACAGTCTTTTACGCTTGCGCCGCTGATGCTTTCAAATAAGGCAATGTATCGCATTTCGTCGCAGGTAATTTTTATGCCACTCGTTCTTTTCTTTCCTCCATCTTTTTATTCTTGTACCTGAGTTTCCTCGGTTACTTTGAGAATATCTGAATCCCCTGTTTCGCGGATGCTGATTGCCGAAATAATGAAGAGTTTCTTGCAGACTTCCGCTAAATCCATTGATCCACCTTTGTAGGTTATGACAGGAACTTTAGAGATTTCTCCATAGTATTCTATTTGTTCTTTTATGTCTTTGGGGCAGTTTGCGGCTAAAACAATCATTTTGGCTTTGCCGGTTTTGGCGTTTTGCAGTGCGACATTGGATCCAAAGGAAACCTTGCCTGTTTTTACTGCAGACGCTAATGCTTTATCTATGTCTATCATGCTTCTGTTTTTCCTCCATCTTTTTCTTGACGCTCGAAAGTTGACATGTACAGTTCAACTAAGCCTGTGCCGATTGGTATTGATTGCCCAACTATAACGTTTTCTGTTACACCAGCCAAAGGATCACTTTCTCCTTTCACGGCCGCTTCAACAATGTTTGGTACGGTGATTTCGAATGCGGCGCGCGCTAGGACACTGGCTTTTTTGCCGCTGATTCCGTGTCTGCCGATTTGCTGTACGTCTCCTGTTGTGGTCATCATGTCTGCTACGAGCATTACGTGCCTTACGTCTACGTCTAAGCCTTGGTCTTCTAGTACGCCTTTTGCTTCATGGACAAGGGCATTTCTTGAAGCTTCAACGCCAAGGGTTTTGGCGATTTCATGGATGTTGTTGGTAGTGGTTCTTGAAGTATCAACACCTATGACTTCTAAGACTTTAGATAGGTTTGAGCCATCAGTGCGTATAACCCATTCACCGCTCTCTTCAGTGACGAGGACACGTTTAATGTCTGGGACACCTTTAACTTGGAACCCTGGAACCTTTGTCAACATACGTTTTAGCTGCTCCGCTTTCTTGGGTTTAATCTCAACTGTGCTATCGGTTATGGTTACAGTAGCGTTTTGAAGTTCCAGTCTCTCTTTAAGTTCATCCATAGTTATGGCGCGATCATCCATCATCTGCTTATTCAATTCGATGATGATTGCTTCGCGCACTGGGTCTTCGTAGATTGCTGAAGCCAAGTTTTCAACTGTAGTGTAAATTATGTTCCGTGCGACTTCAACTGCGCCTTCTTTGCTCTTAGCGTGGTCACCTTTTAAGTAGATAGTCATGATTGGGGTTGATGGGATTCTGCGTGCATCCACGATTTCGATTAGCCGAGGTAAACCTAAAGTGACGTTTTGTTCTTTGACACCTGCATAGTGGAAGGTTCTAAGAGTCATCTGAGTACCTGGTTCACCGATTGATTGAGCTGCAACGATGCCTACTGCTTCTCCTGGCTCCATTAAAGCGCGTTTATACTGTTCAGCTGTCTGGGTAGCAGCTTTGGTTACACCTTTGGCCGTAAGCTTGTTCTTTGCAAAGTTCTGTTTAAGCTGGTTTAGCAGAATAGGAGTTATTTGGTCCTCAACATTTTTGAGTTGTTTCTTAATGTGATCTACGGATGCGGGGTCGCCTTTTTCTTCGCCAAGTTTTATTTGGTCAATTAGTCGATTGACGTTTACTGCTTTGCCGTGGTCACTTTTCGCTGGGTCTACACCGTCTTCTCCATAGCGGAACTGAATGATGTCGCCTGCGGAGTCTCGGACAGTGCTGTCATATTCTAAACGAATATGCTCCAGCGCGTTGATTAATCGTCTCTGCATGTAACCGCTCTGTTGTGTGCGGACGGCTGTGTCGACTAGACCTTCTCTACCTCCCATAGCGTGGAAGAAGAATTCGATTGCATCAAGTCCAGTCTGGTAAGAGTTATAGACAAAGCCTCTTGCTCTTGGGCTTGGGTCACCGTCAACAAAGTGGGGTAGCGCTCTTCCAGCGTAGCCTCGCAGGATACGTTTACCTCGGACTGATTGTTGTCCAACGCAAGCGGCCATTTGACCAATGTTTAGGCTTGAGCCTCTTGCACCTGCTCTTGTCATGACGATACCGGCGTTTTCTAAAGTGAAGTCTTCGTCTGCTATTTTGCCTGATTCGTCTCTTGCTACGGCGAGTTCATGCATTACATAGATTTCGAAGGATTCTTCAAGGGTTTGTCCTGGTAGACGAGGTAGAGTTCCGTTGCGGAAGTTTTCGATGTGTTCATCTATCTTCTTTTGGATGCGATCCATTGTCTTTGCCATGCGGTTGCGTGCTCTTGGCGATAGGACGAGTTGGTCGTAAGTGTAGCTGAAGCCCCGCATGGATATGAATTGTTTGAGTAAGTGTGTGATTTTGTTTAGGAATTCTCTTCCTGCCTGTGTGCCGTAGTCTTTGATGATTCTGTGAAGCAGGCTTTCGGATTGTTCAGAGCCGATCGAGCGCCTGTCAATAATGCCTGTGACAAGCTGACCGTTCTTGACTACAACGTAAGCGTCATGTTTGCATTCTTCTTCTTCACACTTCGTGCAGCCTTGGCAGATGTTTGCTTTCAAAGAGTAATTGAGTGTTTTTGGTAGGTATAAGCTGAAGATTTGTTTGCCTGACCACAGGGGTTCTGGCGTTTTGATTTCTGGTTCTGGCACTGGATCAGTGTAGTTTGTTGCAGTTAGGAGTCTGTTGACTTGGCTTCGGGTCAGGTAGTTGCCTCTTCTTGTGAAGTAGTATGCGCTTGTAACGAAGTCTCTGATAGCGCCAATGATTGGACCACCGAATCTGGGTGAGAGAATTTGGTCTTGAACCTGCATTAGTAAAAGTGATTCTGTTCGTGCTTCTTCGCTCTGTGGAACGTGCAAGTTCATTTCGTCGCCGTCAAAGTCTGCGTTGTAGGGTGGGCAGACGCAAAGATGGAGCCTGAAAGTCTTGTATGGCAATACTCGGACGTAATGTGCCATGATTGACATGCGGTGAAGGGATGGTTGTCGGTTAAAGATAGCTATGTCGCCGTTCTTTAAGTGGCGCTCAACTACGAATCCTAGTTCAACTGCTTCGGCGATTTTTGTGCGGTCAACAACGAATTCGAGTCTGATGCGTTTGCCGTCTGGGCGTATGATGTATAGTGCGCCTGGATAGTTTTCGGGGCCGTTGATTACGAATTTTTTCATTTCTTCAATGTTCCAGGCAGTCACTTTTTCTGGAACTGACAATCGCATGGCTACGTCTTGTGGGACACCGACTTCGTTTATGTCGAGGTTGGGGTCTGGTGAGATTACTGTACGGGCTGAGAAGTCGACACGTTTACCTGAGAGGTTGCTTCGGAACCGCCCTTCTTTGCCTTTTAATCGTTGCGAGAGAGTTTTCAGGGCTCTGCCGCTGCGGTGTCTTGCCGGCGGAATACCTGATGCCTCATTGTTAAAGTACGTAGTAACGTGGTACTGTAAAAGTTCAGACAAGTCTTGTATAATGAGGGTTGGTGCGCCAGCTTCCATGTTTTCTTTCAGACGCTGGTTAATACGGATGATGTCTACGAGTTTGTGGGTTAAGTCATCTTCTGAACGAATGCCTGACTCCAACGTGATTGATGGACGAACATAAACTGGAGGAACAGGCAAAACCTGGAGAACCATCCATTCTGGACGGGCAACTTTAGGGTTGAAACCCAAAATTTCAAGATCCTCATCTGATACACGTTCAAGCCTTTCTCGTATCATGCTGGGTGTTAGGGGTTCTGAGCCTGCTTCAGTTTGTTCGATGAATTTGGTTGGTTTTTCGAAAGTGATTTTGAATTGGGCTGCGGCACAGTAGGGGCATTGTTTTGCTTTAATGTCAGTGAGGATTTCTTTGTAAACTTCGTCAGGGATAGTTCCAAGGAGTTCATTGAAGCGTTCGATTCTTTGGCGTGCTTTCTTTGAGGCTTCTTCAGATAGGAGAATGCGACCGCAAGTGCGGCAAGTTGATTTGAGAAGGTCGAAAATGATTTTTGTAAATTCGATGTGAACGATTGGTACTGCCAATTCGATGTGTCCAAAGTGGCCTGGGCAGCGGATGGCGGTGTTGCCGCAGGTTTTGCAGCGTTGCCTTGGTTCGAGAGTGCCTAGTCGTCCGTCCATTAGGCCTGCGGTGATTGGGGCGCCGTCTTCGTCATAGGTGTCTGGAGTTTGGATTTCTACGACTGATTGTTTACGTAGGTCTTTGGGTGAGATTAGTCCGAATGAGATTTCGTCTACTATTTTATGGATTAATTCTTCCTGTGACATGTTAAGCCTTCTCCTTTAATCTTAATTTTGGTGTAATGCATAAGCTTTGCAGTTCTTGCAACAGAAGCTTGAAAGCGTAAGACACGATAACCGGCGAAATCTTTGCTTTTTCATCACAAATCTTACAGACATAACGCCTTTGTTTCATGTCGAAGTAAGCGATTTGCCCGCAGTTTTCACATACGTAGAGAGTGTATTTGTCAGATTCTTCAAGTAACCTGTCGCGTAGCAACATGGCGGCACCGTGGCCGATGAGACAGTCTCGTTCCATTTCTCCGAAACGTAGACCACCACCGCGTGCGCGTCCTTCAGTTGGCTGTCGTGTAAGCATTTGCACTTGGCCCTAGCTCTGGCATGTATTTTGTCAGCAACCATGTGGTGAAGTTTCTGGTAGTAAACTATGCCGACGAATATGTCTGCTACGAATTTTTCGCCTGTGGTTCCGTTGTAGAATACTTCGCTTCCGGTTTGGCTGAAGCCGAGTTTTACTAGGTTTTTGCGTACTTCATCTGGTCCTTCATTTGAGAAGGGTGTGCCATCTCCTGGTTTGCCTCTTGCGCAAGCTGCTTTTCCTGAGAGTGATTCGATGAATTGACCGATGGTCATTCTTGAGGGAATTGCGTGTGGGTTGATTATTAGGTCTGGGACCATACCATCTTCGGTGAAGGGCAGGTCTTCTTGGGCAACGATTAAGCCAATAACTCCCTTCTGTCCGTGACGAGAAGCAAATTTGTCGCCAAGCTCAGGGACTCTTTGGTCTCTTACGCGAACTTTGACGAGTTGGCTCCCTTCGCCCGACATCGTAACGAATATACCGTCAACAATGCCTGTTTCGCTAGGGCGCATGTCTACGGATGTGTCCCGCATTGAAGGTCCTTTAACTTCGAATTCTTTGTATTCTTCAAGGAATCTTGGAGGGCTGATTCTTCCAATTAATACATCTCCACCGACGACTTGGGATTCTAACCCGATTATTCCGTCTGGCTCAAGGAGCCTGTAGTATTGTTCGCCTCGGTAACCTCTTGTTCCTGGTTCTGGAACAGTGAATTTGTCTTTCAAGCCGCCTAAGTATTGTCTGCATTCTGCTTCGTAGATGCGGTAGAAGGTTGATCTGGCTAAGCCGCGTTCGATAGAGGCTTTGTTGAAGATGATGGCGTCTTCCATGTTGTAGCCTTCGAAGCTGAGCACTGCGACAACACAGTTTTGACCTGTTGGCCGTTGCTTGTAACCCATGACATCCATGTTTTCTGTTTGTACCATTGGAACTTGCGGATAGTGAAGGATGTGTGATCGTGAGTCAACACGGTGATGGAAGTTTGTCCCATAAACGCCCAGCGCTTGTTTTGCCATTGCGGCTTGGTAAGAGTTTCTTGGTGACTGGTTGTGTTCTGGATAGGGGATTGTAGAAGCGCAGATTCCAAGGATAGTGAAAGTTGCAATTTCGACATGAGTCGATTTGGCTTCGACCCCATCGTATGACAGGGCGATGTAGGCGTTTTCCTCTTCTTCAGCATCTAAATACTCAACTAAACCGTTCTTGACAAGGTCTTCCCATGTCCATTCGCCCAAGCCGATTTTTTCAAAGTGTTTGGATCCGAGTTTTGGAGCGCCATTTTCGACGATTATTAGTGGTCGTCTGACTCTGCCTTCGTCGCAGTTAGAGTGGACTTCTTCAGTTTCTGTTTGAGCTTTAGAGAAGTAGGTTACGTTAACTTCGGTGGATATTTCGCCTGCTCTACGTTTCTGGCGGAAGGACTGCACCATTTCCTGTGGGTTGTTGCAGTAGCCGATTATATTTCCGTCAACAAAGACTTTGGCACCTGAAATGCGTAATTCAATGCTGGCTTCGTATGCTGGAACGGTGCCCATTTCAAAGAGTAGCTGCTTTATTTTGTCTGGGTTCACACCTACCGCGATGGAGGCTGATAATGCGAGGTTTTTGACGAGCCCGCAGTTTGAGCCTTCAGGGGTTTCGTTGGGGCATAGTCTTCCCCAGTGAGTTGGGTGTAAGTCTCGGGCTTCGAAGTTAGGTTGGCTTCTGCTCAGTGGTGATTGGAGCCTTCGAAGGTGGCTAAGCGTTGAAATATAGTTTGTTCGGTCGAGGAGTTGAGTGATGCCGACTCTGCCTCTTCCCCAGTTGCCTGTTGCCAGTGCATGCTGGAAACGTTCGGTGATAATTCCTGGGCGAACTGCGGCTGAGACAGTTATTATTGGACCTTTAACGCCGATGCGTTCAAGTTGGTATTTTATATCACGCGTAAGGTTGCGGAATGAGACGCGAAAGAGGTCAGCTAATAGTGGACCACCAAGTCTTAGACGTTTGTTTTTGAAGTGGTCTTTGTCGTCTGGTTGGCGTCTACCGGTTTTTAGTTGGATGACTCGATATGCCATTTCGCCTAGGAATATTGCTTTTTCTTTGCGGTTTTTGTCGCTTCGTCCTAAGTGTGGGAGGAAGTTTTTGTCTAGAGCGGTTTCTGCTTTTTGGAGTCGATATTCTTCGACTTGTCCGTGGGCGACACGGTTGCCGATGAATAGGATGGCGTCTGAGGGGGTGTCTACACCAATGGCTTTTTCGAAAGATGCTGCGAGTTGTGTTTGGGTGTCGCTGTCAAGGGAGACTGCTTCGGCGATGTCTTTGTCTTTTTCCATAGTTAATGCTCGCATGATGACAACGAAGGGGATTTCGGTTGGGACTCCTGGCATGGTGACGTAGATTGCGTCGTCTGATTTGAGTTTGAGTTCGATTCTGGCTCGGAAGCCGACGGTGGTTGAAAAGATTTTTGCTTGGTAAACGGGAGAGGTCCCTTTTTCGTCTATGTCGACGATTACGCGGTTTGGAGCCAAGTCTTCCATGGCAACAATGACACGTTCAGAACCGTTAACAACAAAATATCCTCCTGGATCATCTGGGTCTTCTCCTGCCGCTATGAGCTCTTCTTTGCTGAGTTGGCTAAGGAAGCAAAGTTTGCTCTTCAGCATGACAGGGATGTTCCCAATATAAACAAGTTCAGTGTCCTGTTCTCTTCCATCTACAACAGGAGTCATTTCGAGAGCAATGGGTGCTGAATACGCTAAGTTGCGTAGTCGTGCTTCCATTGGGTAAATTTCATGTTTTGTTCCATCCACCTCTGTTGCGTATGGACCGGTTATTCTGGATTGTGGGTCGATTACCCATATTTGACCGAGTTTGACTTTGTATGGGTTTTCTGGAACTTCAATGGGGATTTCAGCTACTTCGTCCACGACTTCTTGGAGTCCGTGGTCGATGAATTCGTTGTAGCTGTCAAGATGCTGGCGAACTAGACCTTTCTCGTTGAAGAAAGTTTTTAGTAGATCATGGATATCTTCTTTTTGTACATTCGTCAAATTTTCAGTTCTCCCATAAAATTAACATAGAAATATGATTACTGTGATTTTCTGTTAGGGTCAACTGGGTTTGTTTCACTCTTTCATTTCCTCCGATGCTGGATAGGTCCAACTCGAAAAAGGGGTCAACTAACTTTTCTAAGAGCACAAACACAAGCCGCATACCTTGAATATAAACTTTTTTATGTACATTACTTCAGAAGATAAGCGTTATTAAACTTTCATATTTTAATCCTTCAAAAAACCTTTGGTTTTGTGTTGAATAACTAAAAGTGGAAAACTAGTATCTGACAATCTTGTAACGATTCCTACCCAACTGGCGCTTTCTCTTTTCCTGCGATTCAGTCAACTTCGAATAACCAGTTTTAACCTCGAAAACCGTGGGTTCACCAACTTTGTTCCCAAAAAAATCGCGTTTCTGAACCACAAAGTCACCACCATCACGAATTTTCTGACAGTCGTGTCCCTGCATTGATTGGTCAAACGCAAAGCGATCCTTAGCAATACTACCCTTTACACGTCTGTTAGATTGGGCAAACCTTCTGGAAGTATTGCCAAACCCCATGGGTTTTCTGACGTCTAAGTCTTTCTTAACCATTTAGGCTTATACCTTTTTGTCAGCTAATAGCTAACGTTATATTAAAAAATTGCCAACCGCTTTAATTGATTCTGTTTCATTTTTTTCTGGTGATTATTTCTACAACTGAATCTTTCTCGTTGTGACAGTCAGTTTTCCTAGTTATAACTGGAAGCAGTTTTTCATCTACTTCGTAACCAAAGCTATTGCGTTCGTTTTTCATCGCCATTTTAGTAGTTGTTCCTGAGCCCAAGAATGGATCAAGCACGGTTTCGCCTCTGACGCTAAACATTCGGATTAGGCGGTCAGCGATTTCTTCGGGATAGGCGGCGGTTCGGCGTTCCAGTTCGTTGACGGTTTGCCGTGTACCCTTAAAAGCCCAGATTTGACTAAACCATTCATCACGCTGAGTCTTTGTGAATGCACTATCATAACGCTCTTTGTCGTGAGGTGGAAACTTTCTAAGTTTTCCCTTCCTAAACAGCAAAATAAACTCACAATCCAAAGTAACATAAGCATTTGGAGGCAGAAAACCTGAGCCCAAAAAGGCGCCTTTACCCTTATACATGGGTTTGGTGGTGGGTTTTTTCCATAGAATGTAAGGCAACGCGCTGAAGCCGATTTTTTCACAAGTTTCGGTTATACGTGAGTGGTTGGGGAAAACTTGGAATTTGCCATTGATACTCCTGGTTGCATCGCCGATATTTATGCATGCAATGCCTCCGTCCACTAGGACACGGTAGGTTTCAGCCCAAATTTTTGCCAAGTGTTCGTGCATAGCTGTGTAGATTTGCCGCACGGTTTCTTCTCCGCCATTTGCATTAAATTTATTGAACAATTCCTTGATTTTAGGGTCAGCCTTAGCAAAAAGCTCATCCCACATACCTATCATGGGGTAGGGCGGGGAAGTCACCATCAACTGGATGCTACCGTCGACGAGCTCGGGCATTTGTTGGCTGTTGCCAATAACTATTCTGTGCTGGTTATGCATTGTCTCTATGTATCATGCCTTGGTTGTTTTTACTTTTGTGGTAGACGGGAAATGATTAATAAGACGGAGCCTGACAGTTTTCTATTCGAAACGTTGCTACGGTAACCAAGCTAGGTCAAAGGTGAAGGACTCAAGATCTCGACGCTTTGACTTAAGCGCCCAAATGGGAAATCCTTTCCCTCAGGGGTTCGCAGGTTCAAATCCTGCCCGTAGCACCAACAACCATTTAGAGTTTTTTATAGGGAAATTTTAATACAGCCCAACCCTTGTAAAAGGTAAACTCTTGCTTGGTGGCTTGGTTGGTTACAGTCTTCACAGAGGAGGACAAAAGAAACCTCAAGGTCATAGCTTTGGAACTTTTCGAAATCCGTAAGCTCATCGAAGAACTTGCTGAAACCTTGGTAAACATGAGTGACAAGGAACTTTTGAAGAGTCTTAAGGCCAGTGAAGCCGTCCTCAAAGAAAACCAGGTAGATCACTACAGAGAAACGCTGGAAAAACAAGTAGACATTGCTGAAAAAGAATTTCGATCATAGAGTTTGACTTGAGCGCCCGAAAAGATATTTTTCGGCAAGGGATTTGCAGATTTAAAGTCTAACATGTATTATTCATACACAAAGTTAATACCATAGCCAACAGATGTATGTTGTAAGATACAAGTAAGCTGTTTCTATATAGTCCTCAAAAACTACAATGACACGCTTAATTGCATACCTAAACCTAAACTGATAAGGAGGAAAAACAATGAAAAACACAGTCGTAGCATCGATACTGTTCCATTGCCCACAGTGCAACGAGAACTTTGAATTCGACGCAATCGGAGAACACGAGTTTGTTCCCTGCCCAATCTGCGGAACCGACAACGTCACCGTCAAAAAAGGCAACAAAATAATGCTTGAAGCCTTCGAACAACAAATCTGTTAAGAACAAAAAATCTGAGTAACCCTCAGAAGCTTTTTTGTTCCCTTTTTTCGTATTTTTTTATAATTTTAAATTAAACCCTGGAAAAATTCCTTGGGACAGAAATCCAAAATAACCCAGCCGAAAACTAGCCTAGACGAGGCATACATCGTGAGCGCACAGCAAGTCACATGGAACTTAACCGAGCTATTCCCAAGTATAACTTCTCCAAAAATCGAAGAAGCCATTACCCAAGCCACAGCAGAGGCAAACGAGTTTGAGCGTAAATACCGCGGAAAAATAAGCGACCTAACCCCGAAGGGTTTGCTGGGATGCTTCCGTGAGGTTGAGGCGTTTGAAGCAAAATTCGGCAACGTAGCGCTTTACTCCAGCCTTACCTTTGCGGCAGACATGACTCAACCACAGGCGCAGGCACTAAACGACCGGGTGGACAAACTCAACGCCAAAATCAGCAAACAGCTCGCATTTTATTCACTCGAATTGGGCAAGGCAATCAAAGCTAACCCCAAGCTAATAGATGACCCGACTCTAGCCAATTACAGACATATGTTGCAGCGTGTTCTGCGCCGTGTTGAACATCAACTCAGTGAGGTTGAGGAGCAGCTGATTATTGAGAAGGATCAGTTCGGCGTGAACGCTTGGGAGGAATTGCAGAGTAAATGGCTCAATACGCGTCTCTTCGAAGTCGTTGTTATAGGCGAAAAGAAGACTCTTAGCTACGGCGAAGCCAACGGACTCTTATCTCATTCCGATCGAGCCACACGTGAATCTGCCAACCGTTCAATCTATGGGCTTTTGGGTAAAGACAACGAAGTCTTCTCAGCTGCGCTCCGAAGCATCTGTAACGACTGGGTATCTGTGTCAAAACGCAGAAAATACAGTTCGCCCATGGAGTCCAGCTTACTCAACAACGACATAGAACAAGTCATAATCGAGAATTTGGTAGCAACAGTGGAGAAAGGTGCAGCGTCTTATCGGCGTTACCTCAAATTGAAGGCGAAACTGATGGGTTTGCCAGTGCTGGGTAACCATGACATAGTAGCGCCTCTTCCGAACTCGCCAGAGCAGAAATTCACTTATCAACAAGCCCAAGACTTAATCGTGGAAGCCTATAGCTGCTTCAGCCCTCAATACGCAACCGCTGTAAAAGAAATGTTTAGTAAACAACGCATCGACGCAACACCGAGGTTTGGCAAACGTAATGGAGCCTTCTGCGCAAGCCACTACAACGGCAAATCCGCTTACATCTTGCAGAGCTTCAACGGCACTTTAACCGATGTCTTCACGTTGGCGCATGAACTTGGCCACGCAACCCACGACTGGTACATGTCAAGGAACCAAACCCTGCTAAACACCAATGTGCCCTCGACTGTTGCGGAGACCGCTTCGATTTTCGGTGAACTGTTGCTTACAGATTTGCTCTTGGATGGGGCTAAATCGGATGTGGAACGTAAGAGGCTACTATGCTTGATTTTGGATGAGGTAGGTATGACGGCTTTCCAGGTGACCGCTCGAGTTTGGTTTGAGCAGGCACTCTATCAGTCAATCGAGCAGGGTGAATACTTAGATTACTCAAAAATCTGCAACCACTGGACAAGAAGCCGCGACCGCATCTTTGGTGACGCCGTTACCTGGTTCCCTGAAATGGAGGCGGAATGGACCATGAAACCCCATTATTTCATGGCAAACTACCGCTTCTACAACTACCCCTACGTCTACGCCCAAATGTTCGTCTACTCGTTGTATGAGCGGTATCTGGAGGAGGGCAGAGCGTTTGTTCCCAAGCTTGTGAAAATGCTGTCTGCGGGAGGCAGCTTGTCACCGTTGGAGATAGGCGAAGTTGTCGGTTTAAACGTGACGACGCCAGAGTTCTGGAGTGGCGGTATCAAGGTATTTGAGCACTTCATTGATGATTTAGAAAAAATCATTAAACGATAGGTTTAATCGTATTAACTTAATAGTAGTCGTCCAGCAAATTCCGCAGAAGACTACTTCTAATGCCTTTGTCAAGTTGTGAACAAACACGCCAGAGACTTAACGATACATTGGTTTCTTTGTTATGTAGGAAACTTTTCTGTCATTCTTAGGCAATTTTTAGAGAAACCTTACTTTTCCAAACTACAGTAAACTACGTAAGAAGGCTTCTTAGAATCCAAAGAGAGCTAAGGCAATCAAGATTACTCCAAGGGTAAACGTATAGGCCGCAAAATAATGGAATCTTTTGGTCAACACAAGCTTTTTCACCATAACAATAGCTAAGTAGCCTGCAGCTGCCGTGATCGATAAACCCACTGTCAGATCAATTACGTTAACGCCTACTCCTTGAGCCAAAGTTCCATTCTGCAAGTAAGCTTCTACTGCCAAGTCGCCGATTATAGCTGGGATAGAAAGCAGAAAAGAGAATTTGAAAACCATCTCGCGTTTGACACCCAGCAATAAGCCGCTGGATATTGTAGAGCCGCTTCTGGATAAGCCTGGAAAGCCAGCCGCTCCTTGGGCGGCACCCATGATTAGGGCTTTACGGTAGGTGATTTGGGTTTGGTTTTCTTTGCCATATTTGGAGGCAAACAGCAGGGCAGCGCCGATTATGAAAGTGACTCCGATGATTAGGAGGGTTTGATAGTTGTCGGCCAAGAACTTGTCGTAGAGTAGACCAATTATGCCTGTGGGGATAGTGGCAACGACGATTAAGGGGATAAATCGACCATGTTCAGAGTGAAAATCCCGACGCACCAGCGCTGTGAGGATAACTTTTATGTCGTGCCTAAAATAGAAAATGACAACGCCCAAGGTGCCCACATGCAAGAAGACATTAAAAAGCGGTGTTGCTTGGAAACCTAAGAAGTGCTCGGCAACTCTTAGATGCGCGGTGCTGGAGATAGGTAGCCATTCGGCTAAACCTTGAATTAAACCAAGGATTATTGTGGTTAGCAGTTGGTCAAACAAAGCAGGGCATCCTACGCAAATTTCTGTTTTCTACAGTTACTTGAGACCATTAAAAGGTTTTCCAAAGGTGATTCCACGTTGAAAGAATACTCTCAGCGGAACGTATTCCGCGAATTCTTAAAAGAATATAGGGAATAAGAAACCGCTTTTTTACTCTTTTTCTTGGAAGAGTTTCTTGATTGCACTAATCCTTGCTTTCTGGGCAAGAACGTCGCTAGTAACAACGGTTATGGCTTCTTCTGGACACCATTTAACGCATTGAGGCCCATCAGGTTTATCCTTGCACATATCGCAGACGTAGACTACTTTGCTTTCTGGATGTAGCATAATGGCACCATAGTCGCATGCTTCGATACACCAGCCGCAACCGTTACATTTGTCCTTGTCTAAAACGATGTTTCCAGTATCTTTTGATTGTGTAAGTGCATCTCTTGGACAAGCTGCCACGCACGCTGGCTCTTCGCAGAGTCTGCATGTAACAGCCATGTTTGCCAATTGGTTAACTCTGACGACGCGTATGCGTGATTTGAGTGGGTTAAAGGCTTTTTCTTTTGTGTAGGAGCAAGCATACTCGCATATTTGGCAACCAACGCATTTCTCTGGGTCAGTAGAGACAAATTTTCTTTCATGGATTTTAACCATTGTTTTAAGCCTCTTTTGTATCAATTATGTCCTGGTAATCTTGCATTCCTAACGCGTGTAACTTGGCTTTTGTGGGTACGCCTTCAACGTTCCAACCGCGAGCTTGATAATAGTCGTCAAGCATAAGGTCAAGTTCGTCTTGGGTTACAACGGCGCCTTTTACTGGTCCGTCATCGCTTATTGGTTGATTCATGACTTTCCAGGGCAACGTGTCGTCTTTTCTGCCAAGTCCTTCTCGGGTGTTGATGAGTTTGGCAAGTGTATTGATTCGTTCGCCGGCAACTTTAAGTTCGTCTGCAGTTACAGCCTCGCCCGTGACTAGACTGTACAGTTTGGCCATTTCAGGGAGCTCTTTGTAGAGGGTTCCTTTAGCGTTTTTGCATATGATAAGCGAATCGATCAATGCATAGACGTCTTCGGCATCTTTGACTAGTTTGCCTCTGCCTTTTTCTGCTTTCAGCCTGTTAACGTCGCCTTTCAGATCGAAGGTGTAAGCGCCGCTTCTGTTTTGGTCTGCGCCCCTGAAGGACACCGCGGAACCTAAAGCGGCTGTTTTTAGACAGCGCAGGTCATAACCCGTGACTTCTAAGCCTTTGATTTGCATAGCAAGTTTCATGGAGTCCTTGCCGATTTTTTCGGCTGCAATCTTTACTCCGTCAGCCAGCATTTCGCCGATTCCTTCGCGTTTCCCGATTTTCTCAATTAATTGTATGAGTGCTTCTGCGTTTCCGAAGTGGGCGTCTAACCCGCCAAGCTCTTCGTGGGTGAGGATGCCTTTTTCGTGGCAGTCCATTACGAAACTGATTGTTACGCCGACGCTTTGTGCGTCAAGGCCGTAGTAGTTGCAGAGTTCTGCAGCTTTTATTATTGCGTCTAGTTTGTCTACGCCGCAGTTGGGTCCCAACGCCCATAGGTTGTCATATTCCATACGTGCCAAAGTACCTTTGAAAGGTCCTTCGCGTATGAGGGCTTCGTGCTCGCAGCGCATGGCGCATGAGTTGCAAGCGATGATTTTTGTTATGTAGCGTTCGTTGAGTACTTCAGCGCTGACTTTTTGAGCATTTTCAAAATGTGAGTTGTTGAAGTTGCGTGTGGGTAAACAAGTTAGGTTATTTTGGGTCATGAGGTTTTCGGTTGTTCCAAGGGTTCGATATTTCTGGGCTGCTGGGCCTTTCATGCGTTCATGGAACTCCTTGACCATCTCTATGAATTCTTCAGGTTTAGCGACCATTATATCGCGGGTTCCGCGGACAGCGATAGCTTTTACGTTCTTGCTTCCCATAACTGCGCCAAGCCCAGTTCGTCCGGCTGCACGGGTTTTCTCGTTTATTATACAGGCAATTTTTGATTGCTTTTCACCTGCTAAACCGATAGATGCTACGCGGATGTAGTAGTCGCCTATTTCAGCTTTTATAGCATCTTCAGTTTCGAAGGGTGATTTACCCCAAACGTTTGAAGCATCAAGCAGTTGGACTGTATCGTCGTCAATCCAGATGTAAATGGGCTTTTCAGCCTTACCTGTTAAAATTACAGCGTCATATCCTGCCCTTTTCATTTCAGCTCCAAAGGTGCCGTGGCTTACTGCTTCTCCGACACCGTTTGTTTCTGGTGACTTAGAAATGAATGCGTGACCATTTCCGCCAGTCGGAAACATAGTTCCTGAAACTGGACCAACAGCTAGTACAAGTGGGTTTTCTGCGCTAAGCGGGTCAACGCCTGCTTTTGAGTTGGATAACCAAAGGTTCATACCAAGGCCGATGCCGCCGATGTATTTTTTGGCGACTTCCTCGCTTAATTTTTCGGTGCGAGTTTTGCCTGTGGTTAAATTAATGTATAAGATTGTTCCTGCGTAACCTAGCAAACCTTGTTCCTCCAAGAGTTTTGAATATTTAGTGCGGTTGAACAATATATTAAGTTAATGGGTTCTTAGTTTAGAAATTCACGGGTTTCTATGAAGGTCAAAACGCCGTCATGTATTTTCAGGCATAACGCAATGTAATGTTTTTGTGGGCAAAAACCGTGCTAAGAAAGAAAAGAAATATCAGAACCCAACAACAAACAATAAACTAGAGCAGGAGGCGAGAAAATGCAGGTGAAAGTACACTACATCAGCTTAGTTAAATCCTATACAAACACAAGCCAAGACGAATTCACATTGCCAGACAAAACCGTTCTGTCAGTACTTCTCGACAAAATCGCTGAGGACTACGGAAAACCATTCACTCAAGAAGTCTATGACCCAGTCAAGAAAGAGATGAAAGCCTCCTTTGTCGCTATGGTCAACGGCGTTTTGATGGACCAACTCAATGGTTTAAACACCCCTCTCAAAGATCGCGACAGCGTCATTTTGATGTCGCTGATGACAGGCGGCTAAACCATAGTTTAAACTTAAAAAGGAAAACTATCATATTTCTCGAGGAAAAAAATGCCTAAAAAAATTCTACTCTACTACGGATTCACCTTTGCCATCTACATTTTTTTTATTATTTTAGCCCTTAACATACGAGTTCTTTGGGTCAGCGCTATCTTTGTCTTAGTTTTTGGCTCAGGCATCGCTATACCAATCCTCTGGAAATACCATTATAAGCACTCTGGTAAACGGGAAAAAGAACGGATGATTGCTCAAAAACAAATTAACAGCCACTACTACAACCGATGGTACACACCAGCCGACTCAACCGAACTCGACTATCAAATTGAACGCATCAAAAAAAAGAAAACGCTTTTGACATCTACAAGATAAAGAAAAAAATTATTAAAGAAAAGTTGGCGCTAAAGCGCAAAGGAATTGATATTCATTTTGTTTTGTTGGCTTCTGCTTCGGCTGTTTGGAACAGGTTCTTGACCGCTTTCTGCCGGTACTTCTGTGCTAATGTCTCTGCACTGACAAAGGTCAGGGCTTCTTCTGGGCACCATTTGACGCATTGGGGTTCTTTGGTTTCGTTGTCGGTGCAACTATTACAGGTGAATACTACTTTTTTTTCTGGATGCATGTTCATGGCGCCGAATTGGCATGCGCTGATGCACCATCCGCAGCCGTTGCATGCGTTTTCGTCAACACGAATTATGCCGCTATCACATTCTTGTTTCAGAGCGTCTCTTGGGCAAGCTGCTACGCATGCTGGGTCTTCGCAGTGTCTGCAGGTAACTGCAAGGTTTACTAATGGACCTATGCGCATAGCGCGTATTCGTGATTTGGTTGGGTTGAAGG